>JBIKXA010000096.1:0-13678 GCA_044356015.1 Roseomonas sp.
TCACGCCAAGCTGCGGGTGCACCGCCAGGGTGAGCGGCGTAATGCCGAGGATGGAGATATGCGAAAACCCCGTCACGGGATCAAAGGGCGGCACACGACGTGTGAGCGGGCCTGTGATCCCGGCCGTCGGGCTCTGGAAGATCAACGTATAACCATCCGGTCGGGCGCGATGCACCTCGCCCGAGCCGATGAGACCGCCCGCGCCGCCGCGATTGTCGACGACCACGGGCTGGCCGAGCGCCTGCCCGAAGGGCTCGGCAAACAGGCGCCCAAAAACATCCGTGTTTCCACCGGGCGGGAAGGCCACGACCATGCGGATGCGAGAACTGGGGAAAGACGCTTGCGCATAGGCTGGGGCGGCCAGCAGTCCAAGACCGGCCGCAGCGCGCAGGATCTGACGCTTCTTCATGGCTTTTTCCTCCTCGCCCACTCTCGGGGCTGATGAAAGCGAACATCGCGCGGCCCCGGCTGTCAATGTGAGGGGGCGGTGGCTGGACAGCTCGGCAGAAATCACGTCCGTGCTACGATGCGCGCGCGCCCATTTGTTCAAGGTGGAAAAGCCGACCCCAAGGTCATCCGCAACCTGGCGCCGCGAAAGCCCGCTGGTCAGCGCTATGCGCACCGCTTCTTTGCGAAGTTCACCTGTTCTGCCTGTGCCTGGGCTTCATCTTCTTTGCTGCACAATAGGTGATCAAAGGAGCAGTATGAAACCGGGGCAGGTGCACGCCAGAAATTGGGAGCAGGGCATCTCCAGACGTCTTTCCGCCTTTCATGGTTCTGCAATCAATCGGTCCTCGCCATGTCATGAGGCGTTGTTACGAAGTTTCTTCATTTAATGGAGGACGAGTTACCATGCTCAAGCTGCGCCACCTTCTGCTTTCGTCTGCGCTTTGCTTCGCCGTTCCCGCTTTGGCGGATCAGCGCTTCGAAGCAACCTTGGCCGGTCATGCCATTCTGCCTGCTTTCACCATGGCAGTACCACCGGCAGATGCGCCGCGCGATGCGCTGGTTTCCGGCAAATTCGCGGGGCCTGGCAATTTGCGCGTTGATACGCCGGGTGCGGTCATGGGTGATACTGGCGCGATGCATGGCAATCGCCAGACGGGCATTGCCTTTCCCTTCATTGGTCAACCTGTCCAAGGCTTTTCCGGCATCAAGCCGGTTGCGAATGAACCCGGCCATTACTGGGTTCTGACCGATAACGGTTTCGGTAATCGTCGCAACAGCCCGGATGCGCTGCTGATGTTCCACAAGGTCCGGCCGGATTGGACCACCGGTCAGGTGGCACTGCTGCAAACAACTTTTCTGCGCGATCCGCTGCGGCGCATTTCCTTCCGCATTGCCTATGAAGGTACGGAACAACGCTATCTGACCGGAGCTGATTTCGATCTTGAGAGCATTCAGCCGCTCCAGGACGGAAGCTTCATGATCGGTGATGAATTTGGCCCCTTCCTGATTCATATCTCTGCCGATGGCATTGTCCAGCGCGTCATTGAAACGAGGCTGGATGGCCAGGTATTGATGTCACCTGATCACCCGGCGCTGCAGGTTGCCGCAAGCCCCACAGCTGGGGTTTCTTTTCGCGTGCGGCGCTCTGGTGGCTATGAGGGCATGGCGCTGACGCCGGATGGTCAAACGCTTTGGGCATTGCTGGAGCAGCCCCTTTTCACGGCCAATTCAGATCAGCCCGAAGGCCAGTTCCTCCGCATTCTTGAATTCAGCGTACCACGCATGGCGTGGACCGGGCGCAGCTTGCGCTACCGGCTGGAAGCCGGCGCTACGGCCATTGGGGACTTCAATTTCATTGATGCAACCCGTGCCTTGGTGATTGAGCGCGACAATGGTGAGGGCGATCCGGGCCTTGCTTGCGCCCAGGGTGTGCGGCCTTCCGCAGAGCAACCTTGCTTCCCGCTGCCTGCGCGCTTCAAGCGGGTGTATCTGGTGGATATGGCACAAACAGATGCAGAGGGTTTCGTGCGCAAGATCGCGCATATTGATCTGATGTCGATCCGCGATCCCGAAGGCCGCGCGCGGGTCAGGGGTGATCTTCCTGCCAATACGCCGCGTGACCGCTTCACTTTCCCTTTCTTCACGATCGAAAATGTCGCGGCAGTGGATGGTGATCACATTATCGTCGGCAACGACAATAACCTCCCTTTCAGCGCTGGTCGTCAATTTTTCCGGGCTGATGCGAATGAATTCATCCTGCTGCGCGTTCCGGAATTGCTGCGCGCACGGTAACCATTAGGCCAAACATTTCCGCGTGGTAGGGTGCTGAGCATGCAACCGCCACGCGGCTTTTGTCACAAAACATTCATAAAAAATTCAACTAGACGCGATTGATCGTCTTGGCTCCTCGCGATGGTCTCACTCAATAATGAGGAGATCTTTCTTGAGAAAAAGCGCCGCACCCAAGAAACGCGTCAAGACAGCTGGAAAATCTGTGACACCTGTTAGGGAAGGTGCCAAAGCCACGGGCAACGCTGGCGCAGCGCCTCTGACTGAGGCTCAAGCATCAAAATCGTCTTCCATGTCTAGGATGAAGGCGCCAAAACCCAAAAAGATCCGGAAGGAAGAACTTAACTTTTCGGTCACTCAAGCATTTCGCCGGAAGTTCAAGCAAGCGGCACGGGAAGCCGGACACAAAAAGTCGGTTTTCCTGGAAATCCTCCTTATGCATTGGGAGGAATGCGAACAAATACCACCATCCGGCGCCAGCCTCTGATCCGCCGCAAGTAACCCCAATGCCTTTTGCTGGATTTCCAGCAGGTGCTTTAGAAGCCAGGCTAGGATCAGCCAAGGAGCCCTCAGCCATGGAGTTATCACATGAATAAGGCCTTTGATCTCGTGGTGATCGGCGCGGGTATTCTTGGCCTCGCTCATGCGCTGCATGCGGCGCGGCGCGGCTTGAAGGTCGCGGTGCTTGATCGCGACGCGCAGGCCAATGGTGCCAGCATTCGCAATTTCGGCTTTGTGACCGTCACAGGGCAAGCCGCGCATAAAACCTGGGCACGCGCGCGCCGTTCCCGTGATCTTTGGGCTGAAGTGGCGCCGCTGGCTGGCATTCCGGTTCATCACCGCGGCTTGCTGATGGCGGTCCGGCGGCCCGAGGCGGTCAGCGTCCTGCAAGAATTCCTGGCAAGCCCGATGGGCGATGGCTGCCGCCTGTTGGAAGGCGCCGAAATTCCGGCGCCGCTCCGCAATGCTGAACTCCTGGCCGCGCTGCATAGCCCGCATGAGCTTCGGGTGGAAAGCCGAGAGGCGATTCCGCGCCTGGCCCGCTGGCTTGAACAGACGCTTGGCGTGAGGTTCTTTTGGCGCTGCGCTGTGCGTGAAATCGCCTCAGGGCAAGTGACGTCAACCGAGGGCGTTTTCCACGCGCCACGCATCGTAGTGTGCCCAGGCCCGGATATTTCCACGCTGTTCCCGGATGCCTTTGCGCGTCGTCAGGTCACGCTCTGCAAGCTGCATATGCTGCGCCTGGCCGACCCTGGTTGGCGCCTGCCCGCTGCCATCATGAGCGATCTTGGGCTGCATCGCTATCGCGGTTATGCGGAATGCCCATCCTTGCCAATCTTGCGTGAGCGTCTTCAGCTTGAGCAAAAGGAAGAACTTGACCATGGCGTGCATCTGATAGTTGTGCAAAGCGCCGATGGTTCCCTGGTGGTGGGTGACAGCCATCATTACGGGCCAACACCTGATCCCTTCCAGCCGGAAGCGGTGGATGCCCTGATCATCCGGGAAGCGCAGCGTGTGCTAGATCTTCCGGCACCGAAAATCACCGAAAGATGGACCGGGCTTTATCCCTCGGGCCCTGATGACGCCTTTTTTGAAACGCCCATGCCTGGGGTGCGCTTGGTCTCTGTCACCTCCGGCACGGGCGCAAGCACGGGTTTTGGCATTGCCGAAGAAGTGCTGGCCGATATGGAAGCAAACCCATGACACAGAAAATCAAAGCCATCATCCTGGATTGGGCCGGCACCGTGGTGGATCACGGCAGCCGCGCCCCCATGGGCGCTTTCGTGAAGGCCTTTGCGCATTTCGGCGTGGAAATCACCATCGCCGATGCGCGCGGCCCGATGGGCATGGCGAAGCGCGATCATATTCGCCTGGTTGGCACCTCCCCTGCCGTGGCCGCCGCGTGGCGGGCCAAGCATGGGCGCGATTTCGACGATGCCGCCATTGATGCGATTTTCGAGGTTTTTGAGCCCATGAATGTGGCGGCCGTTGAATCGCATGCAACGCTCATTCCCGGCGCGCGCGCCGCGCTTGATTGGTGCGCCGCGCGCGGCATTCGAATCGGATCCACCACCGGCTATACGCGCCCGATCATGCAACGCCTCATGCCGCTTGCAGCCGCGCAGGGCTTTTTGCCGGAAGTCACGATTTGCGCGGGCGACCTCGCTGCGGGGCGTCCTGCGCCGCTGCAAATCTGGTCAGCCTTGGCGCAGATGGGCATCTGGCCCGCCAGCAGCGTGATCAAGCTGGATGATACCGCGCCCGGCATTGGTGAGGCGCGCGCGGCAGGCTGCTGGGCCGTTGGCGCCGCGCTGACCGGCAATAATCCAGGGCTCTCCGCCGAGGAGCTTGCCAGCCTGTCGCCGGATCAGCGTGCAGAGCTTCGTCGAACCGCGAGTGAACCCTTGCTGCGCGCGGGCGCCCATTTGGTGATTGACACCATCGCAGAGCTGCCACGGCTGATCGAGCATATCGAAGCCCGGCTGGCTGCCGGCGAAAGGCCGGGTATTTTGGAAGCGAATTGACACGGAAGTGTCATCAAACCGTCACAACGCCGTAGCTGAACGCGCGATAGCCAAACTCGTCTTTAGAGGAGGCTCCATCATGCGGTTTATCCTACTCGCGCTCGCCTTTCTTGGCGTGGCGCCCATGGCCGAGGCGCAGCAGCGCACGCGCCTGACCGTCTATACAGCGCTTGAAAATGAGCAGCTGGCACCCTTCAAACAGGCGGCAGAGGCCGCGCTGCGTGATGTGGAAATCGCCTGGGTGCGCGATTCAACCGGCGTGATCACCGCGCGCCTGATTGCCGAAAAGGCCAATCCGCGCGCGGATATGGTGTGGGGGCTTTCCGTCTTCTCCCTGCTGCAAATGGAAGCGCAGGATATGCTGGAACCCTATACCCCCCGTGGTGCCGAGGCGCTGCGCCCCAATATGCGGAGCGCGCGCAGCCCCATGACCTGGACCGGCATGGATGCCTTTGTCTCTGCCATCTGCTTCAATACGGTGGTGGCGCAGCAGCGCAATCTGCCACGCCCAACCACTTGGCAAGACCTGTTGGACCCGCGCTTCCGTGGCCAGATTGTCATGCCGAACCCGAATTCCTCCGGCACTGGTTTTCTCACCATGGTTGGCTGGATCGCCAATAAGGGTGAACAGGGCGCCTGGGAGTTCATGAACCGTCTGCATGAAAATATTCAGCAATATACCCATTCCGGCAGCGCGCCCTGCAACAACGCCGCGCGCGGTGAATTCGGTGTAGGCCTTTCCTTCGATATGCGCTCTGTCGCGCTGAAGAACCAAGGCGCACCGATTGACATCATCGTGCCGACCGATGGCGTTGGCTTCGACCTTGAAGCCACGGCGATCATGCGCGGCACACGCAATCTGGAAGCCGCGAAGCGCCTTGCGGATTTCACCGTCTCCCGCACTGCCGCTGAGCTCTATGGCCGCTACTACGCCCTGCTGGCCCTGCCGGGCGTTGAACCGACGGTGCGTGGCTATCCGGCGGAATTCGCGCAGCGTCTTGTGAGCGCGAATTTTGCCGAAATCGCCTTGGCGCGCGATAGGCTGCTTGCGGAATGGCAGCGCCGTTATGACGGCAAATCTGCGCCGCGTTGAACTTGATGGGTGCAGCCCTTGATCATGGTCTGGGCGCCGATGCCGGGGGCTTTTCCGGCATCGGCGATCCCTTTCTGGTGATCAGGGATGTCGGCAAGCAATTCGGCAATTTCGTTGCACTCGAACGCGTAAGCCTGAATATTCCATCAGGTGAGTTGGTCTCCTTCCTTGGGCCATCGGGCTGCGGCAAGACCACCTTGCTCCGTGCCATTGCCGGGCTTGATCCGCCGACTGTGGGGCGCATCATTCAGGCGGGGCGTGATATCACGGCGCTGCCGCCGGCAGAGCGTGATTTCGGCATTGTTTTCCAATCCTACGCGCTTTTTCCAAATCTCAGCATTGCCGAGAATGTCGGCTATGGGCTGCGTGGCGCGGCCTGGCCCAAGGCCCGCAGGCAGCAGCGCGTTGACGAATTGCTGCATCTGGTTGGGCTTTCGGATCAAATCGCCAAATACCCGGCCCAGCTTTCGGGCGGTCAGCAGCAGCGCGTCGCCCTGGCACGCGCCCTGGCCGCAGAACCGGGGCTTCTTTTGCTCGATGAACCGCTTTCCGCGCTTGATGCCATTGTACGGTTGCATCTGCGGCAGGAAATCCGTTCCCTGCAACAAAGGCTTGGTGTGACCACCATCCTAGTCACGCATGACCAGGAAGAGGCGCTGAGCGTTTCCGATCGCATTGTCGTGATGTCCCAGGGGCGCATTGAGCAGGTGGGGACGCCGGAAGAAGTCTATGCGCAGCCCGCGTCACCTTTTGTCGCGGGCTTCATCGGCCGCTCGGCGCATTTCACCGCGAAGGTTCACACGCCCGTCGGGCACATCGCCTTCAAGGATCTGGTTATGCCGGCGGATGCGGCGCGTAACTTGCTTTATGGAGAGGAAGTTGAGGTCTTCATCCGGCCCGAAGATGTCGAGCTGCATGCCATCGGCCAACAGGTGACGGGTGGCTTTCCTGCAAAAGTCACCGGCATTGAGTTTCTGGGGCCAATCTGCCGCATTGCGCTTGAAGCGCATGGGCTCCGCTTTGAAGCCGATGTGCCGCCGGTGCGTGTGGTGGAGCTGAAGGCCATCCCTGGTGCTGAATTGCTCACGCGTTTTCGCCCTGATCGGCTTTTGATTTTCCGTGCGCACCACTAGGCCCTTCGTGGAGGCATTGCCGATCATCCGGCCCAAGACATCGCCGGATGAAACCTTGTTGCGCATCATACAAGGCATTGGCTTTGTGTTCCTGCTTTTGGCATTGGCGCTACCCTTAACCAGCCTTTTGTTGCGTGCTTTTGAAGACCAGCAGGGCAGCTTTGTCGGGCTGCGCAATTTTGCGACCTATGTCACCACGCCAAGCCTGGTGCAGTCGGCCTGGAATTCGGTTTGGACCGCCGTGGTCACGACATGCGTGGTGATCCCACTCGCCTTCGCTTATGCCTATGGTCTGACGCGAAGCTGCATGCCCGGCAAATGGATTTTCCGCGCCATCATGCTGCTGCCGATCCTGGCGCCATCGCTGCTGCCGGCCTTGTCGCTGATCTATCTGTTTGGCAATCAGGGCATGCTGCGGGGCCTTATGGGTGGCGGCAGTATTTACGGGCCCTGGGGCATTATCGGCGCGCAAATTTTCTATTGCTTCCCTGCGGCGGCCATTATTCTTTCTGTCGCGCTTTCCACCGCCGATGGCCGTTTGTATGAAGCGGCCGAGGCGCTGAAAGCCTCCCGCCTTCGCATTTTCATGACCGTGACACTACCCGGCGCCATGTATGGCCTGGTTTCGGCAAGCGTTGTGGTTTTCACCCTGGTGGTAACGGATTTCGGCATTCCCAAGGTTATCGGCGGGCAGTTCAATGTGCTTGCCACTGATGTCTATAAGCAGGTGGTGGGGCGGCAGGATTTGAACATGGGCGCCGTGGTTGGGCTTGTGCTGTTGCTGCCGGCCATTCTTGCCTTTCTGCTGGATCGCTGGGCGCATGGGAAAAGAAGTGCGACCATGTCGGGGCGCGCCGTCGCCTATCGGCCAAAGCCACGCCGCTGGCGCGACATTCCAGCCTTGCTGATCTGCCTGCTTGTGGCCTGCGCTTTGCTGGTGATTGTTGCTGTCTCGGTCTGGGGTTCCTTCATCCGGTTCTGGCCTTATAATCTGTCACTTACACTGGATAATTATGACTTCACGCGGTTTGATACGGCCGGCTGGCAATCCGTTTGGCTTTCCGTGAAGCTCAGCCTGATCACCGCCTTTATCGGCGCGGCGCTGATATTCGTCATTGCCTATAGCCTGGAACGCGGCCCTGCGCGCAGCTTTTTGGCCGGGCCGCTCCGGTTTCTTACCACCGTGCCGCTTGCTGTGCCGGGGCTGGTGCTTGGCCTTGCCTATATCATTTTCTTCAATCACCCGGCCAATCCGCTTGAGATCATTTACGGCACGCTCGCGATTCTTGTGCTCAATTCCATCGTGCATTTCTACACGGTGGGGCATTTGACGGCGGTAACAGCGATCAGGCAGCTTGATCCGGAGTTTGAGGCTGCCAGTGCCAGCCTGCATGTGCCGATCTGGCGGACCTTTGGCCGCGTGACCTTACCGATCTGCCTGCCCGCCATTCTTGAAATTCTGGTCTTCCTTTTCGTCAGCGCCATGACGACGGTGAGCGCCCTGATCTTCCTTTATGGTCCCGACACCAAACCGGCTTCGATCGCCGTTGTGCATATGGATGAAGCCGGTCAGGTAAGCGCTGCGGCGGCAATGGCCTGCGTTATCCTCGCGATATCGCTCACGGCAAAGCTTTCAGAAATCGTTGCAAGCAGGGTACTGATCCGCTTCACCTCAGCCTGGCGGCGCTGACCCGGTATTCAGGTTGCGCGGATAATCTTGAGACGTAGCCTGCGGCTCACGAAATCAATCGCCGCCACCATGGCCAAAATAAGCAACACAATAAAGGCAACCTCGTCCCAATTATTGATGCGGATGCGATCGGCCAAGGCGAGGCCAATGCCACCGGCACCAACAATTCCAAGCACTGTCGAAGACCGCGCATTGGATTCAAGTGTATAGAGTATTTGGGACAGCATCACGGGTGCCACTTGCGGGATCAAGCCAAGCCGCACCGCCAATACGCGGTTGGCCCCCGCGGCACGCACGGCTTCCACTTGCCGTCGATCCGCGGATTCCAGTGCCTCACTGAACAGTTTTGACAGCGTGCCGATATCGGGCACAGCCAAGGCAAGGATGCCCGCAAACGGCCCCATGCCCACGGCAGCGACAAAAATCAGTGCCCAGATCAGCGTATCTATGCCGCGCAACCCATCATAAAGCCGGCGCACTGAAAATCGCAGCAACATATTGCCGATGACATTCCCGGCGCCGAGCAAGGCGAGCGGCAGCGCCACCACGACGGCAAGCACGGTGCCCAGGAATGCCATGGCCAGGCTTTCCAGCAAACTCATCAGCAGTTCTGGCAGCACGCCCCCGGCAGAGGGCGGCCACATCAACGCGACCAGCCATCCCAGTTTCGTGAGGCCGTTGATGATGCGCTCGGGCGAGGCATCCATGCGCCACAAGCCGGCAATCAGCAGCAACAGCAGCAAGCCAAACATAAGCGGGGTCGCAAGGCGGGATTTCATCACGCCGCCCCACCCAAAACGCGACGACGCAACCGCCCGCAGAGCAAATCTATCGCCGCCACCGTCACCAGGATCAGCACAAGGATTGCGGAAATATCCTGATACTCAAACTGGCGCACCGCGAGGTAGAGTTCCTCCCCAATGCCACCGGCGCCGACAATGCCAAGCACACTCGCCTCACGGACATTGATTTCGAATCGGAGCAAGCCGTAGCTCAAGACGCCCGGCAGGGATTGCGGGAAAATGCCAAAGCGCATTTGCGCCGGCCATGAACCGCCAGCCGCGCGCACCGCTTCCATCTGCGCAAGGGAAGCGTTTTCATGTTCTTCAGCAAAAAGCTTTCCAAGCGCGCCGGCAGAATGGACGGCAATGGCAAGCATGCCGGCAAAGGCGCCAAGACCGAAGGCATAGACAAAGATCAAGGCCAACACCAAGGTCGGCACAGTGCGCATGAATTCCAAACCGCGACGAATGATGGAAACCACCCAGGGCGGCGCCAGTGTCGCGGCGGCCGGGAACGAAAGCAGCAGCGCAACCACACCGCCCAAAACCGTGCCGACATAGGCAATCAGCAAGGTATCCGCGAGCAGCAGCACCCAATCCGTGAAGCCCCACATCCAATAGGCAAGATCGGCAAAGAAATGATCAAACCGAAGGCGTGGTATGGTACCCGCGATATAATCCCCCGCAAGCGGAAGGCCGCGCAACAGCCGCGGGATACTGACCTCACCGAGCCAGGCGGAGATTGTGACGGCAAGGCCGAGGAGTATTGCCCCAAGAAACCAATTCCGCTGGCGAATAGCCCGTGCTGCGCGCCAGCGGCCCTCCGCCGCGATGATTGCCGGGGAAGAAATCAGGAACGCCTTTCCCGGCGGCGTGCGGCGTTTTCTTCAAGTATCGCCATGATGTCGAGGTAGTCTTCATGCTTCGCCGGCGCCAAGCCGCGTGCGCCGGAAGACATCTCGCGGAAGGCCTGCGGGTCGCGTTCGGGCAGGGCCGCGAAGGCAGCAATCACCTCACGCCGGAAGGTCTCAGGAAGATCCATTCGTAAGACAATGGGTGAATTCGGAATGAGTGGGGATTTCCAGATAACGCGCACCGCGCCATCCGGGATCATGCCTTTTTCCACCATGCGCTGAAAGGTATTTCGACGTTCATTGGAATAGGCCAAAACAGCCGCATCAAACGTGCCATTGATGACGGCCATAACGCCTTGCTCATGGCTGCCGGTAAAACCAGTTTTTGCGAAGAAGCTGGCTGGATCCATGCCTTGGCGGCGCAGGAACCAGCCCGGCACCTGGAAGCCCGATGTGCTATTGGGATCACTGAAGCCAAGCGTCTTGCCGCGCATGTCTTCCAGTTGGCGGATCGGACTATCCGCCTTCACGATCATGGCACTGTGATAACCTTCCATGCCCTGATTATCAATGAAGCGGAAAATCGGCGCGACACGCTCACCCATCACCCGGCGCGCGAGACCATAGGAGGCGGGGCCAAGATAGGCCAGTTCCGAATGACCGGCGCGCATCGCTTCAACCACGGCGGCGTAGTCAGACCCGCGAAAGACGCGAAAGGAAGTGCGCAATTCGCGCGCCATGAAGGCCTGCAGACCCTGCAGCCGCGCAATCGCATCGCGCTCATTCTCGACCGAGATCATGCCATAGCGCACTTCGGGAATCTGCTGGCGCCAATCAGACTGCGCCTTTGCCTTTGCGCTCAGCAGCGCCAAGCCGGAAAGTGTAAGGGTTGCGCGACGAGAAAGCATTGGGGGAACCTCCGTAACCTGACATCCATTCAAATGACTCACGCGCATGATGGATGCGTGACGAAGTGATGAAAGAATAATGACAGCAAAGCCCCTATTTGATCGGCACCAGGGCGGCCCTGAATTGCGCCACGCAGGCATCCCATGACCAGGCTTCCGCATGGCGACGGGCCATGCTGCGGTCGCAGTCGAGCGCCTTAAGGCAAGCGGTACGCAAATCCTCATCCAAGGCGCCGACCCGTTCATCGGTGATGACATCAATCGGGCCCGTCACCGGAAAGGCGGCGACAGGCGTTCCCGCTGCCAAGGCTTCAAGCAGCACCAGGCCGAAAGTATCGGTGCGGGATGGAAAGACGAAAACATCCGCCCCCGCATAGGAACGCGCCAGTGCGCCATTCTCGCGGTAGCCGGTAAAGGTCACGTCGGGGAATTTGTGTCGTAGGGCAGGCAAGGCGGGACCATCACCCACAACAACCTTGCTGCCGGGTAGATCGAGCGTCAGGAAGGCTTCTATATTCTTTTCAATCGCCACCCGACCGGCATAGAGAAAGACAGGGCGCGGCAAGCCAGGCCATTCATCGCGTGATGCCGGATTGAATCTCTCGAGATCAACGCCGCGCGTCCATGCGCGAATTTTCGTGAAGCCGCGTTTCGCGAGTTCCTGCCTGAGCGAGGCTGTAGCCGCAAAGGTACCATCACCAGCTTCATGAAAGCGGCGCATCATGCGCCAGGACCAATCGGCCGGAATGCGCGTGCGTGCCTCCAGATATTCCGGAAAACGCGTGTGGAATGCCGTGGTGAAGGGCCATTTGTTGCGCCGGCAAAGTCCACGCATGGCCCAGCCAAGCGGGCCTTCGGTTGCGATATGGATGATCTCGGGCGCGAAATCGGCGACAAGCTGTGCCAGGCGTCGCTTGGGCGCGATGGCCAGGCGGATCTCAGCATAGCCAGGCATGGGCAGATTTCTGAAGCGATCCGGCCCGATCACCTCAACCGTATCGCCCATCGCGGTCAGCTTATCGGCCACCACGGAAAGGGTGCGCACCACGCCATTGACCTGGGGAAACCAGGCATCGCTGACAATCAGAATACGCATGGATTCAACGTAAGCTTGGCAGGATTTGGTGGACAAGATCGGGCGCCGGCGCCGGCAGCGGCTTTCGGCTCATGGCGGCGGCACGGCGCGACCAGTCCAGCAATTCGAAGCGCCCATCCTGGTGTTCAACCAGCGCCGTGCAGCTTTCCACCCAGTCACCATCATTCATATAGAGAATGCCGTGGATCATGCGCATTTCGGCGTGGTGAATATGGCCGCAAATGACGCCATCCATCCCGCGTGATTGCGCTTCATGGGCGAGCGCTGTCTCAAACCGGTCAATCGCCTTGACCGCCTCCTTGACTTGTCGCTTCAACCATTGCGAGAGCGACCAATAGGGATAGCCCAGCCGGCGCCGAAGGAAATTGAACCACCGGTTCACCAATAGCGCCGAATCATAGGCCCAATCGCCCAAATGGGCGAGGAATTTGGCATAGCGGATGACACCATCAAACTCATCACCATGGATAACCAGAAAGCGGCGCCCATCGGCTGAGACATGTTCCGCCTCTCGCGCAAGCTTCACGCCCGCGACTTCAAGCCCGAGCCAATCGCGAAAGAGTTCATCGTGATTACCAGGGATATAGATAACCTCGGTCCCATGGCGTGCCATGCGCAGGATCAGGCGAATGACCTCATCATGATAGGAATCCCAATACCAGGACCGGCGTAGCCGCCAGCCATCAATGATATCGCCCACCAGATAGAGCTTTTCGCATTGGACTTGCTGCAGGAAATCCACCAGCGAGTCACTGCGACAGCTACGCAAGCCAAGATGAATATCAGAAAGAAAAATCGTCCGGAAAGCTTGCGGCGTTGAGGCGAGGGGCATTGGCTGCGCTCCTGTAGCGAATCCCCGCACCGCAGCGAATCGGCACTAGGACTTCGCGTTTCTCCTGAAGGTCGGCTAGCCAAATTGTTGGAATCACGGGATGAAGCTTAGATGACATTTCTTGAGCGTGATGAAGTGTCATATGACATTCTTGCGACCATCACGCATTTGAAATGTTTTCGTGATTTATTTGTGATTCATGGCGCCGAATCTATGCATCATTTTCAACCCAGCAGCGGGTGCGCGTAAGCGCGCAAGGCTCTATGCCGCCTTGGATGTGCTGTTTGGGCTTGGTGTGAAATTCGAATTGCTGGAAACGAGCGCGCCGGGTGACGCTGAAAGGCTCGCCCGCTTGGCCGCGCATAAGGACCGAATAGTGGTCGCCGCGGGTGGTGATGGGACCATTGCTGAAGTTGCCGCTGGGTTGGAAGGCAGCCCAGCGCTTCTGGGGCTTTTGCCGCTCGGGACGGCGAATGTCTTTGCCCTGGAATTGGCCGTACCCTTGAATCCGAAGGAAGCCGCGCGTG
>JBIKXA010000247.1:0-3967 GCA_044356015.1 Roseomonas sp.
ACATCGCCCACTTCAAGCCGCGCGGCGATGACCTCCCGATGGCCACCCTCTCGCAAAGCGGCGATGGCGCCATCATCCAGCACCGTGCCCTTTTTCAGGACGCGGCCGGTCAGGCGCATGGTATGCGCCAGGATCGCGCCCTTCGCTTCTTCAAGCCGCGTCGGGCCGAATATCATGCCGCGACACCGGGAATGGGCCTGACCGCGCCAAGCGCGGCACCGCGCCGGGCCGCGACAATTTCCGCCATGATGGAAAGGGCGATTTCGGGTGCGGTAATCGCTTCGATATTCAAGCCAACCGGTGCATGGATCCGCCCCATCGCTGCTGCGTCATGGCCAAGCTCCGTCAAACGTGCCACGCGCTTCGCATGAGTACGCCGGCTGCCGAGCGCGCCGATGTAAAAAGCATCGCTTTTCAACGCCGCATCCAAGGCGGGATCATCCAGCTTCGGGTCATGCGTCAGTGTCACCACGGCGGTGCGCGCATCAGGCGCCAAGGCCGCCATCGCCTCATCCGGCCAATCGGTGGAAAGGGTCACGCCGGGCAGGCGTTCCTCACTCGCAAAGGCGCGGCGCGGGTCCACCACCACCATGGCAAAGCCAAGCGGCGCGGCCATGGGCGCCATGGCCTGGGCGATATGCACCGCACCGACAACAATGATCCTAAGCGGCGGGTTATGCGGGTGGATGAACCAGGTATCCTCGCCCAGCGTCACATTGCCCGCCTCTTCACTGCCAAGCGCGGCCTTGGAGGCTTCCACCAGCGCCGCCGGCATATCATCACCGGGCCAGAGCAATTGCGCGCCATCGGAAAGGCGTGTGAGCAGCACCACGGGGCGCTTGGCGGCGCGTTCGGCTTGCAGCCGGGCAAGGGTTGCGGATTTCATGAAAGCGGCTCCACAAACACCTTCACCTTGCCGCCGCAGGAAAGGCCGACTTCCCAGGCGCGTTCATCGGAAATGCCGAAATCGAGCAATTGCGGCGCGCCGCTTGCCATTGATTGCCGCGCGGCATCGGCCACGGCCCCTTCAATGCAGCCGCCCGAAACCGATCCCGCCAGCTTGCCCGATTTGGTGATGGCAAGCCGCGATCCCGCCGGGCGCGGCGAAGACCCCCAGGTTTCCACCACGGTGGCGATGGCCACATCCTCACCGGCTGCCTTCCAAGTGGCGGCGATGGCCAGGATATCTTCGGCATTGTCATTCTGGGTCATGCGACCATCCTTCTGCTTTGGCCGGTGCGCGGATCGGATAAGGTTTGGATCAGCGCGCGCAGGCTTTCAAGATTATGCACGGGCCGGAAATCATCCACATGGGGCAGCATGGCACGGATGCCCTGTGATTTCGGTTGAAACCCTGAAAAGCGCAGCAGCGGATTGAGCCAGATCAGACGCGTGCAGGATTGTCTGAGCCTTTCGGTGGCTTCCGCCAGCCCTGCCGCGCCTTCGCGGTCCAGCCCATCGGTGATCAGCAGCACAACCGCGCCCTGACCAAGCACGCGCCGCGCCCAAAGCTTGTTGAACAGGCCAAGGCTTTCGCCAATCCGCGTGCCGCCCGACCAATCCGGCACGATATGGGACACCATCTCAAAGGCGAATTCCGGATCGCGATGGCGCAATTGCCGCGTCACATTGGTCAGCCGCGTGCCGAACAGGAAGCTATGCACCCGGTCGCGTTCATTGGTAACGGCATGGAGGAAATGCAGCAGGATTTGCGCATAACGTGCCATGCTGCCGCTGATATCACACAGCACCACCAGGGGCGGCGGCTTTTCCTGCCGCTGCTTGTGTTCCAGCTTCAGTATATCGCCCCCAAGGCGCAGGCTTTGGCGCAAAGTGGCGCGCAAATCCACAATGCGGCCCGATGGGTGCGTGCGAAAGCGCCGTGTGGGTTTTTCATCCAAGGGCAAGGTGAGTTTGCGGATTTCCTGCTTGGCGGCGGCGATTTCCGCTGCCGACATGGCCTCAAAATCCAGCTTTTGCAGCTTTTCCCGGTCGCTGACCGTGAAGCTCATATCCTGGCGCGGCGGTTCCGGCTCCGGCGGGCGGGGTTTTGGTTTGTCGCCCTGCATCGCCTCCGCCAAACGGCGCGATGCCGGCGGGGGTTTTTCGGAAGGTGGCTTTTGGCCATCCAAAGCCGCCATGGCGGCGGCATGGGCGGCCGCTTCCGGATCGCGCCAGAACAGTTGGAAGGCCTGATCAAACAACTCAAAATGCTCACGCCGATGCACCATCACGGCGCGCAAGGCGGCATGGACCTGCCGGCGATCAGCGATGTCAATCGCGGCCAGGGCAGCAAGGGCGCTGAGTGCCTCGCCCGGCCCCAGCGGCAGGCCGGAACGGCGCAACAATCTTGTAAAGGCCAGCAGATTGGCCGCGATATGCCCACCCGCGCCCGGCGCCGAGGCCAATAATGGCTGGCCGCCGGCGATGATCCGGGCAGGGTCGCGGTCCGGCGTCACCCGGCCCGAGCCTCCGCAATCAGCCGCGCCGCTTCCTCGCCCTTCAGCTTCGCGATGTCATCCTGGTATTTCAGCAAAACGCCGAGGGTTTCATCCACCACGCCCTGCTCAAGCGCCTTGGCATCAAGTGCGGCCAAAGCCTGCGCCCAATCAATCGTCTCGGCCACGCCGGGCAGCTTGAAGTAATCGCCATCGCGCAGCTTTTGCACAAAGGCGACCACCTGGGCGGAAAGCGCTTCCGGCAGGCCGGGGGCGCGGAGTTTCAGGATGGCACGCTCACGCGCCGCATCCGGGTAATCCACCCAATGATAGAGGCACCGCCGGCGCACCGCATCATGCACTTCGCGCGTGCGGTTGGACGTGATGATGACAACGGGCGGGGTCGCCGCCTTTATTGTGCCAAGCTCAGGAATCGTGATCTGAAAATCAGCGAGGATTTCCAGCAAAAACGCCTCAAAAGGTTCATCCGCGCGGTCAAGCTCATCAATCAGCAGCACGGCGGGGCTGCCTTCCAAAGCATCCAGCAAGGGGCGCGGCTGGAGGAATTTGCGGTCATAAATGCCGCGATCAAGCGAGGCGCGGTCCACATCGCCGGCGGCTTCGGCCAGGCGGATCGCCATCAATTGCCGCGCGTGATTCCATTCATAGGCCGCTGATGAAATATCCAGACCATCATAGCATTGCAGGCGCACCAACCGGCGCGGCAATTGCGCCGCCAGCACCTTGGCGATTTCCGTCTTGCCGGTGCCGGGCTCACCTTCCAGGAAAAGCGGGCGCCCCATGGTGAGCGCCAGATGGATGGTGGTGGCCAGCGCCTTGTCAGCAACATAGCCACCCGCGCCAAGCAGCGCCTGCGTTTCGGCGACGCTTGCGGGCAGGCTCACTTGAACATCAACGCGACAATGACAAGCCAGATCGCGCCCCCCACCCAGGCGAGCAGCGGAATGCCAAGCGGCGCTTCCGGCAGCAAATCAAAGATCGAAATGCCGCCGCCGGTCACGGGCGGGGCAGGCATTGGTGCGGGGGCAGCGCCCGGGGCAGCGGGTTCGGCAGCGGCCACGGCAGCGGCGAAGCGGTCAAAGAACTGGTCGGACATTTGCTTGGCGGTCGCATCAATCAGCCGCGCGCCAAGCTGCGCCATCTTGCCGCCGACCTGCGCCTTCACGGCGAATTTCAGCAAGGTCTCATTCGGGCCTGCTTCTTCGAGCGATACGTCAGCGCCGCCCTTGGCGAAGCCCATGGCGCCGCCATTGCCTTCCCCGGTGATGGTATAGGAAGCCGGCGCCTGGATGTTTTCCAGCTTCACCTTGCCGCCGAATTTCGCCGCCATGGGGCCGATCTTGACCGCCACCTTGGCCTCAAAGGCGTCATCGGCGGTTTTGGTCACGCTTTCGCAGCCGGGAATCGCGGCCTTCAGCATTTCGGGGTCGTTCAGCGCGTCCCAGACGCGCTGGCGGGGCGCGGGGATGCGGCGCTCGCCATTCATATCCATGGGGTGATCTCCTGCT
>JBIKXA010000097.1:0-13653 GCA_044356015.1 Roseomonas sp.
AACGCAGCCTTGGCGAACGCGCCGGCGCGGCGGTGGGCAAGGCGGCTGAGGAAACCACCTCGGCCTTTGGGCGCGCCATGAATTGGACGGGCCGCCAATTGGAAAGCGCCGGCCAATGGACCGCCAGACAGGGTGAGAACATCGCCAGCGATAAGCCAGAAACGACAGCACCCGCTGCATCAGCAGCGCCTGCCGCGCCAGCACAGCCCTTGCCGCCGCCTGTGCCGGTACGCTGAGCGGCTCAGGCGTTACGCCTGATCCGGCAGCGTAATCTCCAACCAGCCGCGCGCATCCATCCGCGCGGCATCGCCGGGTAGCAGCAAAACGGTGGTTGTATCGCTTTCCACAATCGCTGGCCCAGCTACCGGCTGATCCGCGGCAAGAGCGCCGAAATCATAGACCGGTACCTCGGCTGGTCCCGCTTCCAGCACAATGCGGCGCATGCCGCGCGGTTTTGTCTCGGCGCCAGCGCCCTTGCCCGCCGGCGCCGGCATGGGCGGCAAGCGGCCAATCACCGCAAGCCTGGCATTCACCAGCACCACTTCTTCCTGCCTTAGTGCGTAGGTGAAGAGCGCCTGATGCCGCGCATGGAAGGCATCACGCAACCGATCCGCAAGCCCCGCCCCTTCCCAGGAAACATGGTCAAGCGGCACGGCGATATCAAAGACCTGTTCGCCATAGCGCATATCCGCCGCCCGCCTGGTTTCCACCGCGCCACCAAACCAGCTGGCGACCCTCGCGCGGCCTTCTGCTTCCAAGGCCGCCCAAATGGCGCGGAGCGCCTCATCATCCGGCACGCCGCCCGTGTTCAATTCGCTGCGCGCCATCTCGTAACGTAAATCCGTATGCAGCATGCCCCAGGCGGAAAGCCCGGCGGCGAAGAAGGGCACCGCCACGCGCCGCATGCCAAGTTCCCTCGCCACCGCGCTGGCATGCAGCCCTGCCGCACCTCCGAAGGACAAAAGACAGAAATCACGCGGATCAACGCCACGCCGGACAGTGGCCACACGTATCCCATCCGCCATGCGGATACTGGCCAGCCGATGCACGCCCGCCGCCGCCGCCATGCCATCCAGCCCAAGCTTGGCGCCAAGCGTGGCGAAGGCGCGTTCTGCCGCCGCCATGTCCAGCTTGCGCTTGCCGCCCAGGAAATTCGCCGCATCCAGATAGCCGAGCACGAGATTGGCATCCGTCACCGCTGGTTCCGTGCCGCCCTGCCCATAGGCCGCCGGCCCCGGCACGGCACCCGCGCTGCGCGGCCCGACTTGCAGGGTGCCGCCTGCGCCGACATGGCCGATGGAACCACCACCCGCGCCAAGGGTCACGATATCCAGGCTTTCCAGCGCAATGCGTTCACCCGCCACATCCCGCCCGCGCCCCAGCGCCGCATCACCTTCCTGGATCAGCGCAATATCGGTGGAGGTGCCGCCGACATCAAAGGTGATCAAATCCTGCCCCAGCCCGCGTTCGGCCAGTGCCACACCCGCCGCAACGCCTCCAGCCGGGCCTGACAGCGCCGTGCCCGCTGCCAAGCGCGCCGCTTCTTCCACCGGCGCCACACCGCCATGGGAGAGAATGACAAAAACCGGCCCGCCATAACCCGCCTGTTCCAACCGCCCGCGCAGCCGCGCCAGATAACGCGAGACAATCGGCCCCACATAGGCATTCACCGCCGCGGTCGAGAAACGTTCAAATTCCTTGATCTGCGGCAGCACTTCAGCAGAGGTGGTGACGAAAACGCCAGGCAGCGCGCGGCGCAACGCCTCGGCAGCGGCGTTTTCATGCCGCGCATCGCGCCAGGAATGGAGGAAACACACCGCCACCGCTTCAACATTCTCCGCGCGCAACTGCGCGATGGCGGCATCAAGTGATCCCTGATCCAACGGGGTTTCCACGCGCCCATCCGGGCGCAGCCTTTCGCGCACCGCAAGGCGCAAGCGGCGCGGCACCAGCGCGGGGGCAGCGGGCAGGCGCATATTGTAGCGTTCCGGCTTCAGCCCTTCACGCATTTCAATCACATCGCGATGCCCTTCGGTGGTAAGCATCGCAATCTTCGCCCCCTTGCGTTCCAGCAGCGCATTGGTAGCAACCGTGGTGCCATGGACGATGCGTTCCGTCTGGCGCAGCAGATCGGCAAGCGTGACGCCAAGGGTTTCTGCCAATACGGCCAGCCCCGCAACAACGCCTTCCGATTGATCCGCCGGCGTACTGGCTGCCTTGGCTAAAGTTGTGGTGCCGTCAGCGGCAACGCAAACCACATCGGTGAAAGTGCCGCCGACATCAACGCCAATGCGATAGCTCATACCAGGCCCTCCGCCGCATCCGCCGCGCGCGCGGCGGGGTCGCGTTTTTCGGGCGGCCCCCAACCACCGCCGCCGCCGGAGAGCACATGCAGTTGATCCCCAGGTGCCAAGGGTATCCCCACTTCCTTGGTGCGCAAATCGCGCGATGTGCCATCAGCGCGTTCCAACCGATAATGATGCGGCAGGCCATCCCGGCCACCCAGCATGCCCGCCGCGCCGTAACGCACGCCATCGCCGGCAGTATTCGCGACCGCCGGGCCATCGGTTTCCAGCTTCAGCACGAGATCACCACCAAGCCCGCCGCGATAGGTGCCATCACCCGCACTGCCTGGGCGAAATTCATGCCGCGCGAAATACAGCGGGAAACGCGCTTCCGCCATTTCCACACTGCCGAATTTCAAACCGCCTGCGGAATGCCATTCGCCTGCGGTGGACCAGCCATCACCGCCGGAAGAACCGCCGCCCCCTGGCCGCGCATGGAACATGTGCCAGACGAAAAAGCGCCCTGGCCGACGCGGATCGCGCCCTTTGATCGCCACGCGAAAGCGCCGCCCCCAGCCACCCATGGCGCGATCCGGGCAGGCATTCGCGAGCGCCTTTACCACGGCTTCCACAATCTCATTCGAACAATGCGAAGTACACATCGTCACCGGTGCGCCTTCAGCGGCCCAAACCACCGTGCCTTCGCGCGCCTTGATCGTCAGCGGCCTGAAGCAGCCATCATTCTTTGCCACTTCGGGATCAAGCAGGAAGGCGAGTGCCATGCGCACCGCACTCGCCATATTCGGATAGGATGAATTGACGAAGCCCGGCGTTTGCGGCGCGCTTTCCGTGAGGTCCACGGTCAGATGATCGCCCTGTTTCGTCACGCGGGCGCGAATGGCGATATCCTTGCCGCCGAAGCCATCATCATCCAGAAACGCCTCACCCAGCCAGGTGCCATCCGCCCAGGTGGAAATGATGCGCCTGGTATGTGCTTCTGCCAGCGCCAGAATCGCATCTACCGCCGCCACAGTGGTATCCGCGCCATAGCGCGCGAGCACCGACAGCAATCGCTTTTCGCCGAGATGCGCTGCGCCAATCATCGCCATAAGATCACCACGCACATCACGCGCAAGCCGCGTATTGGTGATGATCATGCGTACCAAATCCTCGCGCGGCAGGCGCCCCTCGCCGAGCAGAATGGGCGGCACGCGCAGCCCCTCCTGCCAAATCTCGGTCGCACCTGGATTATAGCCGCCATGGGTCGCGCCACCGATATCCGTGTGATGCGCACGCACGACCGACCAGAACACCAGCCGCCCTTCGGCAAAGACCGGCACAATGGCCGTCAGGTCCGGCAAATGCGACCCGCCATGATAGGGGTCGTTCAATAGGTAGATATCGCCTTCCTTGACGCTATCGCCAAAGGCTTCGCGCACCGCCTGCACCGCAAAGGGCATGGCGCCGACATGGACCGGGATGTGATCCGCCTGCGCCACCAGCCGCGCTTCGGAGTCACAGAGCGCAATGGAGAAATCGCGCGAGGAATTGAGGATTTGCGAATAGGCGGTGCGCAGCATCGCCTCTCCCATTTCCTCCACAATGGCGCGGAAGCGGTTATCGAGGACCGAGAGCGTGACGGGATCCGGGGCGGTTTTCATGGGGTAAAGGCTTCCCCCGATGCCCCGCCGCGTCAAGGCTTCGCAGTTTGGCAAAACAGGGCCATGATCAGGACAACCAATGCAGGAGGAAACCATGGCCGTTCATGTCGCCACACCCGACCTCAAAATCATCGCCGAGGGGCTGCGCTTCCCCGAAGGCCCTGTCGCCATGCCGGATGGGTCCGTGGCGCTGGTGGAAATTGAAGCGCGGCGCATCACAAAGGTGGCGCCGAATGGCAGCAAGACCACCATCGCAACCGTGGAAGGCGCGCCGAATGGCCTGGCGCTGGGGCCGAATGGCAGTTTTTACGTCTGCAATAATGGCGGCTTCACCTGGCATGAGGAGCCCGGCATTTTGCGCCCGAGCGGTCAATCGCCGGATTACTCGGGCGGACGGATTGAAAAGATTGATGCCGCCACGGGCAAGGTTGAAGCGCTGATCCGGGTTTGCGATGGGCGGCCTTTGCGCGGGCCGAATGATCTGATGTTCGATGGCAAGGGCGGTTTCTGGTTTTCTGACCTCGGCAAGGTGCGTGCGCGGGACCGCGACCATGGCGGCGCCTATTGGGCATCGGAAGATGGTTCACGCGTGGTGGAAGCGGCCTTCCCGGTTTTTGGCGGCGCCAATGGCATTGGCGTGAGCCCGGATGGCAAAACGCTTTATGTCGCGGAAACCGAAACCGGCCGGCTTTGGGCCTGGGATATTGAAGGCCCAGGTAAGCTGAAAAAGGAACCCTGGCCATCCAGCGCGGGCGGCCGCGTGCTGTGCCAATTCCCCGGCTATCGGCGCTTGGATAGCCTTGCCATCGCGGCATCGGGCAATATCATTGTGGCGACACTGGTGGCGGGGGAAATCACCACCGTGTCACCTGCAGGCGAGATCCTCCGCACCGTGAAAATGCCCGAACGCATGCCGACCAATATCTGCTTCGGCGGGCCGGATATGCGCACCGCCTATATAACGCTGTCCAACACTGGAAAGTTGGTGGCGATGCAGTGGGATGAACCGGGGCTGCGCCTGCCGCATAATTGAGGCAGCGTCACCTCAATTCGGCCAAAACCTCCGCCGTATGCTGGCCAAGCGCCGGGGCTTCCGCCACAAAATGGCCAAGCCCCGGCAGCATGGGCAGCGGCACCGCGCCAAGTTGCGGCTGCGGAATGCGTGAAGCTGCGCCATAGGCGGTGACATGCTCATTCCCCAGCCAATCAAGCGGCGTATTGACACGATCCGCAAGCAGCCTTTCGCCCTGCAATATCGCCACCCATTCCGCGACGGGTTTTTTCAGAAAGGCCGCGCGGATGATGGCGTAAAGCGCATCCCGGTTCTGCCAGCGCAGATAGAAATTCAAAAAGCGCGGATCGGCCGCGATATCGGCAATACCCAAGGCACCGCAAAGCTTAGGCCATTCAGCTTCGCGCACCAGCGTGATCATCACCCAGCCTCCATCGGCGGCGCGATAGGCCCCCGCCGGCGCATTGGGTGGTGCGGCGGATTTGCCCTGCACGCCCCATTCACCGATTTGGTGCGTCAGCAGGTTGGAAGTCGCCGCCATCAGTGACATATCAATCACGCGCTGGCGTGGCGTGGTATCCTGCGCGCGCGCGGCGAGTGCGACTTGCACGGCAGAAAAAGCATAAATGCCCGTTGCCATATCGGCGATGAAGGCGCCGGCCTTATGCGGCGCGCCATCAGCGCCTTCATTCAGGCTGACGAAGCCCGAGAAAGCCTGCGCGACAGAATCCGTACATGGCCGCTCCGCATAAGGCCCGGATTGACCAAAGCCGGAAATGGAAAGACACACCGCATCCGCCTTGGCGTTTTCTGGCCCGAGGCCAATGCGCGCCGCGACACCTGGTCGGAAGGCTTCAATCAGCACATCGGCTTGCGCCGCGAGGGAAGCGGCGGCGCGCTTGCCGTCTTCCGATTTTAAATCCAGCACCACGGAACGCTTCCCGCGATTGAAGCACACCGTCATCACCGAAACCGTATCCTTCGCCGTGCCAAGCCCGCGCGACCAATCGCCTTCCGGCGGTTCAAGCTTGATCACATCCGCGCCGCAGGCGGCCAGCATCATGCCGCAATAAGGCCCCGCGATGCCCTGGCCGGCATCCAGCACCCGAAGCCCCTTATAGGGCCGCATCGCTTCATTCATCGCGTTTCCTCCAGCGCCAAATCATGCCTATCCTGACGCCTAATCAGGATATGGGAAGGGGGCGGATTGAACGCGCCCTTCAAGCTGTGAGCGAGGGTGTGACTAATGGAAACGGATTATCTGGTGATTGGCGCGGGTTCCGCCGGCTGTGTGGTGGCAAGCAGGTTGGGCATGGCAGGCAGACGCGTGACATTGCTGGAAGCCGGGCCGAAGGATCGCCACCCCTGGATTCACATCCCCGCTGGCATGCTGAAGCTGATGCAAAATCAGAAGCTGGTGAATTGGGGTTACACGACGGAAGCCGAATCAGGCGCGAATGGCCGCGAAATCCGCTGGCCGCGCGGGCGCACCTTGGGCGGCACTTCTTCCATCAACGGCATGCTTTATGTGCGTGGCAATCCCGCCGATTTCGATCTTTGGGCGCAAATGGGCTGCCGTGGCTGGAGCTATGAGGAGGTGCTGCCGCTGTTTCGTCGCAGCGAAACCTATCGCAATGGTGGCGACCCTTCCGTACGCGGTCAGGATGGGCCTTTGCAGGTGGAAGATTACCGCACCATCCTGCCGCTGACGCATCGCTTCATCGAAGCGGCGCAGCAGGCCGGCCATGTCTTCCGCAGCGATTTGAATGGCGTGGAGCAGGAAGGCGTCGGCTATTCGCAAATGACACGCATTGGCCGCTGGCGCGGTTCAACCGCGCGCACTTATCTGGCGCAGGCGGGTGACAAGGTGCGGGTGGAAACCGAAGCGCAGGTCACGCGGTTGTTGTTTGAAGGCAAGCGCTGCGTGGGGGCGGAGTTTCGCCAGGGCGGCACGCTCAAGCAAATCCGCGCCGCGCGGGAAGTGATCCTCTCGGGCGGCGCGGTGAATTCGCCGCATGTGCTGCAAATCTCCGGCATCGGTCCCGCCGAGCATTTGCGAGCGCTTGGCATTGATGTGGTGCAAGATATGCCGGGTGTGGGCGCCAATTTGCAGGATCATTACGTCACGCGCGTGCAGCATCGCGTGAAGGACAGCATCAGCACCAATCAATTGGCGCGTGGGTTGCGCTTGGTAGAGCAAGTGGCGCGCTTCTTCACGCTCGGCAATGGCGCGCTGACTTTCGGGGTTACTACCGCACAGGTTTTCGCGCGGTCGCGTGAAGGGCTTGCCAGCCCGGATCTGCAATTGCTGTTCACGCCGGCAAGCTACGCGCTTGGCCAATTCGGCGTGTTGGAAAAGGAACCCGGCATGACCTGCGCCATCTGCCCGGTGAAGCCCGATAGCCGCGGCACGGTCATGGCGAAATCCGCTGATCCCCTCGAAAAACCCGCCATCCGGCCGAATTATCTCTCCGCACGGAGCGATCAGGAATTGCTCGCGCGCGGGCTGCGCATGGTGCGCGAGATTTTCGCGCAAGCGGCCATTACGCCCTACAGCGTGCGGGAAAGCCTGCCGGGGCCTGATGTGCAAAGCGATGATGAATTGCTCGGCTTCGCGCGGCAATATGGCACGACCATCTACCACCCCGTCGGCACCTGCCGCATGGGCGAAGACCCCGCGAGTGTGGTGGATAGCCGCCTGAGGCTGCGCGGTATTGCGGGCTTGCGCGTGATTGATGCTTCCATCATGCCAACGCTGACCACCGGCAATACCAATGTGCCCACCATCATGATTGGCGAAAAAGGTGCGGATATGATCATGCAGGATGAGGCCGCGTAATGCGCGCCATCATGTGCGAAAGCTGGCGCGATTTTGAAGCGCTGGAAATCAAGGATGTGCCGCGCCCGGCGCTGCGCCCGCGCAGCGTGCGGATCAAAGTCGCGGCGGCAGGCGTTTCCTTCGCCACGCAATTGGTGGTGGCCGGCAAGTATCAGCGCAAGCCGCCCTTGCCCTTCACGCCGGGGACCGAGATTGTCGGCACGGTGCTGGAAGCAGCACCGGATGCGGAGGCTCCGCCGCCAGGCACACGGGTTTTCGCCGTAGTGGATTGGGGCGGCATGGCGGAAGAAGCCATCGCTGACGATATCCACACCATCGCCATCCCCGATGGCCTGCCTTTGGAACCCGCAATCGGCTTCCCAATTTCCTATCCAACCGCCGGCGCCGCGCTATTGTGGCGCGGCAGGATCAAGGCCGGCGATTGGGTGCTGGTGCATGGCGCGGCGGGCGGCGTTGGCCTTGCCGCCGTTGAAATCGCCAAGGCTTGCGGGGCCAAGGTGATTGCCCGCGCGGGTGTGGCGAAGCACGACATGCTGCGCGCCCGCGGCGCGGATGTGGTGCTGGATAGCGCCGCGCCTTTCCGCGATGCGACGCGTGCTGCCACGGGCGGGCGTGGTGTGGATTGCCTGGTGGATACCATCGGCGGCCCAGCCTTTGATGAAAGCCTGCGTTGCCTTGCTGATGGCGGCAATCTTGTCGTGGTGGGTTTTGCGGGAGGCGGCATTCCAACGCTGCAAACCAATATCCTGCTGCTCAAGAATATCGGCGTCATTGGCGTGAATTGGGGCACCTATGTCGGCTGGTCGCCGGGCGATGGCCGGCGCGATTACGCGCCTGCTGCGCGCGCGCTGTGGCAGCAATTGGTTGCATGGTGGCAGTCGGGTGCGCTGAAGCCCGAAATCCACGCCGCCTATCCGCTGGAGCAATTCCGCGAAGCCATGGCGGAAGTCAGCGCCAGACGCAGCGCGGGCCGCGTCATTCTGCGCCCCTGAACGCGCGCGAGATGGACCAACCCGCTGCCCATGCCAATCATCGCGTCATTGCGCTGATCGTCGCATCCGCGTTGCTGATGCAGAATCTGGATAGTGCGGTGGTGGCAACAGCTCTGCCCAGCATGGCGCGCGATATGGGCGAAGACCCGGCGCGGCTGGGGGCGGCCATCACATCCTATCTTGTTGCGCTGACGGTCTTCATACCGTTCTCAGGTTGGATCGCGGATCGCTTCGGTGCCAAGCGCGTTTTCATGCTGGCGATCATTGTTTTCGTCACGGCTTCCGCACTTTCCGGCCAGGCGCGCGGCCTGGAAGACCTGATTGCGTTTCGCATCCTGCAAGGCGCGGGTGGGGCCATGATGTTTCCGGTCGGGCGGCTTTTGCTGTTGCGCGGTGTGCGCAAGGAAGAATTGCTCTCCGCCATGGCGTGGCTGACGATGCCGGCACTGCTCGGCCCCGTCACCGGCCCGCCGCTGGGGGGCATTCTGACCGATCTTTTTGGCTGGCGCGCGGTGTTCTGGATCAATGTGCCGATCGGGCTGATCGGTTTCTTGCTGGTGGCGTGGAAAATTCCTGCCATCCCACCAACCAACCCGGGCAGGCCGGATATTCTGGGCCTGGCACTGGTGGGGCTGGCCTTGGCGCTTGGCATGTTCGGGCTGGAAACCGTGGGCCGGCATGTAGTGGCGGAACCCTGGCCAGAAGTTGCGCTGATAATTGGCGTGGTCATTGGTATCGCCGCCTATTTCCATTGCCGCCGTGCGCCGCACCCCGCGATTGATATCGCGCTGCTCAAAATCCCCACCTTTCGCCAGCCGGCACTTTTCGGCAGCCTATTTCGCATCGGTGCAGGCGCGGTGCCGTTTCTGGTGCCGGTGATGCTGCAAATTGGCTTTGGCATGTCGGCATCCGAAAGCGGGCTGATTTCCTTCGCGACCGCGCTTGGCGCCTTCACCATGAAGCCGCTGGTGCGCCCCTTGCTGAAGCGCTTCGGCTTTCGCAATGCGCTGCTGATCAATGGTGTCTTGGCATCAGCTGGAATCGCGCTGCTGGCCTTTCCCAATCCTGCCTGGCCGGTCGCTGCGATTTTCCTGCTGCTGGCTTGCGGCGGCCTGTTTCGCAGCCTGCAATTCACCGCGCTCAATACGCTGGTTTTTGCCGATGTACCGCCTGAGAAACTCTCCGCCGCCACCAGCTTCTACAGCACGCTTCAGCAATTATCGCCGGCGCTTGGCGTGGTGCTGGCAACCGCGACGCTGGAGGCGTCACGTCTATTTGCCGAACGCGCAGAGCTTGCACTGGTGGATTTTTCCGTTAGTTTTATTGCCGCGTCTGTTGTAACAGTTTTGTCAATTCCCATGCTCTCATCACTGGCGCGGGATGCGGGGGCAGAGGTTTCTGGCCATACCCCGAGGCATCAGCCCAAATGATGCATCCATCCGCGTAACGTGCAATAAGCAGTCCACACTTGGCGAGGAACCCCCGATGATGCTGCCGCGCCTATTGCTGATTCTGACTCTGGCCATCGCCCCTTTCGCCACCTCGGCGCAGGGCTTTGATCTGCCGGGGCTCAGCCGCGATTCAGGCGCCTACCAGCAAAGCCTGCAACGCCGTTTCCCTGCTGGTGGCACACCACAGCAACGCGCCGCTGCCGAACGTCGCGCGCAGGATGCCACTGCGCGGCGAGATTTCGCTGCGGCCGCCAGCGCCTGGGAAGAACGCATTGGGCTTGGCAATAGTTCATCGGATCATTGGCTGGCTTTGGCGGAAGCGCAGCTTGCGCGAACGCCCCCGGAAAACAATCGCGCCCTGCAAGCCGCCTGGCGCGCCTTTCAATTCGCCCCCGGCGGAGAACCCGAAGTTCCGCCGCTATTGCTGATTGCTGAAGCGCTGCGCCGGTTGGATCGCCTGCCGCAACAGATTGAGGCTTTGGAAGCCGCGCTGGAACGCATGCCAAATAATGCGCAGCACAGGGCTGCGCTGGAAGCCGCGCAACGTGCCGCGGGCATGCTGGTGCGGCGCGTGAACCCGGAACCGGATGCCGAACCGGCGCGTGCCTGCATCACCTTCACCATCCCACCCGCGCGGCGCGGTGATTGGCGCGCGGAAGATTGGGTGCGCGCCGAACCGGCGCTGCCCAACCTCACGATCGAACGCGAAGCGGATCAGCTTTGCGTGGGCGGCCTGCCTTGGGGGCAGAGCACGCGCATTATTTTGCGCGCCGGCTTGCCCGGTGAAGGCGGGAATTTGCGTGCAGATACGGCGGTTTCTATTGCGATGCCGGATCGTGAAGCGCGCATTGTCTTCGAAAACCGCGCCTTCATCCTGCCGCGCGGTCAGGCGCCGCGCCTTGGTCTTGCCACCATCAATATCGAAAAACTCCAACTGCGCCTGATCCGCGTTTCTGAGCGCAATCTGATTTCTCTCCGCGAGCGCTGGCGCCCGGGTGAGGCTCTGGATCAATGGATGGCGCAATATATCGGCGACCAAAGCGGGCGCGTGCTGTGGGAAGGCAGCGCGGAATTGCAGGGCGGCGCGCCCAATCGCCTGACGCGTCATGCGCTGCCGCTTGCCGATTTGCTGCGCGATGCCGCACCGGGGCTTTATGTGATCACGGCACGGCAGGCTGAAACCCGACGCGGCGAAGCCACCGCCGCCGCCTTTCCGTTTTTCGTGACCGATATTGCGCTGACGGCCTGGCGCGGCGCCGATGGGCTTGCGGTGCAGGTGCGCGGCTTTCAATCCGGGCAGGTAAAGTCTGGGCTGCGCGTGGCGTTGATGGCGCGCAACAATGATGTGCTGGCGGAAGCGCGCACGGATGAAACGGGGCTTGCGCGTTTTCCAATCGCCTTGCTGCGCGGGCAAGGGCCATTGGCACCCTTCGCCCTTCATGCTGAAGCGCCGGATGACCTCGCCGCGCTCAATCTGGAAGCGGCGAGTTTTGATCTTTCGGATCGCGGTGCCTCTGGCCGCGCACATCCCGGCCCGTTGGATGCGTTTCTCTGGCTTGATCGCGGCATTTATCGCCCTGGGGAAACGGTCAATCTAACCGGCCTTTTGCGTGATGCGGCGGGCAATCCGCAGGATTTGCCGGTGAGGCTGAGGCTGCGTCGGCCCAATGGGCAAATCGCGTCGGAAGTCTCGCCGCCGCGCCTTGCGGGTGGCGCGATTTCCTGGCCACTCCGGCTTTCTGATGGCGCTGTCTTTGGCCAATGGAATATTGAAGCGCTGGTTGATCCTGCTTTGCCGCCGATTGGTCGCGCGCAATTTCGCGTGGATGCCTTTGTGCCGGAAGGCTTGGAGGTCTCCGCCGGGCCGGCGCCGGGGCCTGTCGTGCCGGGGGCCGCCGCGCTCAACCTGCCCGTGGCGGCGCGCTTCCTGTATGGCGCGCCGGGGGCGGGGCTTGCGGGCAATGCAGAAATCCGCCTGTTGCCGGACCCTGAGCCTTTTGAAGCCTGGCGCGGGTGGCGCTTTGGCTTGCAGGATGAAAGCTTCGCGCCTGATCTGATCACCCAGGAAATCGCGCCGCTGGACCGCGAAGGGCGCGGCGTGGTGGCGCTTTCCCTGCCGCGCGCACCGGATACAACGCTGCCCATCAAGGCCGATGTGACGCTGGCCATTGCCGAACCCGGCGGGCGCGAAAGCCGCGCGCGGATTGCCATGCCGGTGCGCGCCGCAAGCCTGTTCCCCGTGCTGCGCCCGGCCTTTCAGGGCGATGCGGTGGATGCCGGCGCGGAAGCGGCCTTTGATATCGCTGCCGTCGCACCCGATGGCAGCGCGGCGCCAGCGCGGTTGCGGTTGCGCTTGGTGCGCGAAAGGCCGGATTGGCGGCTGGTGATGCGCAATTCAATCGCGCGATTTGAAACCGTCTGGCGCGATGAACCTGTGGATGCGGCAGAAATCGCCATCACCCCCGCCGCGCCCTCACGTTTTGCGCGCAGCCTGCCCTTTGGCCGCTATCGGTTGGAAATCGCCGATGCGGATGGGCTTGGCATGGCATCCTACCGCTTCCGCGCCGGCTGGGCGGGCGTTGAAAGCGCGGAAATCCCGGACCGGATTGATGTCGCGTCGGAACGTCGTGCTTTTGCGCCGGGAGAGGTCGCGCGACTGCGCATCACGCCGCCCTTCGCCGGGCCGGCCACGGTTGCGGTGCTGACGGATCGCTTGGTGTCGCTGCGTGAAATTACGCTGAGCGAAGCGGGCACAGACATCGAAGTCCCGGTGGATGCCGCCTGGGGGCCGGGTGCCTATATCGCCATCACCGCCTATCGTCCTGGTGAGGCGCGTGAAGGCCGCCCGGGCCGCGCGCTTGGCCTTGCCTGGATCGGGCTTGATCCCGCGCCGCGCCGGTTGGAGGTCAGCATCACCGCCCCTGAGCGCATCCGCCCGCGCCAGCGCGTGGAAATCCCTATCCGCATCGCCGATGCGCGTGGTGAGGCGATGGTCACCCTCGCTGCGGTGGATGAGGGGATTTTGCGCCTGACGGGATTTGCTTCACCCGATCCGGTGGCGCATTTCCTCGGCAAACGTGCCTTGGGCGTGGATATCCGCGATGATTACGGTCGGTTATTGGCGCCGGCCGAAGGCGCGCTTGCCTTGCTCCGCCAGGGTGGTGATGGCGGGTTGGCGGGGATGGGCATTCAGCCGCCGCAACGCTTGGTCTCGCTATTCTCCGGCCCGGTGCGTGTGGGGGCTGATGGCAGTGCGGTGGTCGCGTTGGATATTCCGGATTTCGCCGGCGAATTGCGCCTGATGGCGGTGGCCTGGGAAGGCAATCGCATCGGTGCCGCCAGCCAACCCATGATTGTGCGCGACCAGGCCGTGGTGGAAGCCGCGCTGCCGCGTTTCCTCGCACCCGGCGATA
>JBIKXA010000098.1:0-13570 GCA_044356015.1 Roseomonas sp.
ATCAGACGAATCTTCTTGCATTGAACGCTACCATAGAAGCCGCAAGGTCCGGCGAAGCCGGCAAGGGATTTGCGGTAGTCGCCACTGAAGTGAAAACCCTTGCCCTACAGGCCGCTCGCGCAAGCGAGGATGTCAGTGCTCGCATGGAAATATTACGCCGGTCAAGTGATAGCACCTGCCAGGACATATCATCTATAGGTCGTTCAATAGCCTCTCTTGGAAATGCCGTTCGGCACATCACCTTCGTGATCGAACAACAGGGGCATGCAACCAGTTCCATTGTGCAAAAGGTGCAAATCCTGGCGCAAGCGACCAATGGCACGGCTGAGAAAATGCGCAACGTGAGCTTTGATGCGAAATCAAGCGGACAGGCAGCGGGTCAGGTGCTGGACGCCTCCGCATCCGTCGCGACAGAGGCAAAACAGCTTGAGGCTAAGATCAACAGTTTCATAGACCGAAAAGAACGGCTGGACGCCGCCTGAAGCCAATTCTGTCTACTGCAAAACCGTCCATCAGACGCAATTGATTTCGAACACCTCCAGCCGCTAAACTCACCGCCGTTCCTGCCGAGGAGGTACCGCGTGACGGGTGCCGAGAAAAAGCCGCGCCGCCCACGCTGCCCCGTATGTGGTCGGGCGCCGGCGCCTGAACAGCGCCCCTTCTGTTCCGATCGTTGTCGGCAGGTGGATCTTGGGCGTTGGCTGACTGAAGCCTACGCCATCCCAGCCCAGGAGCCCGAAACAGAGGAGGAATAGGTCTTCCCGACCGACGCCTCACGTCCTAGCCTCTCTTCCAGAGACGTTTCACCGCCTTGGTACGCGGCTAACGCCTCTGAGTCAGGTTTGGTCGCATGTTCCGCGTGTCCAAGCGCGTCTGCTTGGCTTGAAAATGCTCCAAAGGGTGAGGAGGAAGGGTCCATGGAAGAATTCGACTATGTGATTGTGGGTGCCGGCGCCGCGGGCTGCGTGCTGGCCAATCGGCTAAGCGCTTCGGGCAAACACAGCGTCGCCATTCTGGAAGCGGGCGGCAAGGACAATAACATCTTCATCAAAATCCCTGCCGGCTTCAACAAAACCGTCTATAATCCGAAGCTGAATTGGGGTTATGAAACCGCGCCCGGGCCTTACATTGACAATCGCAAAATTCCATTCCCGCGCGGTAAGGTTTTGGGTGGTTCCGGTTCCATCAATGGCCATCTTTATGTGCGCGGCCAATCCGCCGATTACGATATGTGGGCGCAGCTTGGCTGCCGTGGCTGGTCCTGGGATGATGTGCTGCCCTATTTCAAGCGCGCCGAGACGCGCGGCAATGGCGGTGGCGATCCATCAGTGCGCGGCAATAACGGGCCGCTTTCCATCGAAGACCAGCGCGACCCGCATGAATTGTCGGAAGCCTATATCGCCGCCAATGAAGCACTCGGCCTGCGCCGCACGCCGGATTACAATTCCGGCAATCAGGAAGGGACGTTTTTGTATCAGCAAATGATGCGCGGTGGCCGGCGCTGGAGCCCTGCCGACGCCTATCTGCGCCCTGCCCTGTCGCGGCCCAATCTGAAACTGATCCAGCGCGCCTTGGCTGAGGCGATTGTCTTTGAAGGCAAGCGCGCCATTGGCATTCGCTATACGCAAGAAGGCAGTGCACCCATCACCATTCGCGCCAGGCGCGATGTGATTCTCTCGGGCGGTGCCATCAATACGCCGCAGCTTCTGCAAATCTCGGGTGTGGGCGATCCGGAATGGCTGGCTGGCATTGGCGTTGATGTTGTTCATGCGCTGCCAGGTGTGGGGAAGAATTTGCGCGACCATTACGCCACCCGGGTTTCCGCATTGGTGAAGGGGGCGGGTTCGCTCAATGAACGTTCGCGCGGTGTGCGCTTGGCGATTGAGGTGCTGCGTTATGCCTTCACCCGTAAGGGCCTGCTGACGGCAAGCCCGAGCCATGCGGGCGGCTATATGAAAACGCGCGAAGGACTGGCCACACCCGATATGCAGCTTTACTTCGCACCGGCCAGCTACCCAACCGGGCGCTATGGTGTGACGGATTTGGATACCAAGGCGGGCATGACGCTTGGCTGTTCTCAGCTGCGTCCGGAAAGCAAGGGCTGGCTGAAGGCGCTATCAGCGGACCCGCGCGCCAAGCCGGAAATCCAGCCGAATTACTTGCAGGATCAGATGGACCGCGATGCGCTGCTGGCGGCGATGAAATATATGCGCCAGCTTCTGCAAACGCGCCCGCTGGCCGATTACGTGGTTGCCGAGAATTTCCCTGGCCCCGCCGTGCAAACCGATGATGAATGGATGGCCCATGCGCGTGCGACGGGTTCCACGACCTATCACCCGATCGGGTCCTGCAAGATGGGGATTGATCCCATGGCGGTGGTGGACCCTGCTTCCATGAAGGTGATCGGGCTTGAGGGGCTTCGCGTGGCGGATGCTTCCTGCATGCCGACCATGGTTTCCGGCAATACCTATGCCGCCACAAATATGATTGCTGAGAAAGCCGCTGATCTGATCGCGGTATAAGAAACAAGGGAGAACGCAAATGAGATTCCAGGATCAAGGCGTCTTGATAACCGGCGCCGCGAGCGGCATTGGCCGCCAATTGGCGATTGCCTTCGCCGAGGAAGGCGCGCGGTTGGCCATTGCCGATATTGACAAGGAAGCGGTGGAAGCAACGGCGGCCGATATCCGCAAGCGCGATGGCGAAGCGCATCCCTTTGTTCTGGATGTCGTGAACCCCGATGCGGTGCGTGATTTCATCGCCGGCGCGGAAGCCGTGCTGGGTCGGCTTGATGTGCTGGCGAATTGCGCCGGTGTGCGGGAGATCAGCCCTTTGCTCGATCTTTCCTTTGAGGATTGGCAGCGCACCATGAACATCAATGTGACCGGCAGCTTCCTGCCATCGCAGGCCTTTGCGCGGCGGTTGATTGCGCTCGGCAAGGCCGGGCGGATTGTGAATATCGCCTCCACGCTCGGCCTGGTCGCAACACCGGAACGGGTTGCTTACGTGACATCCAAGCATGCGGTAGTAGGGCTGACCAAGGCGCTGGCGATGGAATTGGCGCCGCGCGGCATTCGCGTGAATGCGGTCGCACCTGGCGTCATCCGCACGCCGATGACGGAGCGTTATTTCCAGGATGCGGATGTCGCGCGGAAGATCCAGGAACTCCACGCCATGGGACGTTCCGGCGAAACGCATGAAGTGGCCAAGGCCATGATGTTTTTGGCGAGTGAGGAAAGCTCCTTCACCACCGGCGCGGTGCTGACGGTGGATGGTGGCTGGACGCTCGGCAAGAAAATGACCTGACGTCGGGCTGCGACCCTCAATCGAAGATAAGGGCGCGTGCCATCTTCGCCTGGCCGGTTGAGGGCTTCTGGGGCCTGTCTGAGAATAAGCCAGCCGTCTGGCGTTGAGTTCGACGCGCTTGTTTTCATCAGCAAGACCTTCCGAAGCTGCGAGATGGGCCGCGTGTCCGCTTCCTCTGGCCTCGGTGCACCCGTTCAGATCATTCCATCTGGACGGCATATCTGCCCCTGGGGTCCCGCCTCGATTATTGGTGCGCCTGGAGGCAGCATGATCATCTCTGTCATGCTGATCAGCCATTATCACTATGATTGGTTTCGGCATGTCGGTGGTGGCGGTGCGGCGGTGGTCTGATCAGGTCCTATTCCGGCGCCGCTGCAGCCCGTGTAAAAGCCTGCATCATCATTTTCTGAAAGACGGCAATATGACCACGCAACGCAAAACCGCTTTGATCACCGGCGCCGGCCGCAATATTGGCCGCGCCATCGCGCTTGAACTCGCGCGCATGGGTTTCAATGTCGTCATCAATGGCTCCCGCAATCGGGATGCTTGCGAAAACGTCGCCGCCGAAGCCCGCGCCTTGGGTGTGGAGGCTTTGGTCGCCATGGGTGATGTTGGCATCCCCGAAGAATGCGCGCGCATCGCGCGGGATGCGATTGCGAGCTTCGGCGCAGTGGATGTGCTGGTGAATAACGCGGCCCTTCGCCCCGATGGGCGCTTCCTGGAAATGAGTGATGCGGAGTGGCGCCGCGTGATTTCGGTTGATCTTGATTCCAGCGTCTGGCTTTCCCGCCTCTGCCTGCCGGGGATGCTGGATCGCGGCTGGGGGCGCATTGTGAACCTGCTCGGGATGAATGCCATCCATGGCTATAATGGCCGCGCGGCGGTTTCCGTTTCCAAGCATGGGCTTTGGGGCCTGACCAAAGCATTGGCGAAGGAATTCGGCGCCAAGGGGATCACCACCAATGCTGTCTCCCCCGGCCCCATCGCTGGGGAGCGTGATGATGAAGCCGCGCATCACCACATCGCCAGCATGGTATCGCGCGTGCCGGTGGGAAGGCTTGGGCAACCCCATGAAGTGGCTGCCGTGGTCGGCATGCTGGTCTCTGAAGGCGGGGCCTTCGTCAATGGCCAGATGATCCAGGTGAATGGCGGCGCCGAGACGTGATGGGGTCGGAGGAGGGTCGGGGGTTGAAGGCGCGGGAACTTCACCGCCCCTCATACCCCGGTGGTGGCAGCGCCGTACCGCGCGGGCCGAAGGCGCTTTGATTTTCGCTTTTCTCGCAGGCAGCCAGCGCCAGGGCCAGCAAGATCACACATCTGAGCGCCATGCGGCTTTCTCCTCGATATCCTTACAAGGGTTAGCATGAAAACGCGCTCTGCGCTAAAGGCGCCGCTGTGCCTGCCTTGAACGGAACGCTTGCCATGACCCAGACAGAACCCAGCATCCAACCCATGATCGGCCTGATCGGCGGATCAGGGCTTTATGACATCGAGGGTCTGGAGGATCGTCGATGGATGAAGCTCCGCACCCCCTGGGGTGATCCTTCGGATGAAATCCTGACCGGCCGGCTGCATGGCGTGCCCTGCGCCTTCCTGCCCCGCCATGGGCGCGGCCACCCAACGCCGCCCTCCGCACTCAATTACCGCGCCAATATTGATGCGCTGAAGCGGATTGGCTGCACGGAAATCATCTCCCTTTCCGCCGTCGGGTCGCTGCGTGAGGATTTGCCGCCTGGTCATTTCGTGATTGTGGACCAATTCATTGACCGGAGTTTTGCGCGCGAGAAATCCTTTTTCGGCACCGGCTGTGTCGCGCATGTTTCCGTCGCGCATCCGGTCTGCCCCAGGCTTGGTGATGCGCTGGAAGCCGCCGCGAGAAAACTGGCGCTGCCCGTGACACGCGGCGGAACTTATCTGGTCATGGAAGGCCCGCAATTCAGCACCAAAGCAGAAAGCGAACTCTACCGTTCCTGGGGGTGCAGCGTGATCGGCATGACCAATATGCCCGAAGCGAAACTCGCCCGCGAGGCGGAGCTTTGCTACGCGACGGTTGCGATGGTGACGGATTTCGATTGCTGGCACCCGGATCATGATGCGGTGACGGTGGATCAGGTGGTGAAGGTGTTGTTCTCCAACGCCGATAAGGCGCGCGCGCTGGTGCAGCATGTGGTGCCCGCCCTTGGCGCCAAGCGCGGCCCCTGCCCGGCGGGGTGCGATCGCGCCTTGGAATATGCGCTGATCACCGCACCGGAACAGCGCGACCCCGATCTGCTCGCGAAGCTGGATGTGGTGGCGAAGCGCGTCTTGGGGTGAGGCGCGTTTCAGCCCACCTCCATCGGCAGGCTTTCATCCTTCGCCCATTCATTCATGGAAGCATCATAAACCGCGATATTCTGATGCCCGAGCTGATACAACAAAAACGCATCCAGCGTCGCCGCTATGCCGCCACCGCAATAGATCAGCTTGCGCTTCGCCTTATCCGCACCAATCGCGGCGAAGGCAGCGGCCACCTGATCAGGCGCCTTCAGCTTGAAGCTGCCGGCTTCAAATAAAGATGCCGCCGGCAGATTGACGCTGCCCGGAATGCGCCCGCGCCTGCCATAGCGCGGGTTCTCGCCGCTATGCAGATCAGGCGCCAGCGCATTGATGGAACAGGTGCCGCCATCACCAATCGCGGCCAGCATTTCATCGCGCCCGACGAAAAGGCCGGGGCGCGGGCGGGCTTTCAGCGTCGCCGGCGGGTGCTTTGCCTCATTCGTGGAAAGCGGGCGGCCTTCCGCCACCCAGGCATCAATCCCGCCATCCAGAATCGCCGCATCATCAAAGCCGATGGCGCGCATCATCCACCAAACCCGCGTCGCCCATTGCGGTGTCTTGCGCGAATACAACACCACGCGCGTGCCATCCCCAATGCCGCGTGCTGCCAAGCGCGCCGCCAAATCATCCGGCGCAGGCATGGTGAAGTTGAAGCGGCCCGCGCGATCAGAAAGTTCGCCTTGCACGTCCAGAAAACCCGCGCCCGGAATATGCCCGGCATCATGATCTTCCCGCCCGTTTTTGATGCTGTAAGGCCGCCCCGTGCCGGTTTCATACAAAAGATAGGTGGTGCAATCGAAGATGCGGAGGCTCGGGTCGCCCAGATTGGCCGCAAGCCATGCGGTGCTGACAATCGCGTCCGGGTGTGCATAGGCGGCCATGGGGTCTTCCTCCTGATTTTCAGCGATTAGCCTGCACCAGCGCCAAGCGATGCCGCAAGACGGTGAATGGTGACCTCTCGGCTGTCGCGATCTTCCAATTCGCGCGTGGTCGGCACGCTGTAACGCGCGATGGGTGCAAGCCCCGCCTTCGGCAAATAGGCGCGACCAGGATCGGCGATCAGCACCTCTGCCCCCGCCGCCACCAACCCGCGCAGCCAGGGCAGGATATGCGCGGTCATCGGCGCTTCGTAGCAGACGTCACCCGCAAAAATCACATCCCAGCGGCAGGGCGCGCCAACCACATCACCGGGCGGCGTTGCCACCGCCACGCCATTCAGCGCGGCATTCAAGCGCACGGCAGCCAGGGCCAAAGGATCAATCTCGGCGGCTTCCACCAAAGCCGCACCGGCTTGCGCGGCGGCGATGGCGGCAATGCCGCAGCCAGCGGCGAAATCCAGCACGCGCTTCCCGGCGACCAGCGCGGGATTATCCAAAACCGCCCTCGCCAAGGCTTGCCCGCCAGGCCAGGCGAAGGCCCAGAAGGGCGGTTCGATGTTTTGTTCGGCAAGCCAGGTTTCGGTCGCTTGCCAGATGGGCGTGATCTCACTCGCCAAATGCAAAGCGATTTCTGGCACCAAAGGCGCGCGAGACACCACCGTTTGCGAGGCGACGAATTCCTCCGGCGTCACAGTCGGCCCAACAGAAAGGCCGCGGCAATCGCCAGCCCGACATCCCGATTGGCCTTGAACAGGCGCAAGCACAGCGCGGGGTTGGCGATATCAAGCTGTATCACCTGCCGCGCCAGCATCACCCCCGGCACGGCAAGCCCGGGCAAGTACCAAGGCGCCAGCCCTGCAAGCCACCCGGCCAGCGCCAGCAAGCCCATGGTCAGCCCATAGCAAAGGATCAGGAAGGGCCTGGTCTTATCCCCCAAGCGCAGCGCGGATGATCTGATGCCCACCAGCGCATCATCTTCGCGGTCCTGATGCGCGTAGATCGTGTCATAGCCCAGAATCCAGAAGAACCCGGCGGCCCAAAGCGCCAAAGCCGCGCCATCCAGCCCGCCCATCACCGCCGCATATCCCATGGGCGCGGCCCAAGAAAAAATCACCCCAAGCACTGCTTGCGGCCAATCCGTCACGCGCTTGGCCAAAGGGTAAAGCACCACCGGCACCAAGGACGCCACGCCAAGCAACTGCGCCGCACGGTTCAATTGCAGCAGGATCAGCAACGCCGCCGCCAACACCAGCGCCAGAAACACTAAGGCATGGCGCGCCCGCAACGCACCGGACGCAAGCGGGCGCCCCGCAGTGCGTTCCACCTGCCGGTCCAAATCCCTATCCCACAAATCATTCACCACGCAGCCCGCGCCGCGCATCAGCACCGCGCCCAGGCCGAATAGCGCCGTCAGCCACACCCCCTGCCGCCAATCCGGCGCCACCATGGCAAAGGCCCAAAGCCCCGGCAGAAACAGCAGCCAGGACCCGATGGGCCGATCCAGGCGCATCAGCAGCGCATAGGGGCGCCAAGCCTGCGGCAGGCGCGCCACCCAGCCGCCACTACGGATATCGGTATGGCCACTCATGGGGCTATAAGGGGCATGGAAACCCGCCATGTCCACCCCGCGCCTATATCTTGAAACCCACCTCGCCGCCGGCCTTGAGATCGAGGCTGAGCCCGGACAGGCGCATCATCTGGGCGCCGTGCTGCGCCGTGGCCCCGGCGATGCCGTGGCAGTCTTCAATGCCCAATATGGCGAATGGGCCGGGCGGATCACGGCTCTCCGCAAGGATCGCTGCCGCATCGCGCTGGAAGCCCAAAGCCGCGCGCCAGCACCGGAACCCGATCTCCGCCTGATGGTCGCCGCCTTGAAGCGCGATGCCATGGAATGGTTGGTGGAAAAAGCGACCGAACTTGGCGTTGCCGCCATCCACCCCGTACTCACGCGCCGGTCTGTCGCGGATCGGGTGAACCTGGCGCGGCTTGCTGCCATTGCGCGCGGCGCCACCGAGCAATGCGAAAGATTAAGCCTGCCCGTGATCCACACAGCCATGCCCCTGCACGCGGCGCTCGATTCCTGGGATGGCATTCCGCTTTTCATCGCGGCCGAGCGCACCGATGCGCCCGCCCTTCCGCAAGCGCTATCTGGGCAGCGCCTGCCGCTTGGCCTAGTGATCGGCCCGGAAGGTGGCTTTGACCGCGCCGAACTTGACGCCGCCCGAAGCTACCCCTTTGTTAAGCCCATCGGCCTTGGCCCCCGCATCCTGCGGGCGGAAACGGCGGCGGTTGCGGGGCTTGCGGTCCTCGCCGCCCTGGCGGGTGACTGGTCCTGATTATGTTTCGCGCCGTCCCGGCGGCGCCCCTGGAAGGTTTTGATGTCCAATCCCGGCGAGTCCGATCCCACCCCCATCACCTCCACCCGCCAAATGGCGGAATGGTTCGCGGCTGGCTGCAAGCCCAAATCCGCCTGGCGCATCGGCACTGAGCATGAAAAATTCGGCTTCCGGCTGAGCGATTACACGCCGCCGCCCTACGAACCCCAGGGCATTCGCGCCATGCTGGAAGGGCTGATGGCGAAGGGGTGGGAACCCATCCTGGATCGCGGCAACCCGATTGGCCTGAAGCGCGGCGCCGCTTCTGTCAGCCTGGAACCCGGCGGGCAGTTTGAACTTTCCGGCGCGGCTTTGCCCAATCTGCATGAAGTCTCCGCCGAGCTGTTCCAGCATTTGGATGAGGTGCGCGACGTGGCCGCCCCCTTGGGCCTGGGTTTCGCACCGATTGGCTTTCATCCCTTGGCGAAGCGCGAAGACATGCCCTGGATGCCGAAGGGCCGCTACGCCATCATGCGCCAATATATGCCGCGCGTCGGCGCCATGGGCCTTGATATGATGCTGCGCACCTGCACGGTGCAGGTGAACCTCGATTTCGGCGATGAAGCGGATATGCTGGAAAAGCTCCGCGTCTCGCTCGCGCTGCAACCGCTGGCGACCGCGCTTTTCGCCAATTCCCCAATCACTGAGGGCAAAAAGAATGGCTATCGCAGCCTCCGCGCCCGGGTCTGGACGGATACGGACCCGGACCGCACCGGCATCCCCGCCGTCGTGTTTGAAGATGGCTTCGGCTTTGAACGCTTCGCCGAATGGGTGCTGGATGTGCCCATGTATTTCATCATGCGCGATGGCCAATGGCTGGATGCGGCGGGGCAGAGCTTCCGTGCCTTTTTGAACGGCAAGGCGGAGAAACTCGCCGACCAATCCGCCACCATGGGCGATTGGGCGGATCATGTGACCACGGTTTTCACCGATGTTCGCCTCAAGCGCTTTTTGGAAATGCGTGGCGCGGATGCCGGGGCACCTTCCATGCTGAATGCGCTGCCGGCCTTTTGGGTGGGGTTGATCTATGATGATGCGGCGCAGAAGGCCGCCCGCGCGCTGACGCGGGGTTGGAGTGTCGCTGAAATCCGCGCCCTTCGTGAAGCGGTGCCGCGTGAAGGGCTGACCGCGACGATCCAGGGCCGATCCTTGCGCGATGTAGGCCGCGATGTGCTGGCCATCGCGCGCGATGGCTTGAATGCACGGGGCCTTGATGAGGGGCTATTTCTTGACCCGCTTGATGCAATTATAGCCAGCGGAGAAACCCAGGCGGATCGCTGGCTTCAACGTTTTGATAAGATTTGGCATGGCGATGCCCGCATGATGCTGCGTGAAGCGGCGATTTAGCTGAATTTTGTGCAATCTTCGGCGCCCGTCACAAAACTGAAACTTTTTCTTCACCCCCTCAAACGATGATGCGCTGTCTTTCGTTGGAGGGAGTTCCATGGCTGTTTCAGCGCATCGTTTATCGGGGCTGCGCCCCCGCTTGCTCATGCTGGGTTTATTGCCGGCGATATTCGCGGCCCTGCTTGCCGCGGCAGGTGCCTTTTGGGCGGTCAGGAATGACCATCAGGCACAGATGGACCAGGCGCTGACCCGTGCGGTTGGCCTTGCGGAGCGTGATTTGCAGGATGCCGCCCAACGCATGGCTGGCTACGCTGCAGGCTTCGCGCAACGGCCAGACCTTATCGCGGCCCTTGCCGCCGGGGATGCCGCCAAGCTACGCGATATTCTCGTGCCAAGCTTCAGGGCCATGCGCGCCGTGGACCCCACTGTTTCGGTGCTGGAAGTCACCAATACAACCGGGCGCGTCATCATGCGCGGCCATGACCCGAATCGCGTGGGCGATGATAAATCCCGCCTGCCGGATGTGGCTTCCGCACTGACAGGCACTGCGAAATTGGGCAGCGAGGTTTCGCCTTCTTCCGGCCAATTCGCCACTGGCGCGGCGCTGCCTGTTAAGGATCAATCAGGCAAGATCATTGGGACGCTCAAGGTTGCCACCCGCCTGACCCCGGCCGTGGTGGCCGATATCGGCAAGGTTGTGGGCGGCGAAGCGGCACTTTTTGGTGCCGGCAAACTGGTAACCGCAACGGTGGAAGGGCTGACGATGGAAGTCATTCCCGAAGCCATCATCGCGGCGCAGCGCGACGGCCAAGCGATCAGCGGTGTGGAACTCGGCGTGCCTGGGCGCGGCGCCCATGTGGTGGCAGTGCAGCCCTTGCGTGATCTCAGCGGCAATGCTTCCGCCGCCATGATGATCGCCTTGCCGCGCGCTGCTTTTGACGCGGCGATGGATAAGGTGCTTTCCATCATTGGCTTTGCCGCCCTTGCGGTGCTTGGCATCACCATCCCCGTTTCGCTGATTGCGGCGCGACGCATTGCCAATCCCTTGAGCGACATGGCAAGCGCCATGGGGCGTTTGGCCCAGGGCGACACGGCTTTACAAATCCCTGGCCGTGGCCGCGGAGATGAGGTCGGCACCATGGCCGAAGCTTTGGAGAAATTCCGCCAGCAGGCTGAAGCCAATGCGGCCTTCGAAGCCGCCGCTGCCACGGAACGCGCCGCGCGGGAACGCCGCCAGGCCCTGGTCGAAAGCCTGACGCGGGAGTTTGGCGGCAATGTCGCCACCATTATGGACCGGCTGCGCGACTCCGCGGGTGGCATGCGTGATGCCTCCATCTCCATGGCATCCGCCACGGAACAAACCCGTAATCGCGTGGCTGATACGGCGGAAGGCGCGCAGCAAAGCTCCAGCAATCTTTCCGCAGTTGCGGCAGCGACCGAGGAAATGACCGCCTCGGTCACTGAAATCTCGCGCCAGGTGGCGGAAGCGGCACGCGCGGCACAGGATGCGGTGGAACGCGCCCATGCCACGGGTGCCACCGTGCGCGGCTTGGCCGAAGCAGCAGATCAGATTGGCGATGTGGTCCGCCTGATCACCGATATCGCGGGCCAGACCAATCTGCTGGCGCTGAATGCCACCATTGAAGCGGCCCGCGCTGGTGATGCCGGCAAGGGCTTCGCCGTGGTCGCATCCGAAGTGAAGACCCTGGCATCGCAAACCGCCCGTGCCACGGAACAGATCAGCGCGCAGATCAGCGCCATCCAGGCCGCCACCGGCGATGCGGTGGGCGCAGTGCAGGAAGTGGCCAATGCCATTCAGCGTGTGAATGGTGTTGCCAGCGCCATCGCGGCGGCAGTGGAAGAACAAGATGCGGTGACGCGCGATATCTCATCCAGCGTTCAATCGGTCGCGCAGCAGAATGATGAATCTGCTCGCGCCATGCGGGAGGTTTCCGATGTCGCCGAAGGGGCACGCGCATCCAGCGGTACGGTGAAGCGGGCGGCAGAAACCGTGGCTGATGTCACTGCGCGGCTGGGCGAACAGGTGGATGGCTTCCTGTCCGGCATGCGCACCGATTGGGAAAGGGTGGATGGCCATGGCGTGCCAATGCTGATTTCAGCCCAGGATAGCAAAGCGCAAGAAGCAATACTGGTTGAAATAGCGCGTGATGGCGCAAGCCTGCGTGGTGAAACTGCCTTCACGCCCGGAATGATGGTGCAACTGGCCCTGCACGGCGCTGGCGCAGCCTTGCCTGCGCGCGTGGTGCTGGCGGAAGGTGGGCGGATTGGCCTTGCCTTCGCACAAAAAGCCGAAACCATCGCTGCGGTGGATCGGATGATCGCGGCTGTGCGCGGCGCGATCAATTCAGCCGAGTATGAAGTAGGGCGCGCAGCCTGATCGCAGATACAGCGAATTGGCGTGATCCGCCACCTGACGGATCACGCCAGTTACATTTTCAAGCCAAGTGCGGGTCGCCAGAAGCACCTGCCAGCACGAGCAATTTCCGCATCACACTGGGCAGAGCCTGCCCGGCTTCTGCGGGTGTCAGCCATTCCCCCTCTGGTCGCCTGGCCCGCGCAGGCAATCGCGCGCGGTAAAGCAGCATGGTCAGCGCGAAATGCGTGAAGACATGCCGCGCTTCTCCCACCACTGGCTGCCAATCAAGCGCAACGGGCGCCTCAGCCAACGCTTCGGCCTCCGTCCAGCCAGCCTCCCGCCAGGAAGTGCCTGGGATTTCCAGCATGCCGCCCAAAAGCCCACGAGGCGGGCGGCGCTTTAGCCAAACCTGGCCTTGCGCATCCGTCAGCAGGAAATGCACGCCATGGCGCGTGGGGCGCTCGGGCTTCGGGGCCTTGCGCGGCAAAGCCTCGGCCAGCCCAAGTTTGCGCGCCTGACAAGGCTTCTGCCAGGGGCAAAGCGCACAGGCTGGCTTGCGCGGGGTGCAAATCCCCGCGCCCAGATCAAACAGCGCCTGGGTGAAATCACCAGGTCGAGCGCGGGCGGCCTTATCGGCCAGAAAACCCTGCGCCAGGGCATCAAGCCTGGGTTTGGCGGCGGGCAGCGCTTCCTCCACCGCGAAAATCCGCGCCGTGACGCGTTCCACATTGCCATCCAGCGGCACCACCGGTGCATTGAAGGCAATGGCGGCGATGGCGGCGGCGGTATAGGGGCCAATGCCGGGCAGGGTGGCCAAACCTTCCCGTGTTTCCGGAAAGCCGCCCAAGGCCAGGATTTGCCGCGCCGCCGCATGCAGGTTGCGCGCCCGCGCGTAATAGCCAAGCCCGGCCCATTCGGCCGCCACATCCTCCCACGGCGCTTCAGCCAAATAGGGCAGATCCGGGAAGCGC
>JBIKXA010000248.1:0-3913 GCA_044356015.1 Roseomonas sp.
AGGCGGTGGCGGAGGCCTGGCGCAACATTACCGCCGTTGGTGCGCTGCCCTTGGCCATCACGGACAATATGAATTTCGGCAATCCGGAAAAGCCCGAAATCATGGGCCAATTCGCCTATGCCGTGCGCGGCATGGCGGCGGCGTGTATCGCGCTGGATTTTCCGGTCGTCTCGGGCAATGTCTCGCTTTACAATGAAACCGAAGGCCGGGCGATTTTGCCGACGCCGGCGATTGGCGGCGTGGGTGTGCTGGAAAAAGCCGCGCAGGCGGTGGGGCTCGCTATGCCAGCCAAGGGCGATCTGGTGCTGATTGGTGACACGCAAGGCTGGCTTGGGCAGTCGCTCTGGCTGCGGGAGATCGCGGGGCGCGAAGAAGGCGCGCCGCCACCGGTTGATCTGGTGGCCGAACGCCGCAATGGCGATTTTGTGCGCGGGCGCATCCTGGCCGGCGAAGTTCTGGCCAGCCATGATTGCGCCGATGGCGGCCTGCTGGTCGCTTTGGCGGAGATGGCGATGGGGAGTGGCATTGGCGCGAAGCTCGGCCCGGCACCTGATGACCTGCCCGCCCATGGCTTCTGGTTCGGCGAAGATCAGGCGCGCTATGTGCTGGCGGTGGCCGATGGCGCGGCGCTTCTGGCCAAGGCCAAGGCGGCTGGCGTGCCGGCCCGGCTGATCGGCGCTGCCGGCGGGGGGGACTTGGTTCTGCCCGATGGCACTGCCATATCGGTTTGGAAGCTGGCCGCCGCCCATGAGGCGACGCTGCCCGCACTGATGGGGGAGAATTAGCAGCCATGGGCATGCAGGCCGCGGAAATTGAGGCGCTGATCAAGGCAGCGCTGCCGGATGCAGAAGTGACCATCGAGGATCTGGCCGGCGATGGCGATCATTACGCCGCGAAAGTCGTCTCCTCGGCCTTTAAGGGCTTGCCCCGTGTGCGCCAACATCAGATTGTCTATGCCGCGCTACAGGGCCGCATGGGGGGGATACTTCATGCGCTGGCCTTGCAAACCTCTGCCCCGGAATAGGAGCCAAGAATATGAGCAACCCAACCTTTGAACGTATCGAAGCCGATATCAAGGCGAACCCCGTCGTGCTGTTCATGAAGGGCACGCCGGTGTTCCCGCAATGCGGCTTTTCCGCCCGCGTGGTGCAAATCCTGTCCCACATGGGTGTGCCCTTCAAGGGCGTGAATGTGCTGGAAGACATGGAAATCCGCGAAGGCATCAAGGAATTCACGAATTGGCCGACCATCCCGCAGCTTTATGTCGGCGGTGAATTCGTGGGCGGCTGCGACATCATTACTGAGATGTTCCAGTCCGGCGAACTTTCCGGCCTGCTCAAGGAAAAGGGCGTGGCGCATAAGGCCGACGCCTGAGGCGAAAAACGCCGCTTATTGAAGCGGCGTTTTTTGTTGGATCAGCCTTCGGCGGGCGGGGTACGCGGGGCACGGTTGCGGTTGGCCTTGTTGCTGCCGCTCCGCTTTTGCCGATTGGCCTTCTGGCCTTGGGAATTACTCCGGTTGCGCGTGGATTGGCTGCGCTGCGCGGTGCTGTTGGTCGCTTCCGTGCCATCAGCGGCGCGGCGCGGGGCAGCTTCAGACGGCACGGTGCTGGTGGCGAAGACCAAGCCACCTAGGGCAGCCAAAAGCAAAATTCGTTTCATGTGCAAACTCTTTCCTGAACAGGCAAGCCCCGAATCGCGATTCGGGCGCTTTTGACCTTCAGGCTCTGCTTAACGGCTGTGCCGCCACAAGATGCTGAATAGAAAATGAAGCTTGCGTCACCTGCGCAAGCCTGGCGGGTTACTCGCCCGAAGCCTTCGCCTTGGCTTCCTCGGCGCTGCCAATGCCGCCATTCGCCTTGGACCATTGCACCGGGTCTTCCAGGAATTTCCGCACTTCCTTGAGCGCACCTTCGCTGAAATAGGGGCGTTCGCGGCAGACCTCCAGCACATCCCACCAGGTGCAAAGATGGTGCAGATTGAGGCCCATCCCTTTCATGGTCTCGAACGAACCGGGGAAGACGCCGTAATAGAAAACCACGAAGGTATGGTCGCAAATGGCGCCCGCATCACGCAAGGCATTGGCGAAACGGATTTTGGAGGCGCCATCGGTGGTCAAATCTTCCACCAGCAGCGTGCGCTGGCCAACCGGCACCTCGCCTTCGATCAACGCATTGCGGCCAAAACCCTTGGGCTTCTTCCGGACATAGGCCATGGGCGCCAACATGCGGTCAGCGATCCAGGCGCCGAAGGGAATCCCCGCCGTCTCACCACCCACCACCACATCAATCGATTCATACCCGACATGCCGGCCAATCTTTTCCACGCCCAAATCGCAAATCCGGTTGCGCGCGCGCGGGAAGGAGATGATCTTGCGGCAGTCGATATAAACAGGGCTCTTCCAACCGCTGGTAAAGGTGTAGGGCTCTTCCGGGCGGAAATTCACCGCCTTGATTTCAAGCAGGATGCGCGCCGTGGTCAGGGCAGCGTCGCGATCCCAGTCGGAGGCATGAAGCGCGGGCATGGATGGGGCTCCTTTCTTTCCGGGCTTTGGTAATGCGCGGGGGCGGCGGCGTCCATGACCCCACCCGAGTCGCCCCAGATTTGGGTGCTGGCGGACCCGCGCGCGGGCACGGCGGCCCAGGCTTTGGGTATCGCCGAAAGGCTGGGTGAACCCTTCCGCCGGGTGGATTTGGCCTGGGGCGGGCTGGCGCGGCTGCCTTTGCCCTTCGCCTCCCTGGCGAGCCTGACACCGGAAGCCCGCGCCGTTTTCGTGCCCCCTTGGCCCGCATTGGTGATTTCCGCCGGGCGGCGCAGTGCCCCGGTGGCGCTTTGGCTGAAGCAGCGCGGCGCACGCCTGGTCCATTGCATGCGCCCCGGCTTCGGCGCGGCGCGCTTCGATCTTTTGGTGATTGGCCGGCATGATGCACCCAAGGAAGCGCCCAATATCCTGCCCATTCTGGGCGCGGCGCATCGGATTTCGCCGGAACGGCTCGCCGCCGCGCGGGCGGAATTTGCCGCGCTTGAAGCCCTGCCCTCACCCCGTGTGGCGCTGCTGATGGGTGGGCCACCGCGCGCCGAGGGGATGGACCCTGCCGTGGCAGGTGTCATCACGGCCAAGGTGGCGGGGTTTGCCGGTAGCGTGCTTGCCACCGCATCGCGGCGCACCGGGCGCGCGGCGGAAGAAGCCATGGCGGCGGCTTTGGCGGGGCGGGCGCATAAGCTGTTTCGCTGGGGCGATGCGCCACCCAATCCTTATGCCGGTTTCCTTGCTTGGGCGGATCAGGTGGTGGTGACAGGGGATTCGGTTTCCATGCTGTCAGAGGCACTCGCGACCACCGGGCCCGTTTTCATTGCCGATCCCGGCGGGCTTGGGCCGCGCCACAAGCGCCTGGCAGAAAGCCTGATTGCGGCAGGGCAGGCGCGGGATTTGGCCGCCGCGCCCGCGCCCTTTCAGCGTGTGGCGCTTGATGAAAGCGGGCGCATCGCCGCCGAGATCAGGCGGCGCGGCTTGCTGGGCTGAACAGTGCTTTCATGAGGATTTCACACAGCCAAGGCAGCGTTGCGGGTGATCTGGCGCGGAACTGGTTTATGCTGCACGTCAATCAATAAGGTGCCGCCATGATCCGAAGCCTGAGCCTTGCCTTTTCGCCCCGCTTCATCTGCCTGACGCTGGCGTTTGCGCTGTCGCTGGGCTTCGGCCTGGCGCTGCTGTTCTCCCCCGGTTTCTGGACGGGTCTTGGCTTTGTGGTTGCCGCTTCGCTCAGTGCGCTTGGGCTCCGCGATTTGTTCCACCCAAGCCATGCCATTCTGCGCAATTACCCAATCGCCGCGCATCTCCGTTTCATCATGGAAGAAATCCGCCCCGAAATGCGGCAATATTTCTTCGAGGATGAAAAGCACGGCACGCCCTT
>JBIKXA010000099.1:0-13511 GCA_044356015.1 Roseomonas sp.
ATAAGGGCGTGAATATCCTGGCACCCCTCCAGCCGCGGCTGGATATCGAAGTCGCCTTCGACCTGATCTGCCCCTGGTGCTATCTGGGCGTCAGGCGTCTGCGTCGTGCCTTGCGGGCAAGGCCCGACATCATCCCCGAACTCGTCTGGCGGCCCTTTCTGCTCAATCCGGATATTCCACCAGGCGGCGTTTCCCGCGCGGAATTCATCGCGCGCAAATTCGGCGGTGAGGATCGCGCGCGGCGCCTGCAAAATGCGCTGACGGAGCTTGGCCGGTCAGAGGGGATCAGCTTTCGCTTTGACCTGATGGGGCGCGTTCCCGCCAGCATCACGGCGCATCGCCTGGTGCGCTATGCGGTGCGGGAAGGCCTGGGTGAGATGATGGTGGAAGCGTTGTTCCACGCCTATTTCGCTGATGGGGTGGATATTGGCGACCCTGGCCGGCTTGCGACCATTGCCGGGCGCATTGGCCTTGACCCCCATGCGGCCTTTGCCTTCTTGAGATCAAGTGAGGACGCTGAGGCGGTGCATACCGAAAACCTCCGCGCCCATCGGCTGGGGATCAATGGCGTCCCCTGCTTCATCATTGCCGGGCAACAGGCCATTGCCGGCGCGCAGGAACCCGAAGTGCTGGAAAGGCTCTTGGATGTGGCGCTTCAGCAATATCACTTCAGCGGCGGCGATGGCGGCTGAGGCTTGCGCCGCCGGGGCGGGGCGTTTAAGGACGGGATGGTCGGTAAGGGCGCATAGCTCAGTGGTATGAGCGCCTGCTTGACACGCAGGAGGTCCGTGGTTCGATCCCACGTGCGCCCACCACGCTTCCTCAGAACCGTGTGCGGAAGCCCACGACCAGCGAATTGGCGCCTTCCCAAACCCCGTTGAAGGTGCCGAAAATGCCGCTGCGATGCATGTAGCGGATGGCGATTTCCTGATGCGGCCGGCTGGGCAGCGCGAAGGTAAGTTCGGGGGAGAAGAAGTTCAGCACGCGCGACTGATTGGCTTCAGGCAGGGCATCTGTGCCGCGTTCCACGCGCGGCAGGCGGGTTACGTAATCCGGCCCCATGGAAAGCCCGAAAGTCGTGTAAACATAGTTGGTCCAGGGAAAGCCATCATAGCGAAGATAGGCGGCAGCCCAGAATTCGCCGCCTTCCGTATCGCCAAAGCGATAGGCACCGCCCAATTCCGCATCCAGCATGAAGAAGCGCCAGAAGCGCGCCAGGCGATAGCTGGCAGCACCCCCCAAAAGCGTGTCATCGCCCCAGGAACCGGTCCAAGGCGCCACGACAATATCGCGCAGCTTGCCATCCGCCACGGAAGATCCGGCGAAGATCATGCCGGCCCAGGGCCGCGCATCGGCCAATTCGCGCGCCTGATCGGCAATGGAAATCCCTGAAGGGGGCGCGGTTTGCGCCAGGGCGGGGGGCGTGAGGCCAAATATCGCCAAAACCATCAGGGCATGACGCAGGATTCGATATCGGGGGGGCATTAATCGCTCAAGAAAAAACCCTGTCCATTCCAGCCGGTTGCTGAAATTCACTGCCCGATGTCTGCATTTGTTATTCACTGTTATCTTCTTCCGTCGAAGTTGCAACGCGTATCAATGACGCGGTGGCAGGTTCCTTGCTCAGCTATGTTGATCTTGAAAAGCGGGTGCGCCCTGAACACTCGCTACACGTTATTCGCGGCCCCGTGAATAGCGCGCTCTATTCGCCATTCGGTCGCGACTCCATGCCGCCGGAGCGTCTGCGCCGCGCCCTGCTATTGCAGGCTTTCTTCTCGATCCGTTCAGAGCGACACTTGGTCGAGCGGATCGAGTTTGACCTTCTGTTCCGTTGTTTCGTCAGCCTCGGCGTTGATCCGCACGTTACTGGCGCAGCCGAAGGTAAAGGTTCTGCTTTCATGCGAGTATTTCTCGGTTGATGGCACGCTGCTGGAAGCCTGGGCCAGCACAACAAACTTTCGGCCAAAGGATGGCTCTGGCCCGCCGCCCGATGCGGGCCGCAATGGTGAGCAAAACTTTCACGGCCAGAAGCGAAGCAAAGACACCCATGCATCAACCACCGACCCCGATGCAGGGCTTTACCGCAAGGGACGCGGCAAGGAAGCCAAGCTGAGCGTTTGGCCGCGCGGTACCTCATAGGACCGCATGCCGACCAACCGCAGAAGGTTACGTTGGCCGGCGCTCGGCGATTGATGGCCGGACCACGCGCCATGCTGGCCATGCCATCAGCCTACTAGCGCGGCGACGGATAACCCGCGTTCAAGAGACGCGCTCTAACCCCAAGACTCAATAACCCCAGGACTTAATCGCATTTTCCGCGCCGCCAAATCATGCCACTTGGCTTGAAAACACTCAGATATGGAGCGCCCGCCCATCCACCGCCAAAGCCGCTTCCTTCACCGCCTCATTCAGTGAAGGATGCGCATGGCAGGTGCGCGCGACATCTTCGGCACTTGCGCCGAATTCCATCGCCAGCGCCAATTCCGCAATCAGCGTGCCGGCATCCGGGCCGATGATGTGTGCGCCCAACACCTTATCCGTGGCCTTATCCGCCAGGATTTTCACGAAGCCATCCATATCCCCCATGGCGCGGGCGCGACCATTCGCGGTGAAGGGGAATTTGCCAACCTTATAGGCAACGCCACGCGCCTTGAGTTGTTCTTCCGTCTCACCCACTGAAGCCACTTCCGGCCACGTATAAACCACGCCGGGGATCGCGCCGTAATTCACATGCGGCTTTTGCCCGGCCAGCATTTCCGCCAGCGCGACACCTTCTTCTTCCGCCTTATGCGCCAGCATCGGCCCCGCGATCACATCGCCAATGGCATAAATGCCCGGCACGCTGGTGGCGTAATGCCCATCAATCTTGATGCGCCCGCGTTCATCCAGAGCAACGCCCACCTTGTCCAAGCCAAGCCCCGCCACGAAAGGCCGGCGGCCAATCGCCACCAGCACCACATCGGCGGTGAGTTCTTCCGTGGCACCTCCGGCAGCGGGTTCCAGCTTCAGCGTGACACCTTTCTTGGACTTGGTGGCGCCCATCACCTTGGTCTTGAGCTTCGTCTTGATGCCCTGCTTCGCCAGGATGCGTTCAAACGCCTTGCCCACTTCCAGATCCATGCTGGGCACCAGGCGGTCGAGGAATTCCACCACTGTCACTTCCGCGCCGAGCCGGCGCCAGACGCTGCCCAATTCAAGCCCGATATAGCCGCCGCCAATCACCACCAGATGCTTCGGCACACTCGCCAATTCCAGCCCGCCGGTGGAAGTCACGATCTGCTTTTCATCCACCTCCACGCCCGGCAGGGGGATGCTCTCACTCCCGCTTGCGATCACGATATGCTTGGCAGCGTAATCCTTGCCGGCGACGCTGACGATGCCGGGGGCGGTGATGCTGCCTTCACCCTTCAGCCAGGTGACCTTGTTCTTGCGGAACAGGAATTCAACGCCCTTCACATTGGCGCCCACCACTTCGCCCTTGCGGGCCAACATGCGCGCCAGATCAAGCTTCACCGAACCAACCGTGACACCATGATCGACCAGCTTATGCAGCGCTTCCTCATAATGTTCCGAGGATTGCAGCAAAGCCTTGGATGGAATGCAGCCGACATTGAGGCAGGTGCCGCCCAAGGTCTCCCGCATTTCCACGCAGGCGACCTTCATGCCCAGCTGCGCCGCGCGAATGGCGCAGACATAGCCGCCGGGGCCGGCGCCAATCACGATCACGTCAAAGGCTTCACTCATGGTCAGGCGTCCTCAACCCGTTTGTTTTCGCGGTCATGTTTGGACCGGGCGGGCGAGGCGATCAAGCCATGCAATTAGGGCTTGGGTTTTGCCCGCTTTCCCCCCTATCCTGACCCATCAAACGGGCGCCGCAAGACGCGCCTTGGGGAGGAAAGGTTATGGCAAGACCAAGCTTCATCTCACGCCGTGGCGTGTTGGCCGCAACCGGGGCGGCACTTGCTGCCCCTGCCATTGCACAGGGCCGCTTTCCGGAGCGGCCCATCCAGCTTGTGGTGCCCTGGCCCGCCGGCGGTTCGGCGGATGCGCAGCTGCGCTCCATCGCCGAACTTGTCGGCAGGGCGCTCGGCCAGCCCATGGTGGTGCAGAACCGCCCCGGCGCCGGCGGCACACTTGGGCCACTCACGGTCGCGCAGCAGGCGCGGCCTGATGGCTATACACTGACCCAAATGCATCTTTCCGTGCTGCGCCGGCCCTGGATGATGAAAACGCCAGGCTGGGACCCGATTGGCGATTTTACGCATATCATCGGCATGACGGGCTGGCTGTTCGGCACTGCGGTCAAGGCCGATAATCAGCTGAAATCCTGGCAGGATATGGTCGCCTATGCGCGTGCCAATCCGGGCAAGCTGACCTATTCCACCAGCGGGATTGGCACCACAAACCATCTGGCCATGGAAAGCCTGCAAGAAATCGAAAAGATCAGCCTGACCCATGTGCCTTTCCGTGGCGCCAATGAGGGGGTCACCGCCGTGCTGTCCGGCCAGGTGGATATGATCTGCGATAGCTCCACCTGGGCGCCCAATGTGGAAGCCGGCCAGATGCGGGCACTCGCGGTTTGGAGTGCGGAACGCGCGCCCCGCTTCCCCGCCGTGCCGACGCTGAAGGAGCTTGGCTATGATATGGTGGTAGCCTCGCCTTATGGCGTGAGCGGCCCCAAGGGCATGGACCCCGGCATTGTGCGCGTGCTGCATGATGCGATGAAGGACGCGCTGTTCAGCCCCGAGAACACGACCATTCGCGGGCGCTTTGACATGCCGCTGGTCTATCAGGACACGGAAAGCTATCGGCGCTTTATTGTTGAGCGCGTGGAATATGAAAAGATGATGGTGCGCCGCCTTGGCCTGACGTTGGATGGTTGAGGGTCGCGCCATGATGAAGCTTCATCGCCGCGCGGCGCTTGGGCTTGGCGCCAGCCTTTTGGCCGCACCTGCCTTGGCGCAAGGCCGCTTTCCCAATCGCCCGATCCGCTTCCTGATACCCTGGGCGCCGGGGGGCCTACTTGATGGCTTTATGCGCCTTCAAAATGAGTTATTCCTCCAGGAATATGGCCAGTCCATCATCATTGAAAATCGGCCCGGTGCCCGCGGTACGCTCGCGGCGCAGCAATTGCTCACGCAAGCGCGACCCGATGGTTACACACTCGCGCATCATCATCTCTCGGTGATCCGCCATCCATTTCTTACAAAACGCCCAACCTGGGACCCGGTGAATGATTTCACCTACATCATGCAACAAACCGGCTTCATTTTTGGGCATGTCGTGCATCCCGCTTCAGGGTGGAACACACTGAAAGACATGTTTGCCGAGGCGCGGCAGAAGCCAGGGCAATTGACCTATGGCACATCAGGCATTGCCACTTCCAACCATCTGGCCATGGAAGAATTATGCGAAAAGGAAGGCGTTGAAATGACCCATGTGCCCTATCGCGGCACATCAGAAAACATCACTGCACTGCTTGCACGCCAGATTGACTGCATCGCCAATTCAAATTCCTGGGCGCCGAATGTGGAAGCGGGACAATTGCGTCTATTGGCGGTTTGGACCCGCGAAAGGCTAAGCGCCTTTCCCAATGCGCCAACCTTGCGTGACTTGGGATATGACATGGTGGTCACTTCACCCTACGGGATAACTGGCCCCAAAGGCATGGATCCGGAGATAACCGAATTCCTGCATCAAGCCTTCAAAAAAACGCAGCATCACCCGCTTGTTCAGGAATACATGAAGAAGCACGATCTGCCCAATGAGTATCTTGGGCCGGCGGACTACACAAAATTCGCCCGTGAACGCGCGGTCTATGAAGAACGCATGGTTGCTAGATTGAAACTGAGCATAGACTAAAAAAGAAACGGGAGGGCCGTCTGCCCTCCCGCAATCATCAGATATCCAGCATCAGGCGCCGCGGGTCTTCGACGCTTTCCTTGACGCGTACCAGGAAGCTGACGGCTTCCTTGCCATCCACAATGCGGTGGTCATAGGACAGCGCGATATACATCATCGGGCGGATTTCGATCTTGCCGCCAATCGCCATCGGGCGATCCTGAATCTTGTGCATGCCAAGAATGCCCGATTGCGGCGGGTTCAAGATTGGCGTGGACATCAAGGACCCGTAGATGCCGCCATTGGTGATGGTGAAGGAACCACCCGCCAATTCATCCAGCTTCAAGGCACCATCGCGCGCGCGCTTGCCGAATTCGCCGATGCGCTTTTCAATTTCGGCAAAGCCCATCGTATCGGCATTGCGCAGCACCGGCACCACCAGGCCCGAAGGCCCGCCCACCGCAATGCCCATATGCACGAAATTCTTATAGACGATCTCATCGCCATCAATTTCGGCATTGACTGCGGGGAATTCCTTGAGCGCGGCGATACACGCCTTCACGAAGAAGGACATGAAGCCAAGCTTCACCCCATGGCGCTTTTCGAAGGCATCACGATATTCGGAACGGAGCGCCATCGCGGCTGACATATCCACCTCATTGAAGGTGGTCAGCATCGCCGCCGTATTCTGCGCTTCCTTCAAGCGACGCGCGATGGTGGCGCGCAGACGCGTCATTTTCACCCGTTCCTCACCCGCTTCGGGCGGTCGGGAGGCACGAGCGGCAGGGGCGGGCGTGGGTGCTGCGGCAGGCTGCGCCAGATAGGCCAGCACATCGCCCTTGGTGATGCGCCCATCCTTGCCCGTGCCCGCACCAATGGCGGCAGCAGAAGCACCGGTTTCGGCCATCATCTTGGCCGCTGCCGGCATGGGCGCATGGCCCGCAGCCGCAGCGGGCGCAGGCGCCGGGGCGGCGGCAGGCTTGGCAGCCGGGGCAGGCGCGGCGGCGGGCTTGGCCGTAGCGGCAGCGCCGGCCTGAATGCTGCCCAGCACCGCGCCGGGGGCAACTTCCGCGCCCGTATCGGCGGCGATGGCGGCAATCACGCCAGCGACCGGCGCATTCACTTCCACCGTCACCTTATCGGTCTCAAGCTCCACCAAGGGCTCATCCGCCGCCACGGCGTCGCCCGCCTTTTTCAGCCAACGCGCGACGGTGGCGGAAGAAACGCTTTCGCCCAGGGTGGGCACGACAATATCGGTCATTGCTCGATCCGTTCCAAAACCAATGCGCTTCAGCCCGCCAGGGCCGCGCGCACCAATGCTTCCTGTTGTTGTTGATGCACTTTCGCAAGGCCGGTGGCGGGGCTCGCAGCCTCCTCCCGGCCCACATAGTCGGGGCGCTTCGCCTTGATATCCAGCGTCTTCAATACGCCTTCAATCTTGCGATCCACGAAGTTCCAGGCACCCATGTTTTCCGGTTCTTCCTGGCACCAGACCACTTCGGCATTCGGGTATTGCGCCAAAACCGGCGGCAGGCTGATGCGCGGGAAGGGATAAAGCTGTTCCAGCCGCACAATCGCGACATCCTTGATGCCCTTGTCGCGGCGTTCCTGCAGCAGATCATAATAGACCTTGCCGGTGCACAGCACGACACGGCGGATTTTCTTGGGTGGCGCGATCTTATCCACCTCATCAATCACGTGGCGGAACCCGCTGCCGGGGCCAAATTCCGACAAGCTGCTGATGGCAAGCTTGTGACGCAGCAAGGATTTCGGCGTCATCACCACCAAGGGCTTGCGGTAATTGGCCTTCATCTGCCGGCGCAACGCATGGAAGTAATTGGCGGGCGTCGTGAAATTGCAGACGCGCATATTGCGCTCAGCGCAAAGCTGCAAATAACGCTCCAGCCGCGCGGAGGAATGTTCCGGCCCCTGCCCTTCATAGCCATGCGGCAGCAGCATCACCAGGCCCGACATGCGGAGCCACTTGGTCTCACCGGATGCAATGAACTGGTCAATGATCACCTGCGCGCCATTGGCGAAATCGCCGAACTGCCCTTCCCAAAGCACCAAAGTCTTGGGATCGGCGAGCGAATAGCCGTAATCAAAGCCCAGCACGCCAAATTCCGCGAGCAGCGAATTGAAGGCCTCGAACTTCGCCTGACCGGCGCGGATATTGTTAAGCGGCGTGTATTCCGCCTGGCTTGCCTGATCAATCAGCACCGCATGGCGATGGCTGAAGGTGCCGCGCTGCACATCCTCACCAGACAAGCGCACACGATGGCCTTCCAGCAGCAGGGACCCGAAGGCAAGCGCTTCACCGGTGGCCCAATCAATACCCTCTCCGGCTTCAATCGCCTGGCGCTTTTGTTCCAATTGCCGCGCGATCTTGGAATTGACGCCGAAATCCGCCGGCACACGGCAAAGCGCCTCACCAACTTCCTTCAGAATCTCCGGCGTGACCGATGTTGCGTCAAGCTGTTCTGCCTCATCGGTGGAACCGGCGGGCTTGAGGCCGGACCAATGCCCTTCCAGCCAATCCGCCTTATTCGGGCGGAAGGATTGCGAAGCCTCAAAAGCTTCTTCCAGCCGCGCATTGAAGGCATCCAGCATCGCCTTGGAGGATTCAGCCGGAACCGAACCTTCCTGTGCCAGCCGTTCCGCATAAAGCGTGCGCGTGGTGCGCAATTCGCGGATGCGGTTATACATTTGCGGCTGGGTGAAGGCCGGTTCGTCGCTTTCATTGTGCCCGTGGCGGCGATAGCAGACGATATCCAGCACCACATCCGCGCCGAACACCATGCGGAATTCGGAAACCAGCCGCGAACAGAACACCACCGCTTCCGGGTCATCACCATTCACATGCAGGATCGGTGCTTGAACGGATTTCGCGACATCGGTGCAATACAAGCCGGAATAGGCATGCACCGGCACGGTGGTGAAGCCGATCTGGTTATTGGTGACGATATGCACCGTGCCCCCGGTGCGATAGCCGACCAATTGGCTCATGGCCAGGGTTTCATAGACAACGCCCTGCCCGGCAAAGGCCGCATCGCCATGCAGCAAAATGCCCATGACGGAACGTCGGCCCTTGATATCGCCCGACATATCCTGGCGTGCGCGCACCTTGCCCGCCACCACAGGATCAACCGCTTCCAGATGCGAAGGATTGGGTTGCAGGGAAAGGTGAACCTTGTTGCCGGCGATTTCCATATCGGTGCTGGTGCCGAGGTGATACTTCACATCGCCTGAGCCACCGGTATCGTCCGGATTGCTTGAATTGCCTTTGAATTCCGAAAACACCTGCGTGAAGGACTTCTTCACGACATTGACCAGCATATTCAACCGGCCACGATGCGCCATGCCGATGGCGATTTCCTTCGCACCGTGCTTGGCTGCCGTTTCAATCACCGCCTGCACCGCCGGAATGGTCGCTTCGCCGCCTTCCAGGCCAAAGCGCTTGGTGCCGACGAATTTACGCGCACAAAAGGCTTCAAAGCCTTCCGCTTCCGTCAATTGTTGCAGGATTTGATTTTTCTGCGCGGTATCAAAAGCGCTATTCCAGGGCGCGCCTTCAATGCGGCGCTGGATCCAGGATTTCTGGTCCGGATCCTGGATATGCATGAATTCGACGCCGATCGAACCGCAATAGGAAGCGCGGCAAATGGCGAGGATTTCACGCAGGCTCGCGGTTTCCTTGCCCAGCACGAAATCGAGGAAAATCTGGCGATCCCAATCCTCCTCCGTGAAACCATAGGTCTTGGGGTCAAGCTCAGGATGGGATTTGGGCACTTGCAGGCCGAGCGGATCAAGCCGCGCTTCCAAATGCCCGCGCACGCGATAGCTGCGGATCAGCATCAGCGCGCGGATCGAATCGAGCACCGCGCGGCGCGTTGCTTCCGGGTCTGCGGCACCTGGCTTGGCACCCTTGGCGGGGGCGGGCTTTTCCGGATCGGGCCCGAAAGCGCCCCGGATGCGCGGCGCCCAGGATGCGCCCGAGGCATCGGTCAATACCGCGCGGGCCTCATCATTCAGCGAAGCGAAAAGCTCGGCAAAGCTCGGGTCCACACTACCGGGATTTTCCGTGCATCTGGCGTAGAGATCAGCAAGATAGGCAGCATTCGCCCCCGTCATCGCGGTTGCGATAATATCCACTCCGGCCATCAACCTTCTCCCTCCCGCCCGGTCTTCCCCAAAGGGGGATGGGCGGATGTGTTCTTGTGGTGCCGTGCAGCGCCCCGGCACCGGGGCAGAGGGCTGCAAGCATAAGGCCTTAACGCCCGCCGCGGCAGCCCCCCTTATCAACTACAGGGCGAATTCAGCCGCCAAGCGCCTTGACCATGGTGGAGCCTAGCGCAGAAGGACTATCCGCAACGTGAATCCCAGCGGCTTTCATGGCGGCCATTTTCGCTTCTGCGGTATCCGCCCCACCGGAAATCACCGCCCCGGCATGGCCCATGCGGCGGCCCGGCGGCGCCGTGGCGCCAGCGATGAAACCCACCACCGGCTTATTCGGCTTGCCGGGGGCGAAATTCTCCCGCTTCAGGTATTCGGCGGCCAGGATTTCGGATTGCCCGCCAATTTCACCAATCATGACGATTGATTTGGTATCGGGGTCGGCCAGGAACATCTCCAGCACCTCGATAAAATCCATGCCCTTCACCGGGTCGCCGCCAATGCCAACGCAGCTGGATTGGCCAAGCCCGGCAGCGGTGGTTTGCGCCACGGCTTCATAGGTCAGCGTCCCAGAACGGGAGACGATGCCAACCGACCCAGGCTTATGGATATGGCCCGGCATGATGCCGATCTTGCAGGCGCCAGGCGTGATCACACCCGGGCAATTTGGCCCAACCAGGCGGGATTTGGAGCCATCCAGCGCCCGCTTTACCTTCACCATATCCAGCACCGGAATGCCTTCCGTGATGCAGATAATCAGCGGCACTTCCGCGTCGATCGCTTCCAGAATGGCATCCGCGGCGAAGGGCGGCGGCACATAAATCACGGAAGCATTGGCGCCAGTTTTGGCCATGCATTCGGCCACGGTATCGAAAACCGGCAGGCCGATATGGGTGGTGCCGCCCTTGCCGGGCGTGACACCACCGACATAGGTGGAGCCATAGGCAATGCCTTGTTCGGCATGGAAGGTGCCCTGCGCCCCGGTGAAGCCCTGGGTCATCACGCGGGTATTGGCATCAACAAGAACAGCCATGGCTCAGGCCCCCTTCACGGCAGCGACGACTTTCTGCGCTGCATCGGCAAGATTATCGGCGGCAATAATGGCAAGCCCGCTATCAGCGAGGATCTTCTTGCCCAAATCAACATTGGTACCTTCCAACCGCACCACCAAAGGCACTTTCAGCGACAGCGTCTTGGTCGCTTCCACAATGCCCGTTGCGATCATGTCGCATTTCGCGATGCCGCCGAAGATATTGACCAGAATGGCCTTCACATTGGCGTCCGAGGTGATGATGCGAAAAGCCTCAGTGACGCGCGCCGCGGTGGCCGTGCCGCCCACATCCAGGAAGTTCGCCGGGCTTGAACCATAAAGCTTGATGATATCCATGGTCGCCATGGCGAGACCCGCGCCATTCACCATGCAGCCAATCTCGCCATCCAGCGCAACATAGTTCAGGTCGTTCTTGACCGCGTCCAATTCCTTCGGATCCATTTCGCTGTCATCGCGCAGCGCCTCAAGATCCTTGTGGCGGAACAGCGCATTGTCATCGAAGGACACTTTGGCATCGAGTGCGACAATCTCTCCGCCGCCGGTCACCACCAGCGGGTTGATTTCAACAATCGCGCAGTCAAGTTCAACAAAGGCGCCGTAAAGCGCCAGCACAAACTTGGTGAAGGAAGAAACCTGCTTGCCGGTCAGACCCAACCCGAAGGCAAGCTTGCGCGCATGAAAGCCCGAGACGCCCGAAGCCGGGTCAATCGCGACCTTCAGGATTTTCTCGGGATGCTTTTCCGCGACTTCCTCGATCTCCATCCCGCCTTCAGTGGAGGCCATGATGGTCAGGCGCGATGTCGCGCGGTCCACCAAAAGGCCGAGGTAAAGCTCACGCGCGATATCGCAGCCATCTTCGATGTAAACCCGCGACACCAGCTTGCCGGCGGCGCCGGTCTGCTTCGTCACCAGTGTCTTGCCGATCATGGCATCAGCGGCGGCCTTCACATCGGCCACTGATTTGACTACACGCACGCCGCCCTTGCCATTCGGGTCTTCCTTGAAGCGGCCCGCGCCGCGCCCCCCCGCATGGATTTGTGATTTCACCACATAGACCGGGCCGGGCAGCTTGGCGGCTGCGGCCGCCGCTTCCTCGGCATTCCAGGCGACATGGCCTTCCAGAACGGCAACACCATAGCGGCGCAGCAGCTCCTTTGCCTGATATTCATGGATATTCATGCAAAATAACTCCGGTCCGGATGCGAAAAGGGCCAGGCAGTATCGCCTGGCCCTGGCTGATCAGCCAACCAGCTTGCGCGACGCTTCGATCAATTCCTGCACCGCGGCGCAGCTTTTATCAAAGGCGGCCTTTTCAGCCGCGTTCAGTTCAATTTCGACAATGCGTTCAATGCCGCCCGCGCCAATCACCACCGGCACACCGACATAAAGATCCTTGATGCCGTATTGGCCCGTCAGCCAAGCGGCGCAGGGCAGCACGCGCTTCTTGTCCTTCAGATAGCTTTCCGCCATGGCGATGGCGGAAGCCGCCGGCGCGTAGAAGGCGCTGCCGCGTTCCAGCAGCTTCACAATCTCTCCACCGCCATTCGCGGTGCGCGCCACGATGGCATCAATCTTTTCCTGCGTGGTCCAGCCCATCTTGACCAGATCAGGCACGGGAATGCCGGCCACGGTGGAGTAGCGTGTCAGCGGCACCATGGTATCGCCATGCCCGCCCAGCACGAAGGCCGTGACATCTTCCACCGAGACATTGAATTCCTGCGCCAGGAACAGCCGGAAGCGCGACGAATCCAGCACGCCCGCCATGCCCACAACCTTATTGTGCGGCAGGCCCGACTTTTCGCGCATCACCCACACCATCGCATCCAGCGGGTTGGTGATGACAATCACAAAAGCGTTCGGGCAATGGTTCTTGATGCCTTCGGCCACTTGCGCGATCACGCCGGCATTCTTGGCCACCAGATCATCGCGGCTCATGCCCGGCATGCGCGGGAAGCCGGCGGTGACAATCACCACATCGGAACCTGCGATGGCGGCGTAATCGCCTGTGCCCACCATATGCGAATCAAAGCCATCCACCGGGCCGGATTGCATGATATCCAGCGCCTTGCCCGCGGCGACGCCGGGGAAGACATCGAACATCACGACGTCGCCAAGTTCCTTGAGACCAATGAGATGAGCCAAAGTGCCGCCGATATTACCGGCGCCGACCAAAGCAATTTTCTTGCGGGCCATGTCGCTTCCTTAACCTTGCCTGGAAAACGCCTGTTTCCTAGCCCCGAAGCCCCCGCCCGGCAAGGCTGGCCAACCCTTAACCGGGTCTTTGCCCCCCCAAATGCGGCAGCGCCAAGTATTCCTGGCTTTGCATTTCGGTCAGGCGGGACGCCGTGCGTTCGAACATGGCGGCATTGGTGCCGCGTTCATAAAGCTGATCGGGGCTGGAAGCCGCACTCGCCACCAGCTTGCAGCGATGTTCATAAAGCGTGTC
>JBIKXA010000100.1:0-13417 GCA_044356015.1 Roseomonas sp.
AGGGATCCATCACCGCGGTCGTCGCATCCGGCATCAGGATCATGTCGGATTCATTGATCGCCTTCCAGCCCGCGATGGAGGAACCATCAAACATGATCCCTTCTTCGAAGATTTCCGGCTCAATGGTGGAGACATGCTGGGCAGTGTGCTGCCACTTGCCGCGCGGATCCGTAAAACGGAAATCCACATATTCCACGCTATGTTCCTTGATCATCTCCATAACCTTGGAGACGGCACTGCCACCCGCGGCGGCTGCTGGCTTTTTGGCCATCCTATGCGATCCTATTCCCTGCTAGCGAACCCCGAAAGAAACTGCCCCGAACCGCGATTTCGGTACCTCGCGCCTCAGTCCGGCACCGGCTGAAGACCCTTCAAGGCCCACCGCCGGTTTGTTCAGGCACGGCATGGCCAAGGCCCTGCCGCTCCTCGCCGCATCGCCCCCTGCCGTAGGGGGCTCGGCGAAATCCTTGGTCGTCAGACCGCGTCTTCGCCCCGTTCACCGGTGCGGATGCGGATCACTTCCGAAATGTCAGATACAAAAATCTTGCCATCGCCGATGCGCCCGGTGCGGGCAGCGCCTTGGATGGCTTCCACGGCGCGGTCCAGCATGTCGTCACTGCACACCACTTCCACCTTCACCTTGGGCAGAAAATCCACGACGTATTCAGCGCCGCGATAAAGCTCCGTATGGCCCTTCTGCCGCCCAAATCCTTTAGCTTCGATGACTGTCAGGCCCTGCAAGCCGATTTCATGCAACGCGTCCTTCACCTCATCCAGTTTGAAAGGTTTTATGATGGCCTCGATCTTTTTCATCGCTCCCGTCCCATCATGGGGTTGACCCCATGCCATACTCGGCGGCGCCGCGCCCCGCTTCCTCGCGCGGCATATGGCATGCGGTAGGGGGCGGGGACAACCGCGCCCAACCAAGAAAAATGCTTTTCTGGGCAGGGGTCGCCTTATTTTTGATCATAAAGCCTAAATTATTGGCATTGCCGCCCGATGGCTTGCCCCCCGCCGCATCGCACCCCATAAGCGGCTCAGGGCTGGCAGCGACCAGCCGGGTTCAACGCAGTCGGGCAGGTTAGATGAAGCCGCAGAATGAAGTCCTTTCAGGTATTGGCACCACCATCTTCACCGTCATGTCGGCGCTCGCCAATCAGCATGGCGCGGTCAATCTGGGCCAGGGTTTCCCTGATTATGATGGCCCGGCCGATGTGATCCATGCCGCCGCCGCCGCGCTTCTGGATGGCCGCAATCAATACCCGCCCATGAGCGGCGTGCCGGAACTACGCAAGGCGGTCGCGCATCATAACAAGCGCTTCTATGGCATTGAGGCCGACCCGAATGCCGAGGTGGTGGTCACCTCAGGCGCCACTGAGGCGATTACCGCCTGCCTTATGGCCGTGCTCAATCCCGGCGATGAATGCGTGCTGATCGAGCCGCTTTACGACACCTATCTGCCGGTGGTGCGGTTGCTCGGCGCGGTGCCGAAGCTGGTCAGGCTCAGCCCGCCGGAATGGGCGCTGCCGCGCGCGGAATTGGCAGCGGCTTTCGGCCCCAAGACCAAGGCGCTGCTCCTGAACACGCCGATGAACCCAACGGGGAAGGTGTTCACCGAAGAAGAACTCCGCTTCATCGCGGGCTTGCTGGAACAGCATGATTGCTTTGCCATTTGCGATGAGGTCTATGAACACCTGACCTTTGATGGCGCCAAGCATATCCCGCTGATGACGCTGCCCGGCATGCGTGAACGCTGCATGCGCGTTGGCAGCGCGGGCAAGACCTTTTCGCTGACGGGCTGGAAGATTGGCTACATAACCGCGGATCGCAGCATCGCACCCAATGTCACCAAGGCGCACCAGAACCTTACCTTCACCACCGCGCCCAATCTGCAACGCGGTGTTGCCGTGGGGCTGATGAAGGATGATGCCTATTTCAACGGGCTTTCCGCGCATTTGCAGGCGAAGCGCGATAAGCTTGGCGCGGGCCTTGCGCGGCTTGGCTTTGATGTGCTGCCGACCAAGGGTTCCTATTTCATCACGACCGATTTCCGCCCGCTTGGCTTCAATGGCGATGATGTCGCCTTTTGCCGCACATTGACGGTAGAAGCCAAGGTCACCGCGATTCCGGTGACCGCCTTCTACGCCAGCGAGGATGCGCCATCGCATTACGCGCGCTTCGCCTTCTGCAAGGGCGATGCGGTGATTGATGAGGCACTGGCGCGGATGGAGAACTGGCTCTCGAAACGCCGCGGCTGAACCGGCGTTTTCCGCAGACCATTCAGCGCGCCAGAAACTCCTGAAGCGCTGCCAAAAAACCCTCAGGGTTTTCCGCATGCAGCCAATGGCCGGCGCGGGGGATGCTGGCGAAGCCGATGCGCGGAAACAAGGCGCGAAACGCCGCGTGATCCTCGGCGCGGATATAGGGCGAAAGCGCGCCCGCCATGGCAAGTGCCGGGCCTTCAAACCGCGCGCCGGGTGGGGGCGCGAAATCCTCGATCTCCGACATGGCAGCGGCGATCTCGGGCAGGCCGATGCGCCAGCTTGGTGGCGCCGTTTCAAAGCGCAGATTCTGCAACAGAAAGCTTCGGATCGGCGCTTCGGGCACGGCAGTGCGCAAGGCCTGGTCGGCTTCCTGGCGTGTGAGGCCGGGATGCAATGGCACCGCCTGCAATGCCGCCACCACGGCACGGAGCGCGGGCGGATAGGGGCGCGGGGCGATATCCGCCACGATCAGGCGCTCGACCAGATCAGGCCTTGTCAGCGCCAGCATCATCGCGACCTTGCCGCCCATGGAATGGCCGAGCACCGCAGCGCGTTCAATGCCAAGCACGGCCAGGGTCTCGGCCACATCTTCCGCCTGAGCGGCATAAGCCATGCCAGGCGCCTGGGGCGATGCACCGTGATTGCGCAAATCCAGCGCCACCACGCGGTATTCGGCGGCCAGCGCCTTCTGCATCGCACCCCAATTGCGCGCGGAGCCAAACAGGCCATGCAGCAGCACCAGCGGCGCCCCCTGCCCGGCTTCAATCACGTGCAGCCGCATCTATTCCGACGCCGCCAGAACGACTGAGGCCACGATCAAGCTGCCCCCCAGCATCATATCCCAGCCAAAGGGCTCACCCAGCCAAAGGGTGGAGACAAATACCCCAAAGGCCGGCACCAGTAGAAACGCGACCGAAGCCACCGCGCCAGGCAGGCGGCGCCCAACCTCCACCACGCACCAGGTGCCGATGGGGGCCACGATCAGCCCAATATAGAGCATGAAAGGCCAGGAAGCGGGGCCGATTCCGCCATTGGGTTCCAACACCAGTGCAAAGGGCAGAATGACCAGCGCGCCGATGGAAAAAGCCCAGGGCAGTAGATCGAACATCGGTGACTTCGCCGGAAAGCGCCGCGTGACGATGATGGCGATGCTCCAGAGAAGCGCGGCCAGAATCAGCATGGCATGGCCCAGCACCTGATCATGCGATGCCCAATCCACCGCCCAGGGCCCAGCCAGGACCAGAATGCCGGCAAGGCCAAGCAAAGCCGCCAGCCAGCGTCGGGCAGAAACCTGCTCGCCCATCACCAGCATGGACAAGGGGATGAGCCAATAGGTCACGACAGCGGAAATGATCGCAGTGCGCCCCGCTTCCACCAGCGCAACAGCGGCATGGGCAAGCACGAAGAAACCGCCCAATTGCAGCGCGCCGACGGCAATCACGGTGGGCAAATCTTCTCGACGGGGGCGATGAAAGCGCCGCAGGATCAGCAACAAAAGCGCTGCGATCAGGGTGGCAAGACCGGCCCGCCCAAAGCCGAACCACATGGGGCTGGCATCGGCCAAGGCCGCCTTGGTGATGGGCCAAGCACCGCCAAAAAGCAAAATGGCCATAACAAGAAGGTGCAGCGATGATTTCATCGCGTGATGGCGTGCCCCCAAGCCCAATTCCTGGCGGGTTTCGCCCCAAGCGCGAATCCCTTATCGCCATACAAGCCTATTTAGTGAGGGTTGGAAAACAGGTTTTTGGTTAAAAGGACGCGTCACCCATTACCCGTCCAACGGCGCGGGCCATGGCCGGGCAGAAAACCGCGCCGCAACAACAGCATCAGCGCCCCCGCGAGGAACAATACGCCAGCGCCCGCCGTCAGCGCCCTGCCCGCCCCGCGCGGCTGGCGCCACAGCAACAGCGCGCAGGTGAAGGCCGCCAGCAGCAGCAAATAAAACAAGTGCGGCGCCTAATCCGCCACCTTCAGCATGATCTTGCCGATATGGGCGCTGCTTTCCATCAGCCGATGCGCCGCCGCCGCTTCCGCCAGCGGGAAGGTCTTGAAAATGCGCGGCCCCGCCTTGCCGGCTTCCAGCAGCGGCCAGACCTTGGCAGCCAAGGCCGCGGCGATCTCGCCCTTCTCCGCCGTGGTGCGCGGGCGCATGGTGCTGCCCGTGACGGTCAGGCGCTTCACCATAATGGGGCGCAAATCCGCTTCCGTCTTGAAGCCACCCAGGAAGGCAATGATCACCAGGCGCCCATCTCGCGCCAGGGATTTCAGGTTCCGCGCGAAGTAATCCGCGCCCACCATGTCCAGGATCACATTCACGCCCTTGCCATCGGTCAGGCGCTGGATTTCCTCAGCGAAATCCTGGGCGCGGTAGTCAATCGCGGCATCGGCGCCCAATTCCAGACAGGCAGCGCATTTCGTCGCATTACCTGCGGTGGTGATGACCCGCGCACCGAAAGCCTTGGCCAATTGGATGGCGGTCACGCCAATGCCGGAAGACCCGCCATGGATCAGCACGGTCTCCCCCGCCGTAAGCCGCCCATGGCCGAACAAATTGGCCCAGACGGTGAAATAGGTCTCAGGCAGGGCTGCGGCGTGCAGCGCGTCATAACCCTTGGGCCAGGGCAGCGTTTGCGCCTCAGGTGCGGCGCAATATTCCGCATAGGCGCCGCCATTGGTCAGCGCACACACGCGGTCCCCAATGCGGTAACGCGTGACTGAAGCGCCCACCGCCACCACTTCGCCAGCACATTCCAAGCCGATAATGGGCGAGGCACCGGGTGGCGGCGGGTAGCTGCCTTCGCGCTGCGCCACATCCGGGCGATTGACGCCCGTTGCCATGACGCGGATCAGCACCTCATCCGCCGCCAGTACCGGGAGCGCGGTTTGCGCCGGGACCAGAACCTCTGGTCCGCCGCCCTTGCCATGGTCAATGAAATTCATGGAGGCCGGCAGCTTGGTCATGATCCTCATCCTTCAATTGGGTGATGAAGCGGGCGGGATTTGCCCCCGCCCGCCACACATCAGTTCGGCTTGATGCCGGCAGCGCGAATGATCGGCTCCCACTTCGCCATCTCAGACGCAAGGAAGCGCGCGGCACTTTCTGGCGTGCTGTCGGTGGTGACATCCATGGTCATTTCCGCAAGCCTGTTCTTGACCGCATCCTGCGAAAGCGCGCGGTTATAGGCGGCATTGATCGCCTGCACGGTCGCGGCCGGCGTACCGGCGGGCACCAAAGCCATGTGCCACGTATAGGCCTCATACCCCGCCACGCCGCCTTCGATGAAGGTCGGCAAATCACGTGCATAGGGCATGCGGTTCTTGGTGCTGATGGCAAGCGCACGCAATTCACCGCGCTGCATGTAAGGCAGCGCCGCCGCCGCGACATCCAGCATGATCGGGATACGCCCGGAAAGCACTTCCGGCATGGCAGCAGACGACCCACGGAAGGGAATGTGATTGCACTTCAAGCCACCCGCCATGTGCAGGAAAAGCTCGCTCGCCAAATGCACCGCGCCGCCATTGCCGCTGGAAGCGTAATCATATTTACCGGGGTTTTTCTTCAGCAGATCAATCAATTCCGGCAAATTGCGCGCCGGGAAATCCTTATGGACCAGCATGATCATCGGGATCTGGCCGATATAGGCCGCCGGCGTGAAATCCGCGACCGGGTCAAAGGGCAGGCGGTCAAACAATGCGCGCAGGCAGGCATGGGCGATGGTGGTGTAGAGAATGGTCTGCCCATCCTTCGCTGCCTTGCTCACCAAATCCGTGCCGATAACCACGCCCGACCCGGTCCGGTTTTCCACGACAAGGCGTGAGGGCAGGAATTTGGATTTTTCATCCGCCAGCAGACGGGCCGGGACATCGGTGGGCCCGCCGGCGGCGAAGGGCACCACGATGCGGCCAGGGCCGCTTGGCCAGGCTTGCGCGAGCGCCGGCTTCGCAAAAGGTGCCAGCGCAGCGGCGCCAGCCAAACCCAGAACATCACGACGTTGCATGGAAATCTCCCTTGTTGATTTAAGATGAGGAGAAAATGGCGAGGCCGGAAAGGAAATCCAGCCCCGCTAAAGCGCAATCAGCCAAATTCCGCACGGATGGCCGCGGAATGTTCACCAAGCCGCGGCACCGGCCCCAAGCTGCGCGCCCCATCCGATAGCTTCGCCGGCGGTGCCCCCACCTTGATCGGGCCTTTTTCGGTTTCGACCGTCACGCGCCTCAGCGCCGGATGATCACGCAGGCCGCCGCAATCATTGATGAAGCCAAAGGCAGTATTGGCGCGGCGGAGTTTGGCGGCGCATTCATCGCGGGTCAGCGCGGCGAACATCTTGCCGATATGCCCATCCACCATGGGGCGATTGGCCACACGTTCATTATTGACGCGGAAGCCCTCGCGCTCAGGCAAATCAGGTTCATCCAGGAAATGGGTGCAGAAGCTGGCCCATTCGCGTTCATTCTGAATGGCGATCAGCACATCCGCGCCATCCTTGGTGGTGAAGGCGCCATAGGGGCAGATGGAAGGATGCGCCATGCCGATGCGGGGCGGATTCTTGCCGGTGCCTTCATATTGCAGCAGCGGCACCGTCATCCAATCCGCCATGCCATCAAACAGCGATACGGCAATCCCCTTGCCCTTGCCGGTAATCCCGCGATCAATCAGCGCTTCCAACACCGCCGCATAGGCATGCATGCCGCAGGCGATATCACAGGCCGAAACCCCAACGCGCCCCGGCCCCTCGGCCCGGCCCGTGACGTAAGCGAGGCCAGTTTCCGCCTGCACCAGCAGATCATAGGCCTTCATGGCGGCGTATTCGCCTTCCTCGCCATAGCCGGAAATATCCACCGTTATCAGGCGCGGATAGCGCGCGCGCAATTCCGCCGAACCGAACCCCGCCCGCGCCATGGCACCGGGGGCGAGGTTCTGGATGAAGATATCGGCCTTCGCCAACAGCTTTTCCAACAACGCCTTGTCATCCGGCTTTTTGATATCAAGGCAAAGGCTCTCCTTGCCGCGATTGAGCCAGATGAAATAGCTCGATTGCCCATTCGCCACCGCATCATAGGCGCGGGCGAAATCGCCTTCCTGCCGTTCGATCTTGATGACGCGCGCCCCCGCATCGGCAAGGCGGGAAGCGCAATAAGGCGCGGCGACAGCCTGTTCCATCGAAACGACGAACAGGCCTTTCAGCGGCTGGGATGCCATCAGTAGGACCGCGGCATGCCGAGCACATGCTCGCCCACATAGCTGAGGACAAGGTTGGTGCTGATCGGCGCCACCTGATAAAGCCGCGCCTCGCGGAATTTGCGCTCCACGTCGTATTCCTCGGCAAAGCCGAAGCCGCCATGGGTTTGCACGCAGGCTTCCGCTGCCGCCCAGGCCGCGTCCGCACCGAGCATCTTGCCCATATTGGCTTCCTCACCGCAGGGGAGCCCCGCTTCGAATTTGGCGAGGCCCTTTTGGATCAGCGCCTCAGCGGCGCGCATCTGGGCATAGGCCTTGGCGATCGGGAATTGCACGCCCTGATTCTGGCCAATCGGGCGGCCAAACAACACGCGCTGCTTGGAATAATCCACGGCCTTGTTGATGAACCACTTGGCGTCACCAATGGTCTCGGCTGAGATCAGCAGGCGTTCGGCATTCATGCCATCCAGGATATAGCGGAAGCCCTTGCCTTCCTGCCCGACCATATTCTCGGCGGGGACTTCCATATTGTCGAAGAAGACCTCGCAGGAATTATGGTTCATCATGGTGCGGATCGGGCGAATGGTCAGCCCGTTCCCGAGCGCCTTTTTCATATCCACGATGAAGGTGGAAAGCCCATCGGTGCGCTTGGCGACCTGGTCACGCGGCGTGGTGCGTGCCAGCAGCAGCATCAGATCGGAATGTTCCGCGCGGCTGGTCCAGATCTTCTGGCCATTGACGATATACTTGTCGCCCTGTTTTTGCGCGAAGGTGCGGAGGCTCGTGGTATCCGTGCCGCTGGTGGGCTCCGTCACACCAAAGGCTTGCAGGCGCAATTCGCCGGTGGCGATTTTCGGCAGATACTTCTGCTTCTGTTCGGGGCTGCCATGCTTCAGGATGGTGCCCATGATGTACATTTGCGCGTGGCAGGCCGCCGCATTGCAGCCTGTCGCGTGGATTTCTTCCAGGATCGCCGCGGCGGCGGAAAGCGGCAGGCCGGACCCGCCATATTCTTCCGGGATCAGGGCCGCGAGCCAACCGGCATCGGTCAAAGCCTTGACGAATTCGCTCGGGTAGCCGCGGCGGGTATCAAGTTCGCGCCAATATTCGCCGGGGAAGCGGGCGCAGAGCTTGCGCACCTCCTCACGGATTTCGGCATGGGCTTCCTGGGATTGATGCATGTCCATCATTCTTGCTCCGGTTTCGCCTCCGATTAGGGCTGGCAGGCCGGGCTTGCAAGATGATGGGCCGCTTCAATCCACGGTCGCGCCGGAACGCCGCACCACCTCCGCCCAGCGGGCAATGTCGCGCGTCAGGGTTTCGCGGAATTGCTCGGGCGTATTGGGCGCGGCGGGGGGCGTGATGGCCTGCTCTTGCACAAGCCAGGTGCGGAATTCCGGGGTGGCGATGATGCGATTCACCTCAGAATTCATGCGCCGAAGGATCGGGTCTGGCAGGCCGGCCGGGGCCAGAATCGCATACCAGGTGCTGGTATCCATGGGCGGCGTGCCGCAGGCCTCGGCCACGGTGGGCACATCCGGCAGGGCAGCAAGCCGCGCCGGGCTCATCACCGCAAGCGGGCGGACTTGGCCCTGGCGGATCGGCCCCATGGCAGCGCCGGATTGGTTGAAGAAAAGGTCGGTATCGCCGGCGAGCAGCGATGCCATGGCGCCCGGCTGGCCGCGATAGGGCACATGCAGCAGGTCAAGATTGGCGGCGATGGCGAATTGCACCCCGGCCAAGTGCGTAGAGGCGCCATTGCCAGTAGACCCGAAGGATACCGCCTGGGGCCGCACCCGCGCCGCCGCCAGCACCTGCGCGCAATTCTGGAATTGCGGGCGCTTATCCGTGCTCACGATCATGACATTGGGCACATCGCCGAGCAGAACTACGGGCGTGAAATCCCGCTGCACGTCAAAAGGCAAAGTCTTATACAGCGCCGCATTGATCGCATGCGTGCCCGCCGTGCCGAAATAGAAGGTATAGCCATCGGGCCGCGATTTCGCGACGAAGTCAGACCCGATATTGCCGCCTGCCCCGGTGCGGTTATCCACCACCACCGGCTGGCCAAGCGCGCGGGAAAGCGGTTCCGCCAGGCGCCGCGCATAGATATCCGTGCCCGCACCATTGGGGAATCCACCCATCAGGGTGATCGGGCGATTGGGCCATTCACCCTGCGCCAGGGCGGGAGAGGCGATTAGGCCGGTGAAAAGCGCGGCAAGCAGGCGAAAGCGCATGTTCTGAAACTCCCCAGGATTGTTCCGGAACAGTTTAAGCATCTAAGCTTCAGGAATGAACAGCCCCAATTCAGCGCCGCGCATCGCGCGTGGCGGCAAATCCATCTATGGCGCGCCGCTTGGCATTCTGATGCTGGAAGCGCGCTTCCCCCGCATCCCCGGCGATATGGGCAATGGCGAGACCTGGCCCTTCCCTGTGCTGTTTCGCGTGGTGCGTGGCGCGACGCCCGAAAAAGTGGTGCTGCTGGGTGCGAAAGGGCTATTGCCGGATTTCATCGCCGCCGCGCAGGAATTGGTCCATCTGGGGGCGGAGGCGATCACCACCAATTGCGGCTTCCTATCGCTCTTTCAGCGCGAATTGGCGGAAGCGGTGCAGGTGCCGGTGGCGACATCATCACTGATGCAGGTGCCTTGGGTGCAGGCGACCTTGCCGCCCGGCAAGCGCGTCGGCGTCATTACCGTCAGCAAGCAATCGCTGACCCCCGCGCATCTGGATGCCGCCGGCGTGCCCCGCGATATCCCCTGTGTCGGCACGGAAGGCGGGCGGGAGTTTTTCCGCGTCCTGATCCGCGCCGATCAGCAGGATATGGATATTGATCTCGCGACGCAGGATATCCTGGATGCCGGGCGCGAATTGGTGACGCGCCATCCGGATGTGGGGGCGATTGTGTTGGAATGCACGAATATGCCGCCCTATGCGGCGGCCTTGCGAGATGCACTCAGCCTGCCGGTCTATGATATTTATTCCATGATCAGCTGGTTTCACGCCGGGCTTAGGCCAAGGCGCTTCGGCTGAAGCGCCCGGTTTAACCGCCTGCCGATCAGCGGCCGCCGAAGAGTGAGAGCAGGAATTGCGGCGCCTGATTGGCGATGGAAAGCGTCTGGCCGCCAAGCTGCTGGCGGATTTGCAGCGCCTGCAGGCGCGCCGATTCCTTGGCCAGATTGGCATCAATCAGATTGCCGAGGCCGCCTTCCATGGCATCGAGCTTATCGCTGTTGAAAGTGATCTGTGCGTCAATGTAGCGCGCATCGGAACCCAGCCGGTTCATCGCATCATTGATCGCCTGATTGATGGCGGTGAAGTTTCCTGTTGCCGGGTCCAAAGCGGCGCGAGCATCCGCATCTGTGGCAAAAGGTCCCGCATCAACCAGGAAATTCGTACTGGGACCAAGCGCGGGCAGCGTATAGAGATCGGCTGTTTCCGAGGATTCGCTCCTCATCGTGACAATATCATCGGCGGGTGATGCACCGGTCAGAAGGTTTTTCTCGAAATAATCGGCATCCTCCAGAAAACTCGTCATCTGCGCGCGAAGCTGTGCGTATTGCTGGTTGTATTGGTCGCGCGCTTCCCCGCTGATGGTGCCATCAGACAGTCTGGTCAGCACTGTGCGCACTTCGATCATGGTTTTTGAAACCTGCTCAAGCGCTGTCAGCGATACATCCACAAGGCCACGCAGACCGCCCATTTGCTCATTCACCGCGGTGAGGGTGGCGGTATCGCTGCGCACCGTTTGCGCCACCGCAAAGGCACCCCCATCATCCTTGGCGTCAGCCACGCGATAGCCGGTGGAGACGCGCTTTTGCACCTGAGACAAGGCATCATTGGTGCGGTTGAGCGATTGCAGCGCGGTCATGGCGCCGATATTCGTGATGACGGAATTGATGCTCATCGGAATTTTTCCTTCATGGCAAACCCATTTTGGGCGTCAGCCAATTTTGCAGAAAAGAAATAACATTTGGTAAATCAGGGCCATGATTTGGCACGCGGTTCAGAAATTTTTTGTTTTGCAAAGTAATCTTGAGACGAAAACACCACGGCCTGCTTGCCGTGGTGTTCCGCAAAAAACCTGCACAAAAAATCGGATCAGGCGAGGGAGTATTTCACATCAACGACCAAACAGGGAGATCAGTGCCTGAGGTGCCTGGTTCGTGATGGACAGCGTTTGCGTGCCAAGCTGTTGCCTGATCTGCAGCGCCTGAAGCCGCGCGGCTTCCTTGGCAATATCGGCGTCAATCAAGGCACCAAGCCCGCCTTCAATCGCGTCAAGCTTGTCGCGGTTATAATTGATCTGAGCGTCAATATAGCGCGCATCCGCCCCAAGACGATTGAGCGCGTCGTTGATGTTCGCATTCACATCCGACCAATCGCCCGAAATCGCTACCTGCGCGGCTGCGGCATCGGCGGGCGGCGCGGCCACCACGAAATCAATCGCCCCATCGAATGCCGCAATGGTGAGCGTGGTGCCCACTTCATTGCGAATGGATACGATATCCCCGCCGCCCGATGCGGTGTCGGTGGAGAGCAGCGTGCGGCCATTATAGGTGGCGTCTTCGATGAAGCGTTGCACCTGGGTCTGAAGCTGCGTGTATTGCTGTTCATACTGCAGGCGCTGCGCGTCATTGATGGTGCCGTCCGCGAGACGTGTCAGCACCGTGCGCAACTCAACCATGGTCTTTGAGACCTGCCCAAGGCCTTGCAGGGTCACATCTACAATGCCCTTGAGGCCGCCCAATTGTTCATTGGCTGCCGTGAGGCCGGCAACGTCGCCCCGTACCGTTTGCGCAACCGCAAAGGCGCCGCCATCATCCTTGGCGTCGGCGACACGAAAGCCTGTGGAGACGCGTTTTTGGACGACACCAAGCGCATCATTGGTCCGGTTCAGGGACTGAAGCGCGGTCATCGCCGCCAGATTGGTGTTCACCGAATTCAGATTCATGGGATTTTCCCTTCGCTGCGCCCGATTTTCGGGACCACCACAATTTCTCAGAGGGAAATGAAAAAGCGGTTAAATAAACCATTGAAAAATCGGGTTTTTTATTGAAATTCGGTAAACACGTTGCTGGCTTCTTCAGCTTTCTCAATCACAAATGGACACAAGGACCGTGACACTACGCCACAAAAAAACGAGGGGACATGCCCCTCGTTTTCTGAACGCCATCACGGCCCGAAGGGCCAGAATGCAGGATTTTTCAGTCCTTCATATTCACGGCCTGGCGGCCGCGCTGACCATCGCGCACTTCAAGCGCGACCTTTTCACCCTGCTGCACATCCTGCTTGCCGGCGCGTTGCAGCACCGATGAATGCAGGAAGACATCCTGGCCGCCATCTTCCGGCGTCACGAAGCCAAAGCCACGCACCTGGTCAAACCACTTGACCGTGCCGGCGATGTCATAGGTCGGCCCACCTTCATCGCGACTGAATTCGCGGCGCGGCGGGGGACGATCCCCGAAATCACGACGCGGCGGGCGATCACCAAAGCCACCGCCGCCACCAAAGCCGCCGCCACCGCCAAAGTCACGACGCGGGGGACGATCACCAAAGCCACCGCCGCCAAAGCCGCCGCCGCCACCAAAATCACGGCGCGGGGGGCGATCCCCAAAATCACGGCGCGGGGGACGGTCCCCGAAATCGCGGCGTGGGGGACGATCCCCAAAGCCACCACCGCCGCCGAATTCACGGCGTGGCGGGCGCGCTTCGCCACCGCCTTCGCCCTTCTTCAACTGCATGATCCGCGTGATCAGGCGCCGGCCCTGCCGGTCGGACCCAATCTCGCACACCAGCTTGTCGCCGGTATCTGGCGGCTCAATGCCTGCCTCTGTCAGGGCAGATGCGTGAAAAAACACATCCTGCCCATCTGGTCCCAGTACGAAGCCGAAGCCTTTACGGGAGTTATACCACTTCACCTCGGCCTCGATCGGCCCGGTGCTATCCTGGTGCTCGTTTTCAGGAAACACTG
>JBIKXA010000101.1:0-13413 GCA_044356015.1 Roseomonas sp.
CGTGAGCCGGCCGCGTCGTGGGTCCGGGTCTGATTGGGTGGGTCCAGGTCAGGGTCAGGGTCTCTCGGTACCGCAAGAGCCGCGAAAATGCTGGCTGGGTCCGGGTGGGTCCGAGTGGTCCGAGTATCTCATTTTCTTTTTCGTATCAGCCCATAAAATCATTACGCGCGACATGCACGTGACATGGGGTAGGCATTACGGGGGTGTAAGAGGTGTTGGGCAAAAACCCGGACCCACCCGGACCACCCGGACCCATGGCGGATGCCTGCGGGTTTTTCACTCGGCAAACCCGGACCCAAGTCGGCCCCATTTCCACATCAACCCGGACCCGCCCTTTGTGGGCAGCGAACACTCACCTTTTGCGAAGCAGGCCAATTACCGTGTGCGATCCGCACACCGCGGCCACGCACCGATTCAAAACTGTGCTTTGCCATTGAAAGGATGAAAATCATGACGCACGAAACTATCATCAAGGAAGACCAGACTAAGGCAATCTCGATGACGCTATGTGTAGCCACAGCCATGGACTCCATGCAAAGGCGCGTTTGGCACGAGCAGGGTGTTGCAACCTTTAACGTCAACGAAATCTCAGATCCTTGGCTTCGACAAGCTATCATCAACGAAGCGGTCCATCGCTGGGGCAGCGCAGCGAGGCTAGACGCAAGGGCAGATAGCAGAATGCACCAAGAGGTTTAAGTCTCAGGCGGTACGAGGCGGCGCCTTCAGCATGCCTGCCTGAGAGCAGTGTTCCATGATGCGAATCCCTGCATCCTTGTGGCGATGCGGTATGATGAGGTGAAGGCCATGGTTCCTTCCTGGCGATTTTGTATGCGGGGGGCAGTCGCGCTCGACATCGCTAGCGCCAGGCGAAAAATATGGGTTGCAGTTTGCACCATAGCGACGTGAATTCAATGACTTAGGTGCAAACCTAGGCCCTTCAGGTTTGCACTTGGATTGCACCCGGCCCCCAAATGGTTTGCACCCTTTCAGCGTAATTTCAGCAGCTTAGGTGCAAACATCAGCGCATAGCGCCGTCCATCCGCAACTCCCTCGCAGAAGCCTCGCCGCCGGCCAAGCCGCCGCGAAGCCCAGCAAAAAGCGCAGCCAATAAGGAAAAGCGAGGGCTGAATGGTGCTGCCATTTGGCCCTCACATCATGATCAAAACGCCTGAATCATAGCAATGAAATAACGCTCTATTTCGCTTGGCTCAGCCCCCATCACAGCGCGAATGGTCTGTCACGCGCAGGGGATTTCCCCCGCCGATGACGGAGACAAACAGATGAGCAAGATCCTTCCCACCGAAAACCAAGACTGGGGTTTCTGGGGCACCATGCGCGAACACGCCGCGCAAGCCTGGCCGATTGCCTTCACCGCGATCCACAACGCGACAAGCACGGATCCCGCCTCGGTCCGCGCCTTCCTCGACAGCCGCTACGGACGCCACTTCGCGGATGGGGTGAATAGCCAGATGCATCACGGCGCGAGCCTGGCGGACGCCATCGCGAAGACCACGGCGGAATGGATGGACTGGCGCATTACGCAGCGCACCAGCCGCGAGACGGGCATCCCCGCCGGCCTACCCTACCTGACGGGCTTCGTGATCAACGAGGGCATCGCCGCCGAAGCGCAGGATTGAAGCGCAGCCCGCCGCGAGGCGGCGCCGCACTGCCCCGCAGGGTCCGCCCGCGGGGCTCCCGGCAGTAGGGGCCGATGGTCGGCGCCCGCAACCGGAGACCGAGACGATGAAGCTTTCTGACACGCAGCGGATTGTATTGAGCCATGGCGCGCAGCACCCGCAATTGCTGGCAATTGCGCCCAAGCATTTGCCAGTCGCTGCCTGCCGCGCGGTGGTGAACAGCCTGATCAAAAGCCGCTTGCTGATTGAGGTGGCCGCGCCACGCGGTCAATTGGCGATGGTCTGGCGCAAGGACGCGGATGGCACGCCGATCCTGATCCAGGTGACGGATGAAGGGCTGCGCGCGATCGGTATTGACCCGAATGAGGGACGCACCGCGCGCGACACGGCGCCGCAGGGCGGGGGGAGCGAAACGCCGCAGCATCACGACGCGGTGACGGAACAACCCGCCCACCCCGCGCCCGAGGAGCCCAACATGGGAAGCGTGAACCTGCGCGAAGCCGCCGGGCGCTTGCTCGCAGCCTGGGAGGAAACGCCGCCGCCCAATACCACGCAGGACCCGATCACGCGCGCGATGGACATGCTGCGCAACGCGCTCTCACGCCGCAGCACGCGCGCCACGGGCGCGCCACGCAAGCCACGCGAGGACACGAAGCAGGAAGTGGTGCTAGCCATGCTCCGCCGCCCTGAGGGCGCGACGGTGGCGCAAATTGCGGAGGCCACTGGCTGGGCGCAGCATACGGTGCGCGGCTTTTTCGCCGGGCTGAAAAAACGCCAAGGCATCACGGTGGAGATTGCCGAGCGCATCCGCCAAGTGGGGCCAAACAAGCAGGGCGCCAAAGGGTCATACACCGTCTACCGCGTAGCGGAATGAAGCTGCACAGCCACAGTTTGGATTATCAGCGCATAGCCCAGGGATCATCGCGATCCCTGGCGCTTTATTGCCTTGGCTCGCGCGAAACACAGCGCGAAGCGTCCGTCACGCAAGACGGAGAGTGACGATGCATACAGAAACTGAAACTCGCTGGATGGTCTTGGGCACCGATGGTCGGCACGTTTCCCTCGGCCGCGCCGAGCCAAGCGCGACAGAGATAGCGACCGCGAACGACGCCCTTGCCGCGCAGGGGCTTTCCGGATGGCTCGCGCGCATGCAGGGCGAATACTACAGCCGGCGCAAGGTAACGCTCGAACCCCTGCAGCGCATCGGCATTGCGCATGACGTTGACTGGCAAGCCGCCCTGACCGCATACCGCGCAGCGTGCCACCGCGCCACACACTGACGCCCTGAACCCTCACCAACGCGCGGCGGGAGGTCGCTGCCATGGCTGAACTGACACGGGTTGCAGTCGCCGAAGAACTGCAAGGGCAATTGCCATGACAACGCCGCTGTCGAGACGTTCTTCAAGACCATCAAAGCCGAATTGAACTGGCGCAGGATTTGGGAAAACCGTCGCAAAGCCGAAACCACCATCATCCAATAAATCAACGGCTTCTATAACCCGCGCCGCAGGCATTCAGCATTCGGCGGCAAAAGCCCTTTGGCCTTCGAAAGCCAAGCAGCCCAAACAAGCAATCGGAGCGAAATAGATACGTGACAGGTCCAGTTTGCTGGCGTGTTTTGTAGCGAGTGAAACTGCGAGATAGGCAGGATGTGACGTGGGAGGTATTGAGGGTCTCAAGCCTGTTTCAGCGAAAACATTCACCCTGGCACTGATTCCCAGATTATGAATTGAAGTGTACACTTCTCAGGTCGAGACAGCGGAGGCGTGTGTGCGATAGGGGGTAATGGCGTATTCAAAACGCCTCATCATCCCACTTGATGTCTGTGATTTCGACAAGAGCGCCTTTTTGTCGCGAAAGAAAGCAAAAGGTTAGCTTGACAAGCGGCCCCCGGGGATGATGAAAGTCTGGAAAACAATTTCAGGGAGTTCCTGCATGAAATGGCCTGCAATGGGCTATGAGCGCGCCAAGAGCCTTGCCGAGCTTTGGTCCGTAATGGAGACGCGTGGAAGCGCAGCGCAGATCATTGCAGGCGGCCAGACATTATTGGCGACACTTGCTTTCCGCCTTTCTGAACCCGCTATCCTGGTAGACATTACCGGCATTCCTGAATTGCGCGGTATCTCCTTGCAGGGGCAGGCGCTTCGCATTGGCGCACTTACGTTGCATGCTGATCTCTGTCGCGATCCCTTGGTTAAGACGCATGCGCCCTTGCTCGCGGCAGCGGCACCTTTGATCGCCCATCCGGCTATTCGCAATCGCGGCACTATTGGTGGCAGCTTGGCCTATGCCGATCCTGCGGCCGAATTACCGGCCTGCATGGTGGCACTGGAGGCAACGATCATCACGGCATCGGCCAAGGGCCAACGTCGTATTCCGGCTGCGGGCTTCTTCACCGATTTGCTGCAAACCGCTCTTGAGCCGCAGGAAATCATCGCTGCTATTGACATCCCGCTGAGCAAGCGCCTGAGCGCCATTGAGGAAATCGCTCGCCGCTCTGGCGATTACGCCATGGCAGGGCTTGCGGCCACGCTGCATCTTGAAGCTGGCCGTGTGATTGACCCCTGCCTTGTGTATTTCGGCGTTGGCAAGATGCCGGTGGTTGCTGCTGCTGCCGCACAGGCGTTGGAAGGCCGTAGCCTGGACCGGGCGAGCATCAGCGCCGCACAAGCCGCCCTGGCTGAGGATCTCGATCCACCAAGCGACCTTCACGGACCGCCTGAAATGAAGCGCCATTTGGCGCGCGTGCTGACAGAACGCGTTTTGCAAGGTTTCCTGCGCGAAAAGGTACAAGCGGCATGATCCCGATTTCGCTCACCGTGAATGGCGAGAAGGTGACACGGCATGTGGAACCGCGCCGCCATTTGATTGATTTCCTCCGCCTTGATCTTGGCCTGACGGGTTCGCATGCCGGCTGCGAGCATGGCGTTTGCGGCGCCTGCACCTTGCGGGTCAATGGCAAGATCATGCGTGGATGTCTGATTCTTGCTGCCTCGCTCGATGGAGCGGATGTTGTGACGATTGAAGGCATCTCCGAAAGTGGAGAAGTCGCGGATTTACAGGCGGCTTTCGTGGCGCGCAACGCAGCGCAATGCGGCTTTTGCACGCCTGGCATGGTGATGACCGCGGCAGAATTGCTGGCCGAAGGCGGCACCCCGAAACGGGGGGAAATCCGCGAATACCTCTCAGGGAATTACTGCCGTTGCACCGGCTATCAGGCCATAGTGGATGCAGTTGAAGACACATTGCGCTCCAGGAGTGCAAAGCCATGAATGAGATCACGCCCGCTTCCATCGGCCTGTCGCGCGAGGATTTACCCAATTCCTATATCGGGCGATCCGTGCCGCGCCCGAATGTGCCAAAACTAGTGCAGGGGCGCGCGACCTATACGGATGATGTTACCTTACCGCGCATACTGCATGCGGCTTTTCTGCGTAGCCCCCATGCGCATGCGAAATTCAGTGCCATTGATACGGCGCGCGCCAAGGCGGTGCCGGGCGTGATCCGCGTCTTCACGGGCCATGATCTGGCGAAGATATGCGATCCCTGGGTGGCGACGCTTGACCATTTGAAGGGCATGAAATCCGCGCCGCAGTATCCGCTGCCGCTCAACCGCGCCACCTGGCAGGGTGAGCCGATTGTTGCAGTTGTCGCGGAAAGCCGCGCGGCGGCCGAAGATGGTGTGGCCGCGCTGGATATCGAATTCGAAGCTTTGGCTGCGCAGACCGATATGGAGACAGCACTCGCCGCCGGCGCAGTCGTGATCCATCCGGAACTGGGCGATAATCTTGTCTTCACCCGCACGGCTGAAAGCGGCGATATCGCCGCGGCTTTCGCGGCCGCGCATAAGGTGGTGGAGGCGCACTTCGTCACCGGGCGCCATACCGGTGTTACGCTGGAACCGCGCTCCATCATTGCGGATTACAACCCGGCGGATGAAACACTCACCGTGTATCATTCCACCCAGGCGCCGCATATGATGCAGGGCGTCTTTGCCAAGCAGCTTCGCATGAAAGAAGGCGATGTCCGCGTGATTTGCAAGGATGTCGGCGGTAGCTTCGGCATCAAGGTCCATGTCTATCCGGATGAGATCGCTGTTGCCGCCATGGCGCGTATCATGGGCCGCCCGGTGAAATTCGTGGCAGACCGTTTTGAATCCTTCGTAAGCGATATCCATGCGCGCGATCATCGCATTAATGGGCGGCTTGCGGTGGATGCGGAAGGCCGCGTGCTGGCCTTTGACATTGATGATCTGACCGGGATCGGCCCCTATTCCGTCTATCCGCGCACCAGCGCGATCGAGGGTAATCAGGTCGTCAATCTTTGCGGCGGGCCATATGATTTCAAGAATTACCGCTGCACCACTACGGTGGTTCTGCAGAACAAAACACCTACCTGCCAATACCGCGCGGTCGGTCACCCAATCGCCACAGCGGTAACGGAAGGGCTGATGGATTTGGCCGCTGAGGCGCTGGGCATGGACCCGGTGGAGCTGCGTCGGCGTAACTTTATTCGCGATGACGCCTATCCCTATACCTCTCCGCCGGGGATGCGCTTTGAAGGGCTGTCGCATCACGCATCGCTGAACAAGTTGCTGGATATGTTGCCGTTGGACCGCATTCGCGCGGATCAGGCGGAAGCACGCCAGCGCGGCGTCTATCGCGGCATTGGCTTTGCTTCCTTCATTGAACTCACTAATCCATCACCCTTCATGTATGGCATTGGTGGCGCACGCATTTCAGCGCAGGATGGATGTACGGTGCGCATGGACCCGGATGGGTCCATTGTGGCTTCCTCTGGCGTCACCGAACAGGGCCAGGGGACCGAGGCGATCCTGGCGCAGATCGTGGCGCATGGCGTCGGCGTGCCGGTCAATCGCGTGAAGATCATCACGGGCGATACGCAAACAACGCCATATGGCGGTGGCACCTGGGCGTGCCGAGGTGCTGGCATTGGCGGGGAAGCTGCGCTGCAATCCGCAATTGCGTTGAAACAGCAAATTCTGGAAGTGGCCGGCGCCATGCTGCAAGCGGCTCCAGAAACACTTGATATCGCCATGGGCGAAATCACGGATAAGGCCAGTGGCAAGCCGCGCATGACGCTGTTTGAATTGGGCCGCATCGTCTATTTCCGGGGTGATACCTTGCCCAAGGATTTGCAGCGCGAATTGGTGCAAACGCGCCACTTCATCACCAAGGAATACCCCTTCGCCTTCACCAATGGCATTCAGGCGAGCTGGGTTGAAGTAGATGCCGCCACTGGCATGGTGAAGCTGTTAGAACACTGGTGCGTGGAAGATTGCGGCCGTGTTGTGAATCCCATGCTGGTGGATGAACAGGTGCGCGGCGGCATTGTTCAGGGCATAGGCGGCGCACTTTACGAACATTGCGTCTATGATTCCGAAGGCAATCTGCTGACCACGACGCTTGCGGATTATCTTGTGCCCATGTCGGCGGAAATGCCGGAAATCCATGTGGGGCATGTGGAAACGCCAACCCGCGAATCCTTGCTTGGTGCCAAGGGCGCTGGTGAGGCTGGCACCGCCGGCGCGCCGGCGGCCATTATGAATGCCATCAATGATGCGCTGAGGCCCTTGAACGCCCGCGTGCATGAACAACCCTTCACGCCAGAACGCATTCTGCGCGCGCTTGGTACCATCGCCTGACACCTCAACAACAGCGTTCACAAAACGCCACAACAGGGAGAATTGGAATGACCACCCTTCGACGGAGCCTGATCCTGGGTGCCTCTGCGCTGCCCTTGTTTTCCATCCATAGCCGCGCACAAACCGCGCTGAATATCACCATCGCTTCCAGCCATCCGGTCGCGAATTTCTGGGTTGCGATGATGAAGAATGTCTTCCAGCCGGAGGTGGATAAGCTGCTGCGCGATGGCGGCAATACCCACCGCATCAATTGGCGTGAAGCCTATGGTGGTACGCTGTATCGCTTCCAGGACACGATGGAGGCTGTGCGCGATAACATCACCGATATCGGCTATGTGGGTACGCTCTGGGAAGGCAGCACCATGCCGCTGCAGAACGTGACCTATTTTACGCCATTCGCGACAGGCGATCATGCCCTTGTTGCCAATACCTTCGAAGCCATGAATGAAAATGTGCCGGCCATTCGCCAGAATTGGAATGGCCTCAATATGGTGCCGCTGAGCTCCTACATCACGGATACCTATCACATCTGGTCGAACTTCCCGGTGCGCAGCCTGGATGATTTGCGCAATCGCAAAATCTCGGCACCTGGCACCAGCGCCAATTGGCTGACTGGCACGGGTGCGACGCCGGTGGATGGCGCGCTCACCACTTATTACACCGATATCCAGACTGGCGTTTCCGAAGGCGCGCTTTCCTTCTTTGTCGGTATTTTGCCGACGCGCGTGCATGAAGTGGCGCGCTATATCACGAAATGCGATGTGGGCGCGATGTATGTCGGTGGCATTGCGGCGAACAAGCAGCGCTTTGACCGTTGGCCGGAAGGCGTGCGCCGCGCCATGACGGATGCGGGCAAGGCCACCACGCAGGCGCACATTCGCGATGTGTCGGCGCGTATTGCCGCGGCTGAGACGGAAATGACCCGCCAAGGCGCCATCATCAGCACCCTGCCGGCGGCAGAGCGTGAGCGTTGGATCCGCGGCTTGCCGAATATCGCGCGGACTTGGGTGGATAGCTCTGGCCCCGCGGCGCGGGATGTGCTGAACGCCTACTTCGCGGCCATTCGCGCTGCAGGCCAGACGCCTGGGCGCAATTGGGATCGCGAAGTTTCTGCCTGATAAGAAAGGCGCACCAACTTGGCCGATGACATTGATATGGCGGCGCTGGATAGCGCCGCACCCGCGCAGAACTCAGGCCCAATCCAGATGCTGCTTGATGGCCTCGCCGCCATTGGCACCATCTGGACCTTTGGGCTGATGCTGTTGATCTGTGCCGATGTCATTGGTCGATCCTTCCTGAATGCACCCATCACCGGTGTTGCGGAAATCGCCGCGCATTCGGTGGTGGGCATCGTCTTTCTGCAGATTGGCGCCACCATTTATCATCGGCGCATGACGCGTGCGGATTTCCTGATCCAGCGAGTGCTCACTTGGGCGCCGCGTTTTGGGCGCGGGGTTGAAGCGCTGTTTTTCCTGATCGGCGCCCTGGTCATGTTCTTCATCGCGCAAGCCGCTTGGCCGGGCATGTGGAATTCCATCAACCTTCGCGAGTTCTTTGGCGTTCAGGGGCTTTTCACCGTGCCGACCTGGCCGTTTCGTGGCCTGATTGTGCTGGGCGGCGTGGCGGGAGGCATCGCCTATCTGGCGGTGTTTGTGGCGGAACTGCGCGGGATGCTGACCCGCAATGGATGATACTTCCCTTGGCTTTGCGCTGATCGGGCTGATGGTGACGCTGATCATCATTGGGCTGCCCATCGGCATTACGCTGATTTCAACCGGTGCCATTGGCGTTTGGCTGATCCGCGAGAACCCCGATCTCGCCTTTCGCTTTACAGCCTTGGCGACTTATTCCGGCATTCAGGATTATCTGTTTGCGACCATCCCGCTTTTTGTGCTGATGGGATTACTGGTCAGTATTTCTGACGTCGGCAAGGACACATTCGATGTCGCGCAGAACCTGCTCCGACGCGTCAAGGGCGGCCTTGGCATCGCGACCGTCGGTGCCAATGCGGTATTTGCGGCGGTAACGGGCGTTTCCATCGCCTCGGCGGCGGTTTTCACCAAGGTCGCGGTGCCTGAAATGGTGCGGCACGGCTACTCCATGCGCTTCGCGGCGGGCACTGTGGCCGGCAGCAGCATCCTTGGCATGCTGATACCACCATCGCTATTGATGATCGTCTATGGCGTGCTGGCTGAAGTTTCGATTGGTTCGATGTTCATCGCCGGCGCCATTCCTGGCATCATCATCGCGATGGGCTTTGCCGTCATGATCTGGTGCTATGCGAGCTTCGCGCCGCAGCGCATCATGAGCCAATCACCATCCACGGAAATGGCTGACGAAAAACTGATGGGCCCGGCGGAAATGCTGGGCAAATCCCTGCCCATCTTTTTGCTTGTGGTGCTGATCCTGGGTGGGCTTTACACGGGCTTCTTCACGCCGACCGAAGCGGGCGCAGTGGGCGCAGCGGGTGCCTTGCTGATTGCGCTGGTACGGCGCCGCTTGGATGCCGCGAAATTCTGGCGCGTCTTGCGAGAAACCGGCCTGGTTTCGGCTGCTATTCTGTTCCTGCTGATCGCGGCGGGGCTTTATTCGCGCATGCTGTCCATGGCGGGTGTGCCCAATGCCATTGGCGATTTCGTGGAACATCTGGGGCTTGGGCCTTACGGCTTTCTGTTTGCCTTCGTGATTGTCATTCTGCTGATGGGGATGATCCTGGACAGTACGTCCATCCTGCTCATCATGGTGCCGATTGGCGCGCCGATCGCGACTGCCATGGGGTTTGATCTGATCCATTTCGGCATTGTGACCATCATCGCGGTGGAGATGGGGCTGCTGACGCCGCCCTTTGGGATTTCGGTTTTCACTGTGAAGGCGACGCTGGCCGATCCGAAGGTGAGCATTGAAACCATCTTCGCCGGGGCCTTGCCCTTCGTGGTGGTGATGGGCCTCGCGCTGATTCTGATTGCCTTCTTCCCGATCCTGTCGACCGCGCTGGTGCGTTGAAGGAACGCCCGGGCGCTTCTGTTCAGCCGATACGCTTCAGCGCGAAATCATAATTCAGTTTGCGCCAAGTGCCCGCCATCTCCCGCCCATCTGGGCCTTTACCAGGTTGGTGCTGCGCGAATTCGGCAATCAATTCCTGCTTCACGCCAAAGACAGCATCGCTATCCAAATAGGGATCGCCCGCAACAAAAACATGCGTCACCAGGGTTTCATGCCCTGGCGCCGCAATCATGAAATGAACATGCGCGGGGCGCATCGGGTGCCGGCCGGTGGCGCGCAGCAGTTCCCCAACCGGGCCATCATCCGGGACAGGGTATGAAGTTGGCGTCAGCGTCCAGAAATGAAAGCGCCCTTCGCTATCGGTGCGAAAGCGCGCGCGCAGATTGGCACCCGCCTGGTCCACGCGCTGCACATCATAAAATCCATCCTCATCCGAATGCCAGATATCCAAGATCGCGCCAGCGATGGGACCGCCCCCCGCAGTCATGACGCGTCCGGAGACATGCAGCGGTTCACCCTTTATGGCATGCGCGACCTCTGCCCCCAGTGGCAATTCGGGCGCGCCATCAACATAGAAAGGCCCAAGAACGGTGGTGGGGGTGGCACCTTCTGGCATGCGGTGATTGATGGCATCCACCAGCATGGAAACGCCAAGCGTATCCGACAGCAGGATGAATTCCTGGCGCTTGCCATCGCACATATGCCCGATACGGGTCAGAAAGCTGATCGCCGTTTGCCATTCTTCAAAGCTTGGTTCGACATCCCGGACAAAAGCGTGAAGATGCTTCACAAGGCTTTGCGCCACCTGACGAAGCCGCGGATCCTCTGCCGCTGCCAGCCGTTGCAGTACTGCATCCGTGATTGAGTTTTCATCGAAATCGCGCATCGCGGTGGTCCTTCAGAGGGGCTTGGGAATGGCTTGGGAAGCGCAGGCGGCGGCGCGACTTTCTCTGCCTATACAAGCGCGCTGGGGCAGCGCCAATACGGCTGGCGCATGGCTGAACATCATCGTATCCTGGGTATACTAGGATAAAAGACCGATCGCATGATCCGTTTCCTTAGAGCCCGCGCACTTGCGCCCTTTGTGCAACTTGACCCTGCGCGCGACGGTTCAGGTGTTGGGTTAGGCCTTGCGATTGCGCAGCGCTTTGCGCAGGCCAGCAATGGCAGCCTGGAACTTGGCGAATCCCTTGAAGGGGGCCTGCTGGTTAAGCTGGTTTTACCGCGACAAACTGGCTGAACATCGCATCGACGTAATTTGCCACGGCGCAGAGAGGCTCCGTGACCTCCTTGGCGGCATGTTGATGGGCATCAAGATGGCGGCGGTGGTCGCGCTGGGTGCGCCCGCCGAAGCGGTGCTGGTGTTTGAAGTGCTGTTGAACGCGACTGCGCTCTTCAATCATTCCAATGTTGTACTGCCGCTCTGGCTTGATCGCGCGCTGCGCTTGGTATTAGTGACGCCGGATATGCATCGCGTACATCATTCGGTGGTGCGTGCGGAAACCGACAGCAATTTCGGCTTCTGCCTTTCCGTTTGGGATCGGATTTTCGGCACGCATATTCCCGAACCCGCCGCCCGGCAGCTTGGCATGGTGATCGGCATTGATGGGCGTGACATAAGCGAGCACCTGCCCGCGCTCGACGCTTTGGCCGAGCGTAGGGAAGCCGGCATCGCCTGGCTCCAGCCGCCCGTTCTGGCTCGCCTGCACCCGGCCCGAGGCATTCGGGTCCGGCACCAGGGTGCCGATCATGCGCAGCGCTGCCGAGGCCTCGCCATTCTCGGTCAACAAGGTGCGCACACCAAGCAAGCGCTATGACGGCTTCGGGACGAAGATGGCACCGTCCTGCAGGCGGCGCGGCGCCTCCCCGGTCACCAGCGCCTGTTGGGCGGCTGCAGGTGCGGTGGCGGTTAGCGCAAGGAGCAGCAACGCGGCGACACGCGGCTTCCCGAATGATGGGGCCTCCAAAGGACGGATAGCTGGTTCCTCATCGACCATCGGCGGGAGGGCGCGACGGACGGATGCCCGTCCCAACAAGAGGCCAAGTATAAGCAGACCGATTCCGATGCCGATCTGGACAATACTGTTCCGAAGTAAGGTGAGGGCTTCAACCCTCTTTCCGGAAGCCGCTGCCGCTGCGGGGACTTCCAGTGTCGCGGTCAGCAGGTCCATGTCCTCCCCCGCTGTGACAGTGAAGACGAGATCGAGCCGACCGGGCCTTTCTAGGTGCGGATGCCGCGCCACCAAGAGGCCGATACCCAGCCGCTCGGCTGCCACCTCCTGGCCGTCCAGGGCCAGGGTCACGGAGCCATCGAGGGGACTGTTATCGGCGTAGCGATCGAGAGTGATGCTGAGCGCTCCACCCGGCTGCAGGATGGCAACAATTTCGAATAGGTCACTATGCGCCTCGGTCCGCGGCAAGGCAGTCGCCACCGGTTCGGGTGCAGCGCCGTGGTCATGACCCTCATGGGTCAAAGCCGGTCGGCCAAGAAGGAGCAGGGCAAACAGCATTAAAGCCGCAAGTATTAGGCGGGCCGATATTTGGCTCAGGGCAAGACGAAGGCGCATGGAAGTCTCCTGGAATGCGCGTCTCGACGCCGGTTTCGATCATGCGAACGACCAGTTCGCCGCCGGTGTAGTCGCCCCCTTCACCTACCGGCTGGGCGCAGCATATGGTGCGCGGATTTTTCGCGGGCCTAAAGAAGCGCCAGGGAATCACGGTGGAGATTGCGGAGCGCATTCGCCAAGTCGGCCCGAACAAGCAGGGCGCCAAGGGGTCATACACCGTCTACCGCGTAGCTGAATAAAGCTGCGCAGCCACAGTTTGGATTATCAACGCATAGCCCAGGGATCATCGCGATCCCTGGCGCTTTATTGCCTTGGCTCGCGCGAAACACAGCGCGAAGCGTCCGTCACGCAAGACGGAGAGTGACGATGAAGGCAGAAACTGAAACCCGATGGATCGTACTGGGCACCGATGGGCGGCATGTCTCCCTCGGGCGCAGCGAGCCGAGCGAGGCACAAGTGAAGGCTACCAGCGACGCCCTTGCCGCGCAGGGGCTTTCCGGATGGCTGGCACGCATGCAAGGCGAATACTACAGCCGGGGAA
>JBIKXA010000249.1:0-3865 GCA_044356015.1 Roseomonas sp.
ATCGGCCTTGATTACGCTTTGGAATACGGCACGGACCGGATTGAAATGCAGGCCGATGCCGTGAGCCCCGGCCAACGCGTGGTGATTTTGGATGATCTGCTGGCCACCGGCGGCACTTTGGCTGCGGGAATCGGCCTGTTGCGCCAAGCGGGCGCCGTGGTGCCAGCCGCCGCCGCGTTGATTGAACTTTCGTTTCTGAACGGGAGGAAGAAGCTCGATGTCCCATTCGAAGCGCTCGTCTCCTACAACGAGTAGCCTCGCGGCCCAACTGCCGACGCCCTTGCAGGGTGTGCTGAGTGCTGCTGTGCTTGCGACGCCGACGGGCATTGTGATCTGCGATCCGAACCTGCCTGATTGCCCAATCATTTACGCCAATCCTGCCTTCTATCGCATCACCGGCTATCCGGAAGATGAAGTGATCGGACGCAATTGCCGTTTCCTGCAAGGCCCAGGCACCAATCCGCGCCATATACGTGCGATTCGGGAGGCGATTGAAACCGGCAAGCCGCTGGATGTTGAAATCGTCAATCACCGCAAGGATGGATCGCGTTTCGTCAATGAACTGCATTTGTCGCCGATTTTCGGTGATGATGGCGAAGTGCGCTATATTTTCGGCATTCAGCATGATGTGTCCGCACGTGAGCAATTCGCCCGCGATGCGGAACGTGCCCGCCGTGCGGCGGAACGCGCCAATGCCGAGAAAAGCGATTTCCTGGCCTTCATGAGCCATGAAATCCGCACGCCGATGAATGGCGTGATGGGCACCATTTCCTTGCTGTTGGACACGACGCTGGATGCCGAACAGCACGCCTATGCGGAAACCGCGCGGCGCTGCGGTGAATTGCTGCTCGCGACCGTCAATGAAATGCTCGATCTGTCGCGCATTGAAGCGGGACATTTGGCGATTGAGGAAGAAGCCTTCGATCTGGCGGCTCCGGTTGCCGAAGTGCTTGATCTTCTGGCCCCGGCTGTGGCGGAAAAGGGCATTCGCCTTTCGGCCAGCATTGATCCGCTTTTGCCCGCGCGCGTGATTGGCGATGCGCGCAGGCTGCGCCAGGTGCTGCTGAACTTGGCCGATAATGCGGTGAAATTCACCGCCGTTGGTGGCGTTGGCATTCGTGTGGAGCGCACCGAAAATGCAAATCTGGTGCGCTTTGCGGTGGCCGATACCGGCATCGGCATGCCGCCCGAGGTGCAGGCGCGGCTATTCGGGCGTTTCGCGCAAGGCGGGCCGGAAACCGCGCGGCGCTATGGTGGTTCTGGCCTCGGCCTCATGATCTGCAAGCGGCTGGTGGGGCTGATGGGCGGGAGGATTGTGCTGGCTTCCACGCCTGGCAAGGGTTCCACCTTTTCCTTCGAGATTCCGCTGCGCCCGATTGCGGAATCGGGCCGCCCGCCAAGCACGCTATTGCCGAAACCCGCGCTGGCAAAACCCTTGCCGGGGGCACGCGGGCGCATCCTGATTGCGGAAGATGGCGAAGCAAATCAGCTTGTCGCCGCCGCCATTCTGCGCAAGGCCGGCTATGCCGTGGATTTGGCGCGCGATGGCGAAGAAGCACTCGGCGCCGCGCGCACAGCCGCTTATGATCTGGTGCTGATGGATGTGCGCATGCCGCGCATGGATGGTTTTGCCGCAACGGCAGCGATCCGTGGCCTGGAAGGTGCCGCGGGGCGCGTGCCGATCATTGCCATGACCGCCGCCGCCATGCCTGATGAGGTAGCGCGCTGCCTTGCCGCCGGCATGGATGCGCATGTCGCCAAACCCATGGATTTGACCGCGCTGCTTTCAGCCGTGTCGGACATGCTGGAAAGCCGCCCGCGCCGGCCGCGGGTTGCCAGTGATGAACCTGATCCCGCCGGCCCGACCCTGATTGACCATACCACCTTGCAGGAATTGCGCGCGGCTGTGGGCCCTGGGCGCCTGCCGCGCCTGATTGGTGTATTCGCCGAAGAAACCCGCGCGCGTGTCGCGCGGCTGACCGCAACCGATGATGTTGGCGTGATCGAGGAAGAGGCCCATGGGCTGAAATCCGCCGCCGGCACTTTTGGCGCTGCGGCCTTGCGTTCCATTGCGTCTTCGCTTGAAGAAGCCTGTGTGGCGCAGGATCGTCCGAAAATTGATGAATTGCGCGAAGGCTTGCCCAATCTGGTGGAGAAAAGCCTCGCGGCCTTTCCGGTCGCGCCGGGTGGCGCAGCCAATGTTGGCGGGATCAAGTAAGACCCTCACGGCAAAGCCGTGAGGGTTCCGAAATATCAGGCTTTTTCTTGAGGCCAAAGCAGGCGGGAAACAATGCCCGCAAGCACAGCGCCCAGAATTGGCGCCAACCAGAAAAGCCACAATTGCTCCAGCGCCCAACCGCCCAGAATCAAGGCCGGTCCGGTGCTGCGCGCAGGATTCACCGAGGTATTGGTGACCGGAATGCTGATCAGATGGATCAGGGTAAGCGAAAGCCCAATGGCGATCGGCGCAAAACCGGCAGCAGCCTTGCGATGGGTTGCTCCCAGAATGATAATCAGGAAGAAGAAGGTCATCACCACTTCACAGATGAAGGCTGACATCAGCGCATATTTGCCGGGGGAATGCGCGCCATACCCATTCGCCGCAAAACCACCATTCAGGGGCGCGCTGCCATTGCCTGTGGCAATCACGTAAAGGATCGCCGCCCCCAGAATGGCGCCAATCACCTGGGCAATGATATACGGCACGGCTTCGGCGGATTTAAAGCGGCCACCGGCGACCAGGCCCAAGGTCACGGCCGGGTTGAAATGTCCCCCCGAAACATGACCAACCGCATAGGCCATGGTCAGCACCGTGAGGCCGAAGGCGAATGAAACGCCAAGAATGCCGATGCCCACTTGGGGAAATGTCGCGGTCAAGACGGCGGCACCGCAGCCACCAAGTACAAGCCAAAGAGTGCCGAAAAGCTCGGCAGCCAAACGCGGGAGCATATGCTTTTTCTCCAAATTAAAATTGCGACGAAGGAATGTCCTTTCGAAGGCGAAGTCAACCCATCGCTTAATTTCAAACATGTGAAACTCACAGACTTTGGGTGGCGAACCGGATGGGCGCGAGGTTCAAGAGCATCAAGATCGGTGGTCGTGCCTTGGGCGCTGGAACGTGTTGCGTTCACATGGGTTCACGAAACCTGCTCACCATCCTTGCTCTTCAAGCATTTTTACTCGTTCAGATCATGCCATCTGAACGTGATCGGCCCTAACGCTGCCTCGCCCCCGCCTCTTCATCAATAGCGCGCGCGACCAGTGCAGCATCCGCTGTCTGCGGATTACTCACCGAAAGTCCGGGGCAGGCAGTGGGGTACTGCGCTTCCTGGCCTTCGCTTTATTCCTCATGAAGCCGATCACCAGGGCACTGCCCCGCAAGCCGGACCATAACTCGTGTTCAAAGATCAAGGCGGTGCGCGACGGCTTGTCCAGATCACGTGGAGCAAAGCCTGGGGGCTCTTCGCTGGCGCCGGCGGGCGCGATCAATGCCGGAAGGCGTGCTTGAGGCCTACTCCGGACTTAGAACGGAGATCCAATGAATTGAGGCCTCTTCGAGCCAACTGGAATCATCAGGCTCTTCGGAGAATGCTCAGGCGAATAGGGCGGGGTGAAGACGGCTTCCATCTTCAGCCCCTCGCCCCCACATCTCCCGCCATGAACAAGCCCCCCGCCCCGCGCGCCCCGTCTGCAGCCGTGGCCGCCTTTCTGGATCAGGCGGCGCGCGTGCCGGCGCTACGCACTGCGCCCGCGACGGTGGCGCGGCTGATCTTCGCCATTGATGCCACGGCATCGCGCGAACGCACCTGGGATCAGGCGGCGGGCCTGACGGCGGAGATGTTGCAGGCGGCACAAGGCATTGGCG
>JBIKXA010000008.1:0-40657 GCA_044356015.1 Roseomonas sp.
GTGGAACGGTTTCGGCGGCGGTAAGGCGGTTTGGCGTTTCCTGACGCGCTGATTTGCGGTATGAAAACTTCGGATGTCCCCGTAGCTCAGCAGGATAGAGCATCAGATTCCTAATCTGGGGGCCGTGAGTTCGAATCTCGCCGGGGACACCAATTAAATCAATGGTTTAGCTAATCTTCATTAGCATATCAAACTACCTTAATTTGGTGCGTACTATTCGCGGACTAGGCCAGTCTCTCAGATCGTGGTCTTCCTTGCAACGCTTTTTCGCCTGGCTCAGTAGGGCGCGGGGTATTTATGGGGGCTGGCGCGACCACGTGAGAGTGAGCCCCCAGCCCCCTCATCCTGGACTTTCTCGCCATCTAGCAACCATGGCATCCACCTCATCCCCGGCGATTACCTCATGCTGCAATAGCAACTCGCAGATCTGATCGAATGCTGCGCGGTTACTCCTGATGGCCTGCTTGGCGCGAGCGTACGCTCTTTCGAGGTTTTTGTTTACATCGCGCCGCAGACGGCCATCCGCAGCAAATGCGCTCACGAGTTGCATGGCTTCAATGCGGCCAGTCCAAAGCATGCTGCCACCGCCCTTTCGCATGCCCTGCGACATTAACGCTGCCACCGCCACAGACGTCGCTTTGTACAAATCGCTGCCCACGTCGCCGCCCGCCAGTGCGGATGGGGAACCGAGTACAACCTCCTCGGCCGCGCGTCCGGCCAGGATAACCATCAGTCGCCTTTCGATATCCTGATGGGTGAGGCACGGCAAATCACTAGCGTTGACCTCGCCGCTAGCGAATCGCGTGACTAGCAAGCTAACCCGCTGCACGACGCCACTACCGTCCAGAGCTGCTACCAGGGCGTGCCCGACTTCGTGGATCGCTACCCGCTTCCTCACTTCCGGAGGCAGTGTGGGCTGACCTGCCCGAATTGCAGACAGCAGATCGGCTTCGATCATCGGACGATCTTCAAATCGAGCGCGACGCCGCGCATCCCGCACGATCCGTTCTGCCACGGCCGGGCTTGACCCAAACGCGAAGTTGGCTACGCGCCGGAGATCTTGCCCATCGAGATCGCTACCCAGATGGAACCTGAGAATGCCTGTGAGCGCCGCAGCGTCCGGCAGACCGAGCCGAATTTCTCGATCAAGTCGCCCCGGCCGACGCAGTGCGGCGTCAACGCGCTCGGGGTAGTTTGTTGTGCCAATGACTACCACCCCCTCGCGCCCCTCTAGACCATCGAGTTGCTCAAGAAATGCATTCAAAACTTGAGTTTCATACCCCACATTGCGGCCTTCCATACTCCTCCGATCACCGGCCGAATCTACTTCATCCACGAGAACAATGCAGGGTGTATGCTGGCGTGCTGTATTGAAGGTTTCGATCATGGCTCGCAGCATGGCGTCGAGACTTCCTGCTGCCTGCCACACCGCAAAGCTACCCTGAAAAATAGGCACGCCACAGGTCGCTGCAACCGCTCGGGCAGCTGTGGTCTTGCCCACGCCGGGCGGCCCTGACAAAAGAACTCCACGGTCAACATCGCGCCATGAAATTCGTCCCTGCTTATACAGAGAGATATCCCGCGCCAGTGCGTGACCCCAATCGACGACGCTGTCCATGCCGCACAATTCAGCCAACCTTGGGGTAGGCTCGGTTGGCTGTGTCATGACTAGGTCTCGGACACGGTCGATGAAGCCATTCGGATCACCGTCTCGCCGAACCGCCAGCGCCAAATCCACTTGCGAGACCCGACAAGCGATCTCGTGCTCAAGCGGCTTCGCAGGAGCGCGCCCGGTGACGGCTACTGCAACCTCAGATACGATCTCCGCGCTGATGGCAGGCGCATGCAGACGATATTCTGCGATACGGCACAAATCCGCAGGCAGGTGCCGTTTTGGTGCGGGGCTGATTCCCACAATCGGATTACCCCTGGCCAATGCGTGCCTCACCGCCTCATTTCCGTGATCTGCACGATCAGTTCGTAGTCGCCCGTCGCGAAAGTATGGAACCCACCTATCGGCTGCGTCTGTGTTTGGGCAGTCTGCGAAAACTGCGCGCCGCAGACCATCACCCAGAGGCAGAACCATGTCTGCGTTTGGCACAGCGATAACCACAGCGGCGAACCCGCTGCGTAACTTTTCTACCAATTCGGGCTCTTCGGCCAGGATGCGTCGCGCTAAGGCGTCGCCCAACGCCGAGTCGGCTCGTGGGACGCTGTGGGAGGCTTCGTCTCGTTCGCTGAGCTGACAGTTCGAAGGCGCGCGCACGATGTCTGCGGACATCCGCCTAGACGCGGACTTCACGGACCGCTGGGGTTTTGACTTCATTTTGGTAACCGCGTTTGACAAGGCCGGGCGCACTTCCTGCGCCAGCGAAAAACAGCGAAGCATGAGAGGCAAAAACCCTAACGGGCAGCCCTCATTTGCGTTGCGCGGATATCCGGAAATGAGGCAGCGACCAGTCAGCGCAAAACGTTGACCATGCGAACGCAAACAATGTGGACGGTACCATCATGAGAGTGCTGCTATCCAAAAAGACCCCTAAAAGTCAAGTGCAAAATGGGCTAACTACCGAAGATTATACTGTCACACAGGGGCACCGCTCCGTCACCTCCGCAGCGGGATATGGTTTATCATAAAGACGAGGACCTTTGCCGAATCCCGGAAACGCTTGCATTGGCCAGATGCACCCATCTTGCCTAGCGAGCATCGGCCTTCATCAGCATCTCCCTATTACGCTTATCCCAATATGAATGATCTTGCTGCCCCACCCCGACAAGAACGATGGCAATCCCTGCCCGTTTTAACGTTGAAGTGCCAGGATCATTCGGATAGATTCCGCGGACGTTACAAGATTATGTTAGCGTCGCCCTATGACGTTGAGATTACCGGGAGCATGTTCGTGGCGCCAGTGAAAGCTGATCATCGATGGGACATCGAACATCGGCACGAGTTCCCCTGCCAAACACGTGCATCCTACCTTAGTGGCCGGAACGTCAAAAATGTTCTGCTGTCGCCGATAAATGATTCCCGCGCGGTGAGAGAGCGCAAGGTATCTGCTGCCGGAGATTCGGATTGGAATGAGCACGTGATCGTGGGGATCGGACGGAGCCATGGTTTTTGCGATTCGCAAAAGAAGGTCACCGGCATGGACTCCGGCATGCGCAGCGGGAGGACCGGCATACCAGTTCGGAAGGCGCCTCTTTTCTATGCGCTCAGACGGCTGGGTCTGGATACTGATCCTGCAGCACGGCGCGCGCAGGATCAGCAAATTGTGCTCCTGAACCGCGATGTAGTCCATCTTGAAGATGTAAGCCGCGCCCAATGAGCAGCGTGGAACTCGAACCTTACAAGATGTCATTCGCTGTCGGCGGCCTGCTTCTAAACGAAAGCGTCGAGGTCGCTCGACTGCACGCACGATCTGAAGCCTGGGATGCTACCCTCGAGCGCGCTCTGGAGGGCGGAATCACGTCTCTCCCCAAGGTAGCGTCACGCCGCAGAACACTTCGGGAAATCGTGAATCGTATTTCAACCTTGGACGAAGACGAGCTCGACTACCTAATTGAGGGCGCCGATCGTCAGGACCAAAAGGCACTGTTGTGGCTCGCCACCTGCAGAGCCTATAGGTTTGTCCGTGAGTTTGCGACGGAGGTCATCCATGAGCGCTTCCTGTCGTTTCAACTCGATCTACCGTTGGAAAGCTTCGACGTCCTATTCGCCGCGAAAGCAGAGTGGGATGAAGGTCTTAATGCCATCAGTGCGATGACCCGCGCAAAGCTTCGGCAGGTACTGTTCCGGATGATGCGCGAGGCAAGCGTTATCACGGAGGATAACCGGATCCTCTCAGCCTATGTCTCGCCTCGGCTCAAGGCGATATTGGCAACGAAGAATTCGCGGGAGATCATCTTGTTTCCAGGATTAAGCCGAAATGGAGGCACTGCATGAGAAGGCCTACCAGCCGCAAAGAGCGGGCAGAACATCTATTCAAGGTCGTTACCAGCCAGCGGTTCCTGACCAAGCAGGGCCTTGGCAATGAGGTTCCTTTCTTCATCTGCCCCTACCCAGCAGAAGAAGGGCTGTCGATGGTTGATGACCGCCTGGATCTGGTAACCCGGATCACGCATACTGGAATCGCTGTTTTGGACTTAAGCCTATACGATCTTTCTCTGGGTATTCTAGAAGAGCGTGGCATTCTCAAGCAGATCCTTGAGATCGAACAAGAAAGCGACAAAGGCGAGATCAGAGAACTCCTCCAATCCGTCCTGGATCCCGAAGCTAACCTGATCCCTAAGATTGGCGATGCCATCGAAGCTGCACCACATGATGTTATCTTCCTGTCCGGGGTAGGTGAGGTTTATCCTTACATTCGGTCCCACAGCGTGCTGAACAATCTCCAGAGCACCGCGAAGGATAAGCCAACCGTCTTGTTCTTCCCCGGCAGTTACACCCATGCACTTGCGACCGGAGCTTCGCTTGATTTGTTTGGGCGGCTGCACGACGACAAGTACTATCGAGCCTTCAACATCCTGAATTACGAGGTTTGATCCGATGGCAATCGCGATGCGCGAAATATTTGAGAAGCCCGTTGACCGCGCGATTGACGGCGTCATCAAGGCGGATGACGAGGCGAGCCTCCGGATCGAGCTCGACGAGTATGTGATTACTGGCGAAATTGGGCAGCGTCTTGAGCAGTTCCTGGATGCCTACAACAACTATCAGAACTCAAATGGCGTTTGGATTTCTGGGTTCTTCGGCTCGGGAAAATCACACCTGCTGAAAATGCTGGCTCTCTTACTGGAAAACCGCGAAGTCGATGGCATCAGGGCGTTTGATATATTTGCGGAAAAGCTGAAGGGTGAACCGATGCTAATTGGCGCACTGCGCAAGGCGGTGTCGCTCCCCTCAAAATCTATTCTTTTCAATATAGATCAGAAAGCGGACGTTATCTCGAAGAACGACGTCGACGCATTGCTTTCGGTCTTCCAGAAGGTTTTTGACGAGATGTGCGGCTATTACGGCAAGCAGCCGCACATTGCGCAATTTGAAAGACAACTCGATGAGCGTGGTCAGTTCGCCGCGTTCAAGGCAGCGTTCTTGGAACTCTCAGGAAAGCCCTGGGAGACGCGTGGCCGGGAGGAAGCGCTGCTGGAGAGCCGCAACATCGCTGCGGCCTTTGCGCGGGCCACCGGCGCGGACGCGGCTGATGCAAAAGATATCCTTTCACAGTACCGGCGGGATACGCGGGTCTCTATTGAAGACTTCGCCAACATGGTTAAGGCTTGGCTCGACCGGCAAGTACCAAATTTCCGGCTGAACTTCTTTGTCGATGAGGTCGGGCAGTACATTGCCGATAACGTCAAGCTGATGACGAACCTCCAGACCATTGCCGAAAGCCTGAATACGAAATGTAAGGGCCAGGCATGGCTTATCGTGACCGCGCAGCAGGCTATTACCGAAGTCGTGGGCGATATGACTGCAAGGCAGGAAAACGATTTCTCAAAAATCCAGGCCCGCTTCGCTAATCGCATGCCGTTGAATTCAGCCGATGTGGCGGAAGTCATTCAACGTCGCCTGCTGTCCAAGACCGATGCGGCGGAAATCATGCTTGGCAACCTGCACGACAAGGAGGAGAATAATCTAAAAACCTTGTTTGACTTTGCGGATGGCGCAATACGGTTGAAGAACTATCGTGATCGCGAACACTTCGTCGCCAGCTATCCGTTCCCACCTTATCAATACACACTCTTCCAGATGGCGATCACATCGCTATCTCAGCATAACGCTTTTGAAGGAAAGCACAGTTCGGTTGGGGAGCGCTCCATGTTGGGCGTGTTCCAAGAAGTAGCTAAGGCGCTGGCGAACCGTTCGGTTGGTGGATTAGCCACATTCGATCTGATGTTTGAGGGCATCCGCACAGCGCTCAAATCCTCGGTCCAGCAGTCAATACAGATCGCCGAAAGAAACCTTGACGATCCATTTGCGGTACGCGTGCTGAAGGCTCTTTTCCTCGTAAAATATGTCAAGGAATTCAAGCCCACGCTGCGCAACATCAGTGTCCTTTTGCTATCCGAATTCGAGGCCGACCAGGCAGCGCAACGCCGCCAGATTGAGGAGGCTTTGGCACGCCTGGAGCGTCAAACCTACATACAGCGTAATGGCGAGGTCTACGAATTTCTCACTAATGAAGAGAAAGATGTTGAGGCTGAGATTAAGGCGCTGGATGTCGACCCTACCGAAGTCAGCAAGGAACTTGAAACGCTTGCCTTCGATGCGATTCTAAAGCACCGCAAAATCAAGCATCTATCGAGCGGTTATGAGTATTCCTTCAGCCGTAAACTCGACGACAATCTGCTCGGCCGTGAGTATGAGCTGGCAATCAACATCATCAGTCCCTTTAATGACGATGCTGCTTCTCCTGACACCATGCGCGCGCGTAGCCTTGGGCGCGAGGAATTGACCATCGTTCTGCAGCCCGACGTCAGGTTTGTCCGGGATCTGACTCTATTCCGGCAGACCGACAAGTTCATCCGGCAGTCACGCAGCGGTTCGCCCCAGCCGGGCCGAGACCGTATCATTCTCGAAAAGGGTGAGCAGAATGGCCGCCGGGCCAAAGATCTTGAAGTACGGCTTAGGAAACTAATTGCCACCGCGCGGCTTTTCGTGCGCGGGGATGATCTGGATATAGGCGGTGAAGATCCCCAAGATCGCATCATAAAGGCGTTCCAATCGCTGATCGACAAAACCTATGTGAACCTGCCGATGCTGCGGGGCGTGACCTATACCGAAGCGGACATAGCCAGGGCTGCGAGCCCCACATCCAATCTGTTTGGGGACGCCGGTACTGGCCTGACAGAAGCCGAAATTGATGTGTTGAACCACATCCAGGCGCAGGCCGGTCTTGGAGTGAAGGTCTCAGCCAAATACCTGACCGAACGTTTCGGGGCGAAGCCCTATGGGTGGCCCACGGTTGCCACCCTGTGCCTGACCGCGAGCCTATCCGCGAAGGGTAAATGCGAGGCCCGGTCGGACGGCGCGCCGCTAGAAGGGGCCGATCTGGCACGCGCGCTGAACAACAGCCACATGCTGGGCAATATCCTTCTGACTCCGCAGTTGGAATTCACAGCATCGCAGATCCGCGCAGCGAAGGATCTATATAAGGAACTATTCGGCCTGCCTGCCGATGGGACCGATGCGCGGGTTCTTGGCGGTGAATGGGCCGAGAGCATCCGCAAGCTGGCGGAGGAGCTAAACCAGCACCTCGCTAAAAAGCCCCAATACCCGTTTATGGCAGGGCTTGAACCCTTGCGCGATCAGGTCCTTGCCATGATCGGCAAACCTGCTGCTTGGTATATAACCGAACCGGTAAAGCACGAAGACGCGCTGCTGAACGCCAAGGAAGACATTCTCGATAAAATCCGCAGCTTCATGGGTGGCACCCAGCGGGAAATCTATGATGACGTCCGCGAGTTCCTGCAAGCGCAGGAAGCTAATATCGGCTACGTGGATGCAGCAGCGGGAGAAAAGCTCCGCACCGCCCTGAGCGATCCCAATTGCTACAAGGGCACAGCGATCCAGGCGCTGAAATCTGAGCTTTATGCCCTGAAGGAAAAGGTCGAACTTGACGTCCTGAAGGAGCGCAAGGCGGTTATCGCGGCGGTGGATGATTGCGCCGACAAGGTGGCCCAGACGGCAGAGTTCCAGGCCCTCACGCCCGATCAGCAGGCGGTGATACGCCGCAGCATAGCCTCCCACACGGCGGGGCTGGATGCGGTGACGATGATCCCCATCCTGCGTGACCGGACGAATGGCGCGCGTTCCAGCCTGATGCAACACATACTCGCGGAAATTGCGTGGGTCAGTCAGCCTGTCACACCCCCAGCGCCAAATCCTGGCTTCAGCGATAAGGTGGGCCGCCCCCCCATTCCGCCTGCCTACATCAATGCTTCCGATATCAAGGTGGCCTATCCGCACCCTTACTTGGCCAAGGAAGCCGATGTTGACCATTACCTAGACGAACTGCGCAAGACCCTGATGGCCGAAATCGCCGCGGGCAAGAAAGTGATCGTCTGATGGATACCAGCGCTCTAAAGAGATTTTCCCAAGCCGCGCGCAATCTGCTGATGGAGCAGGTTTCGGCGAAACTGGCGCTTGTTTTGGACCCAGCATCCGCTGCCCGCCGCGAAAACCCCGCGGTGATAAAAACGCTCGAAGGCGCCATTGCGCAAAATGGCAAGGGCCAGGTGATCGAACAGGTCGCCTATACCTGGTTCAATCGCTTCACCGCACTCCGGTTCATGGATGTGAACGGCTATACCAACCCCCGAATTGTCTCGCCCGAAGGGAACGCCACACGCCCCGAGATTCTGGCGGAGGCCTTGGCAGGTAGTCTGCCAGAAGGGGCACCCGCCACCATCACAGCCTTACTGGATGGCCGCACCCCTTCGCGCGACCCGCAAGCTGAGGCGTATCGCCTACTGCTCGTTCACACCTGCAATGCGTGGCACGGGCCCATGCCCTTCATGTTCGAAAAGCTGGGCGACTACAGCGAATTGTTGATGCCAGAGGATCTACTCTCACCAACCTCGATCCTTGCCCGCCTGCGCGACGCCATGCCAGAGGATGATTGCAAGGATGTCGAGATCATCGGCTGGCTCTACCAATTCTATATCTCAGAAAAGAAGGACCAGGTCTTTGCGGGGTTGAAGAAGAACGTGAAGATCACGGCCGAGAACATCCCAGCCGCGACGCAGTTGTTCACCCCGCACTGGATCGTCCGCTACCTGGTCGAGAATTCGCTGGGGCGACTGTGGCTGTTGAATCGGCCGAGGTCGAAGCTGGCCGAGCGCATGGACTACTACATCGCGCCGGAAGAGCCCGAGACGGACTTCCTGAAGATCGGCAAGCCCGAGGAAATCAAACTTTGCGATCCTGCCTGCGGGTCGGGGCATATGCTGACCTATGCCTTCGACCTGCTCTACGCGATCTATGAGGAAGAGGGGTATGAGGCTGAGGGGATCCCAGCGCTGATCCTGAAGCACAACCTGACGGGAGTGGAGATTGACGACCGTGCTGGGGCGCTGGCGGCATTTGCGCTGGCGATGAAGGCGGCGGCGCGGCTGGGACGGCGGCGGTTCCTGCGGATGGAGGTAAAGCCCAACATCGTCGTGCTGCAGAACGTTACCTTCAGTCCGTTCGAGATGCAGGACGTGGCCGCCGTAGTGGGGCACGACCTGTTTACGGGCGAGTTCCGCGAGACGCTGCTGCAGTTCGAGCAGGCCAAAAACTTCGGCTCGCTGATCGTGCCGAAACTGCGCGATTCAGCCGAGACGCTGCGGGTGGTGGCGGCACAGGATTTCAGCAGCGATCTGCTACTGAAGCATGTGCAGGAGCGCGTCGTCGCCGTGCTGCGCATGGCCGAGGCGCTGTCACCAAAGTACCATGTGGTGGTGGCCAACCCGCCGTATGCGGGGGCGAAAGGTTTGAATGCCGAAGCGCAAGCCTTCTTGAAAGAAAAGTATCCTGATACCAAATACGATTTTTTTTCCGCATTTATCGAGCGCGGCGGCTCCTTGCTACGAGATGGCGGCTTCAACGCGATGGTCACTATGGAGAGTTGGATGTTCCTCTCCTCCTTTGAGCGTTTCAGAACCAGCATTCTATCGCTCTTTAACATACAATCCCTTGTTCATATGCCCTATTCTGGCAAAGGCGGCACCAGCATGGGCATCAACTTCGGCACAGCCGCATTTGCTCTTGAGAAGAAGGCGGACCAAGATCTAAAGGGTACCTACTGCTGTGTTCGCTACTACGAGACTGATGATGCAGGCGTCCCGTTTGAGTTTCCTGCAAAAAACGAGAGATATAATCTTATCTCATCTAGCGAACTCAAGAAGCTTCCCGGTGCACCAATCGCGTACTGGGCCTCAGATGCCATTCGGCTTGCATTCGCAGAGGGATCGCCTCTTAAATCCGTTGGAGACACCCGACAGGGAATGGCAACAAGCGACAATGGGCGCTTCTTGCGAGAATGGTTTGAGGTTTCCATCGGCCGCGCATGTCTCAACGCCCGTAGCCACCAAGAGGCTAACTCTTCACAAAAGAAATGGTTTCCCTACAATAAGGGCGGAGCCTACCGGAAATGGTATGGAAACTCCGAACATTTCTTGAATTGGGCGGATGGCGGCGCGGAAGTTCTCGGATATGCCGCCTCCCTTTATGGAAGCCCCACTCGCACAATCAAGAGCATGTCGGAGTATTTCAAGCCGTGCATAAGCTGGTCAAAGGTAACTACCGGCGGCTTTTCTATGCGGTACTTCGAGGAGGGGTACATTTTTGATGTAGCTGGCTGCTCAATTTTCGCAAAAGACAAGGTAGAGCTTGCCACTCTGCTGGGGTTCACTAATTCCCCAGTTGCAGTTTCAATGCTCGCGAGCACTTCGCCAACATTGAACTTCGAGGCTGGTCAGCTCGCACAACTGCCAATTTTTGAACACTGTTTTGAGAAAGGCTTCCATCAGAAGGCAACTCAGCTGATTTCGGGTGCGAAGTCTGACTGGGATGCCTACGAAACCTCCTGGGATTTCACCACGCTACCGCTGCTCTCGCCCGATCACCGAGGCGAGACGCTGGAGGCCACCTTTGCCCGCCTCCGCGCCCATTGGCAGGGCATGACGGACGAGATGCAGCGGCTGGAGGAAGAGAATAACCGCATCTTCATTGATGCCTACGGCTTGCAGGACGAGCTCAACCCCGAGGTGCCGATCGAAGAGATCACCCTCACCTGCAACCCCGCCTATCGCTATGGCGTGAAAACCTCCGAGGAAGAGCGCGAAAAGCGCCTCCTCGCCGACACCATGGCGGAGTTCCTCAGCTACGCCGTGGGCTGCATGTTCGGCCGCTACAGCCTCGATGCGTCAGGCTTGATCCTTGCCAATCAGGGCGAGACACTGGCGGATTACCTGGCCCGCGTGCCGAACCCCAGCTTCCTGCCGGACAAAGACAATGTCATTCCTGTGCTGGAAGGCGATTGGTTTGCTGACGACATCGTGGACCGCTTCCGCAGATTCCTGCGCGTGAGCTTCGGTGAAGCGCATTTCCGCGATAACATTGCCTTCGTCGAAGCGCAGATTGGCGATATCCGCAAATACTTCACCAAAGCCTTCTACGAAGACCACGTAAAGCGTTACAAGAAGCGCCCGATTTACTGGATGTTCTCCTCCCCCAAGGGTACCTTTCAGGCGCTGATCTATATGCACCGCTACCGGCCCGACACAGTCTCGGTCCTACTGAACGACTATTTGCGCGAATTCATCCGCAAGCTGGGGGGTGAGCGGACCCGGCTGGAAAAGCTCGCCGATGACACTTCCGTCAGCCAAGGCCAGCGCACCCGCGCCCTGAAGGATATGAGCACGGTCACCAAGCAGATCGCCGAACTGGAAGATTGGGAACGCGAGGTCATCTTCCCGCTGGCCCAGGCGAAGATCGCGATTGATCTGGATGATGGCGTGAAGCGGAACTACCCAAAATTCGGCGCCGCCCTGAAGACGATCAAGGGGCTGGAGGAAGCGGATGAATGACCGAATCGCCGCCAGCCTGCGGCAGCTATTTGAGGAACACCGGATTGTCTTCTGGTACGATGCAGACCGTGACATGCGGGCGGAATTCGACGCGCTAGACCTACCGGGCGTGACCAAGCTGGAGATCACGAATAACGAATTCGGCCTGAAACACCGGATCCTGCGCCAGGAACCGCAAGGCAAGTTCCTGCTTTTCAAGGATGGCCCCGCACCAGATATGGCCGAGAACTGGCTGCTGGACCTGCAATTGGCTTCGGCAGTGTTCAAAGCGGACCAGGCAGCCATCTGGCTGGCCGAGCTGGGACTACCCCTGCAATTCGAAAACGTGGTGCGCGGGCATATCGAATTCTTCCGGTCTAAGGCCCGCGTCGAAGCACTGAAGCGTCTCATGCAGGCGTCCGATACCCAGACCCAGATGCGCCTGCGGATGCTGGCGGCCTGCGTGGGGGCGGAAGGCGGGCTGGATACGGTGATCGAGGCGCTGCTGAGTGAGCTGGCGGCTGGCAAAGACGATGGCCTACGCCTGATCGGGCGCTCCGGGCTGACAGATTTCCTCTGGACACAGGTTGGCCAAGCCTATGGCTACAAATCCGAAGAGCCCGATTTTGAGGATTTCGCGATTGCGCTGTTCCAGTCGGCCTATGCCCGCGCACTCGGGGAAGACGGGAAGCTGAATGCCGAGGCGCTGCTCGTGTTCCGGCGTTGGAAAAATAACCGTCATTGGGCAGAAGCATTTGAAACGCTTTCCGCGCGGTATCAGGACCTGCTGAAGATTCCCGACGATCTGGAGAAGCGCGATTTCCGGGATTTGGTGAGCGTTGATCATTTCGAAGAGATTGACCGGCAGATCATCCGTGAAATCGTCCGCGCCATGTCAACCCAGTCTGTTAGCGCATCAGACGTGCTAAAATGGGTGCGTGAGCGGCGGCAGAGCCATTGGTATCCAACCTATGCAGACATCTATCAGGCACTAGGTTTTGCCATTGAGTTTCAGCAGGCACTAGCCGAGGCCAACCTTGGAATGACTAGTCCTGCCGAAGGTGTGCAACGCTATGTGTCTAGCTGGTATCGGCTGGATCAGCTCTACCGCAAATTCATCTATCACATGCAGAAAAGCGGCCAGGCCTCCTTGCTGGCCGATCTCTACGCATCTGTTGAAAACCGCTATACCAATAGCTTCGTGATGGCGCTGAACGATACATGGCAGGATCAGATTGCGGGTCTTCATGAATGGAAGATTCCCGGCTTTGCGTCACAAATCGACTTTTACCAGGAACAGGCGGCAGAGTACCGGCGCAAGGACCAGAAGGTCGCAGTCATCATTTCGGATGCTCTTCGCTATGAAGTAGCAGAGGAATGTTTACGCCGTATTCGCGCTTTGGATCGCTTCGATGCCGAACTCAAGCCCATGATCAGCGCGCTGCCAAGCTATACTCAGCTTGGCATGGCGGCACTGTTGCCCCATAGCACCTTGGCCTTGGCAGAGGACGGTAGTGGCGATGTCATCTCGGATGGGGAGAATACCAAGGGTATCGCGGCAAGAGAGAAATTGCTCGCCACAGGACGTAAGGGCGATAGCGCGAAGGCGCTGAAGTCCGAGGACATAATGAATATGCGCAGCGATGATGGGAAGGCGCTCTTTCGGGATCACCACATCGTCTACGTCTATCACAACCGTATCGATGCCATTGGCGACAAGCTGCAGACGGAAGATCAGCTACCGGAGGCAGCCGAGGATGCTATCGAAGATCTCACCAAACTTGTCCGCAAGCTGACTTCGGCGAATTTCTCCAACATCATGATCACGGCGGATCATGGCTTTCTTTACCAGCATCGTGCCCTGGAAGAGAGCGATTTCGCCATTGCCGATCCGCAGGGCACTGAAATCCTGGTCCGCAACCGACGCTTCGTGATTGGACGCGGCCTTGCCGTGACACCTGGCATGAAGCGTTTTGGCGCGGCGGGGCTGGGGCTTTCAGGCAGTCTCGATGTGCTGATCCCAAACTCAATCAATCGGCTCCGCGTAAAGGGCGCAGGCAGTCGTTTCGTCCATGGTGGCGCAACCTTGCAGGAAGTCATTATCCCAATCATCAGGGTGGGTAAGCAGCGAGAGACCGATTTGGGCCAGGTCGACGTACAGATTTTCGTCTCCGGTCGGAGCCTGATTTCCTCGGGCCAGACAGCGGTGACGCTGTACCAAGCGCAGCCTGTTTCTGAGAAGATGCGTCCACGGGAACTAGTGGCTGGAATTTATGCAAGCGATGGCACGCTGATTTCAGACGAATATACCTTGCTCTTCGATTTCCAGTCCGACAATGCCCGCGAGCGAGAAATGCCGCGGAAGTTTCTACTCTCCCGTGAAGCGGATCGCTTCAATAACCAGGATGTCGTCCTGAAACTGCGTGAACGCGTTGGTAAAACCAGCCATTATCAGGATTATGCCAGTCATCGTTTCCAGCTGCGACGCGGCATAACCACCGATTTCGATTTTTGAGGAGCCTTCGGATGAGCGACCTTGACGCCAAGATCAACGAGCATTTTGCGGGCTTCGTCGTCCGGAAGGATCTGGTGAAGACGGTCAAGGGCAACGCTATCGTGCCCACTTATGTGCTCGAATACCTGCTGGGCCAATATTGCGCGACAGACGATGAAGCCTCCATCCAGACAGGCATCGAAACTGTCAAGGACATCCTGCGCAAGCACTATGTGCACCGAAGCGAGGCTGGACTAATCCAGTCTACCATCAAGGAAAAGGGCCGTTACAAGGTCATTGACCAGGTCAGCGTCGCGCTGAATGAAAAGACTGATAGCTATGAGGCCGTATTCGACAACCTGGGTATCAAGAAGGTCGCTGTCGACAGCGGTACGGTGAAAGCGCATCCCAAGTTGCTTGTCACAGGGGTCTGGTGCATCGCCGATGTGCAGTATGAATTCACTGAAGACGCACGAGTCTCCCCCTGGATTCTGGAAACGATCAAGCCGATCCAGATCGCCAAGGTTGACTACGAACAATACCGTGAACTGCGGTCGGCTTTCTCCACTGATGAGTGGATTGATCTTCTGATGCAGAGCATCGGGTTCAAACCCGAGGCCTTCGGTCGACGCAGCAAGCTGCTTCAACTCCTGCGACTGATCCCCTTTGTCGAGCGGAACTATAACCTGATTGAGCTGGGCCCGAAAGGAACTGGCAAGTCACACATCTATTCGGAGTTTTCTCCTCACGGTCAGCTGATTTCTGGGGGTGAAGTTTCAATCCCAAAGCTCTTCGTGAATAACTCAAATGGTCGCATCGGTCTGGTGGGTTATTGGGATGTGGTGGCCTTCGACGAATTTGCGGGCCGTGAAAAGACCGCGAACAAGGCGCTGGTCGACATCATGAAGAACTATATGGCTAACAAGTCATTCTCGCGCGGTGTCAACCCGATGGGGGCTGAGGCAAGCTTTTCATTTGTAGGCAACACCGATCATAATGTTCCCTTCATGCTCAAGAATAGCGATCTTTTTGAGGCTTTGCCAAGCCAGTTCCACGACTCGGCTTTCATTGATCGTTTGCACGCCTATCTACCAGGCTGGGAAGTCGATGTTATCCGCGGTGAGATGTTCACCAAAGGGTATGGCTTCATTGTGGACTATCTTGCCGAAATCCTGCGACGTCTGCGCTCTGAAGATTTCTCGAACCGAGTCGATCAATTCTTCAAGGTGAGCGAGAAGATTTCCACACGAGATCGCGATTCAATCTACAAGACCATTTCCGGTTTGCTTAAACTAATCTTTCCCGATGGTAGCCAGACAGAGGCCGAGGTCGAGGAGTTGCTGCGGCTCGCGATGGAAAGCCGTAAGCGAGTCAAGGATCAGCTAGCACGGATCGACAGCACTTATCCGGAGGTCGATTTCTATTTCGTGGGTTCGGATGGTGTGAAACATCGAGTAACTACGGTCGAGGAAGAGGAATTCCCTCAATTCTACCACCTCAAGCCGACCCTCGCTCCCCAGGACGAAGGAGGCGGCGATGAGGCAACCCTCAGTACCGCGTCGGGTTTAACCGAAAACGATAACTCGGCTGGGCTCTCTACTACGCCGCCATCCACGGTCTCGCCCGTTTCTACACTCGCTGAAGGCCATCACGTCTTTCCGGAAAACCGAAAAGGCATAAGCTATGAGAGGCTTTTCGGGCCGTACATCGATGGCGCGCGCCGGATTATCGTAACGGACCCGTACATCCGCTTATTCTATCAGCATCGGAATGTAATGGAATTCGCGGAGATGGTTATCCGCCGCAAAGAACCGGAGGATCAGGTCGCAATTCATCTTGTGACCGGCCCAGACGGCGTGAACACAGAACGCCAGCGCGAACTGCTTGATTCAATTGCGGCGGCGTGCACTGGCAGCGGAGTTGATTTCAGCTGGGCCTTCGACACTTCAAGTGCGGCGCATGCCCGGGACATCGTCACTGACACTGGATGGAAGATCGTTCTAGATCGAGGACTCGATATTTTCCAGCCTCCGATCAAGACGGACGGATTTTCACTCGGAGATCGGCTTCAGGATCATCGGACTATTAAGGGCTTCTATGTAACCTATGTCAGGCTAAAGGGTGACGTACAATGAAAGCCAAGCTGCTCAGCTTCCTGCAGAAGTCTCCCCAGTTTATTATCCCAATTTACTGGGCTCCCCGGATGGATACGTTGAATCTCCAGACGCCTTGCATCTATGAGATTATAAGGCAGGAAAAATCTTGGCACCCCGTCCGGCAAGCGGGGCGGCTCGCGCTGATGGTTCTCTTCAGGATTCGGAAAATCGGGGCACAAAACAATGAGCTTCTACGGTTTATCCAGTAAATCAGAAAATCGACGGAGATGGTGCCGTAATTGGCGCGTGATCACGCGCTGCCCAAACGCATTACCCGAAAGTTTTATGTAGGTTCTCAACAGGCTGTCACGTCCAAGATGAGTGAATTGATGCAGCAGCTTGCGACGCTGTAAAACGAGTCTTCCCCCCTTTGGTGAGCGGAGAAATTTTTCTTCCTTGAGCTTATACTGCGTGGAGCGAACCGCACGCCTCATGCGCCCGTAATAACGTGAAACCGTTGAGGGGCGGAGAACCGCACGCTCGCCATTGAAGAGGAATCCAAGATACTGCAGATGGGGCATATTGGCGGCTAAACGGGTCCCGGCAAACACGACCCGACGGGTTTTTTGATCATTAAGCGAGACGCCTTTGCACTCGGCGCCCAGCGTCTCTTTCAGGAATGAAAGTAGGTCATCGGCATTCTCGGGTGGACAAATCAGCAGTATATCATCTGAATACCTGCGGTAGGTTCCACCGCGGATCATCGCCTCTTTTGCCAAGATTTGATCGAAGCGAAACATCGCCATGTTAGCAGCTATAGCCGATAGTGGCGTGCCCTGGGGTATGCCGAAATCATTTGGGTTTACCCGCACCAAGCCGCCGTTTTTCTCAAGCCCGCGGATGTGGTTGCGAAATTCTTCTGGGCCACAGAGGGGGCGCTTGAGATTTCGCGACGGCGTACGGGCGGGCAGGCCAAGACGTTTCAGGCATGAGCTTCGATCAACAGTGCTAAACCGGGTGAGAGCACGAAACGCGGCATAATGGTGGTCTGGAAGGCCGCCTCCAATGACGTCTTCCCAGCAGTGCTTCAATGTACGATGCGGAATAGTATCGAAGAATTTTTCTAAATCTAGCGCGATGGCGGTGCACGATCCCAGTCGAGTGATTTCCTCAAATGCTTCCTTTGCGGTTGTTACGTTCGATCGCCCTTTCCGGTAGCCAACGACAACCTGCTGAAGACCCGTTCGGTCGAGTGCAGCTTCATATTTTTCCGCCAACTCTTGAGCCATTGCGGCGAAAACATGTGCGTCACGGTTCGAACAGTAGGCGAGCGGTCGCTTTTTCCATGTTTGCCTCGCGCGCTTCTTGTTGGGGTCGGTTCGCCACCGACGCGCGCGCATCTCGAAGGAGATGAGCGGGAGGAACCGATAGGAATCTGGCGCGTCAATGAATGACGCAACAATCTTGGCGGCGATCTCGCGATCCATGACGGGCTTATCGAAATGAGGATAGTTGCGCGGTACGAACCAGTCCGCAGTTCCCTTCCGTCGCATTCGACCCAACGCTGATCTCCCAAAAATTGGCAGGTCGGGGGGTAGGGTCGGGTGCGAACCCCCGGCGGAGCCGGACACCCCTCCGACAAACCCGGCAGGACGAGCCTACCGATGGGGGTTATACAATCGCCATTTGTAACGAATGTCACCACCATTGTAACTCGATCTCTGAAACACGAGACCGGCACCACCTGGCCAATGTCAGCTGTTACCATGTCACTCTGGAAGAGTTGATGGCGCTGAAGTTCGTCTTCGCGATGATCCGCCAAATCTTCCACATCGGTCGCCCAGTCTGGGCACCCGCAGCAAGGAGGCTAAATATTATCATGCTTGACTTCTTCAACTGACTTCACCCGGACCTAGTTTATCCGGGGCCCGGAAGATATGTGGGCGCTGTAGTTGAGGATCAAGGCCCTCCCGCAATTCCCTCAACGTGGCGGTGCCCACATTCCAGGAGAGAGAGCGATCCACCTGTAAATAGGTCGGGGTCGCCTTGGTTTAACAGGCAAGAGACAATGCCCTATGGCGCTCGACCCTATGAGTTCGGCAAGCCCTGGCCAGATCTTAGGGAGCAAGTTTCAACCAGCGTCCATCCGAAGACCCAGGCAACCTCAAGCGGCTTTACCATCATCCATACTGCCATTTCAATCAGATCTAGCCAGATCTCGCCTGTAACTGTGCCGATGGAACGCACTTTCTAGACAATAAGTGCCGAGATTCTCAAAATTCCCCAAAAAGTTGTTTCGAAACTCCCAATAACACCCCCTGATTGCGTGTTACGCTGGTCTGCCGCCAGGGAACCGGAGGGGGGTCCTTCGGCCTGATGGACGGTGAGCACAACCCACGGAGCAGACGCATGACATTCCTTCCCAGCACCCGCCTCGACCAAGCTTCCGGGGCGCAGTCCTTCAGGGATGCGGACGAGGAGATGAGGGCAGCACGTTACAACACCCTGGAGACCCATTTAAATGGGGAGAGTGGTACCTTTTGGGCCTGGATGCGTCCCGGCTCGAAGCCTTGTTTCACCCCCGAACTGCTGACGGATATCTTGGCACAGCAAGAACTATTACGCGGGGCGCTTTCGACGTCCCGCCGCGAAAGGGGAGCTATTGCCGCTCGCTGGTATGTGATGGGCAGCCGCATCCCGGGCATCTTCAATCTGGGGGGCGACCTTGCGCTTTTTGCGGAGAAGATCCGGGCTCAGGATGAAATGGCCCTGCGGCAATATGGGTATCTTTGTGTAGAGGCGATTTATGGCAACTCAGAGGCCTTTCAAGCCCCTGTAGTCACCATTGCGCTAGTTCAGGGCGATGCCCTGGGCGGTGGCTTTGAATGTGCTTTGGCCTTTGATGTCATCGTGGCGGAGCGGAGCGCCAAGTTTGGTCTTCCGGAAATCATGTTCAATCTTTTCCCTGGCATGGGCGCATACTCCTTCCTGTCGCGCCGGGTTGGCCCGGTCCAGGCCGAACGCATGATCACCTCGGGCCGGATATACTCGGCTGAAGAGCTGCACTTGATCGGCCTGGTGGATGTACTTGCGGAGGACGGCCATGGTGAGGAAGCTGTCCTTAACTACATCAACCGCAATGATCGAAAGCATAACGCGCTGCAAGCGATCTATAAAGTACGTCGCCGTTCCAATCCTGTCACTTTGATCGAGCTGCGCGATATTGTCGAAATTTGGAGCAGCACCGCGCTTGATATTTCTGAGATGGACCTGAGAAAGATGCTCCGCCTTACTGCTGCGCAGGAGAAACGACTGGCTCATTCCCAATTAGCTGCCCAAGCTGCGGAGTAGGATGTATCTCTCTTCCCAAGCGGCTGAGGGAGAAACTTTTAGGTGATGGCTAAGCCAGGCCGCCTTGTCCTGGCCTCGTGCAGTGCAAGGCGGCTACGCTTCACCTCCTCCGAAATGAGTGCCACCAGATGCTTCCCTTCGCTTTGGATCGTATGCGGGCTTACCGCCTCGGCTCTCTTACAGAAATCGCAAAGCGCTAATAATCCAAGATGGGCGCCAGCGCTGCTAAGGGCGTGGGCCTTAACTCTAAAGGTAATCGAGTCTTGTTGTTCAGCAGAATGGGCAAGGTCGGCAATAAGGTCCTCCGCATCCTGAAGAAAATCCTGAATGAGGCTATCCACAAATTCAGATCCTCCGAGCGCTCGAAGGTCATCTATCGCTCTTGCATCGAGCGTTTCTCTAATGCGATATGCTTGATCCTCGTCGGCCCTCGCTAATCCAACTAATTTGGTACCTAGCAAAGCGCCACTTCCGCTCGCATATCCGTCGACTGCCTCTAATAAGGATGCTGGCGTTATGGGTTTAATTAGGCATCCATCAAACCCGGCCTCAAGGCAGCGTCGTTGTGTCTCTGCTGTGGCATCCGCGGTAAAAGCAACCAATGGAATTTCTGGCCGCCCCATTGAGTGTAGTCTATACATTTTGGCAACGTCTATACCATCGATTTTTGGCATATTTATATCCAACAGAGCCAAGTCAAATTGAAAAGCGTCTAACGCTTCAATAGCTTCTTCACCGTCTACAACCAGGGTCACGTCGTGACCCACACTTTCAAGAACTCGCTGAGCCACACGACGATTTATGACAATATCATCGGCAACCAGGATCGCTAACCTTCGTACATCAGCTGAGGCATGACCAATGGGTGGCTCAACGGAGGCAGAAAGCGCACAAACCCACCGAACAATCGAATGAAGTTCAGCGCTTGTGGCATTGGCCCTGAGTAATGCTAGTCCAGCGCCTCTCATAGCAATATCGGGAAGACCCTGAGGTAATGTGTCCTGCAGAAGAATAACGTGCCAAGTTGATTTCGGGTCGAGCGCCAGCATAGCGCTTCGCACTGTTTCGACTGACAGATCATTATCAGCAGGTGAAAGAAGGAGAATTTTCGGCTCTTTCGACCGCGATAACTGTAGCAGGGTCACTGCATCTACAAGCGAGTTGCTCCGGTGTACCCGAAGACCCGGTAAGGAAGTTTCAAGTGACTTGTAGCGCGATGCCGCAGCTAACAGAACAATTTCCGCAGATACCGGGTATATGATTGGCTCACCAATCCCCATTGGAAGTGACAAAATGAAGGTGCTTCCTTCGCCTGGTCGGCTTTGGACGCTGATTTCTCCGCCCATAAGGGTGGTGATGCTTTTACAAATCGCCAAGCCAAGTCCTGTACCACCAAAACGATGGATAACACTGGGGTCTGCTTGAACGAAACTATCAAAAATATGCTTCTGGGCCTGAGCCGCGATACCTATGCCAGTATCAGTGACCTCGATGGTCAAAATGGTACGGCCATCATCCTCGGCTGAGAACCCATCCAGAGCAATGATAATGTATCCCGCTTCGGTGAACTTCAGCGCATTGCCTACAAGATTGAGAAACAATTGACGGAGTAATCGAGGATCGGTCAGCACCGTCTCAGGAGTGCGCGGGGTTACATGGAAGAGTAATTGGAGGCCCTTTTCTGCTGCCTGTAAGCCGAAGGATCTACGCATTTCGCCAAGAAGGGCAGGTAGGGAGACAGGTTCGATCCTCACCTGTACGGCACCTGAATCAATACGCGAAAATTCAAGTATGGTCTCTATCATTCCGAGCAGGTGCAGCCCCGCCTCAGATGTGGTTCTGGCCATCTCGCGTTGATCAGCGTTGAGCGTGCTCTGCTCCAACAAGCCGCTCATGCCGATAATAGCATTGAGGGGTGTTCGCAATTCGTGGCTTATACTGGCCAGAAACATACTTTTGGCTTCGCTGGCTTTCTCTGCCTGCTGTTTAGCCGTGTTAACCTTCTTGATTAGGGTTGCGCTATAGAGTGGGATCGCGATGAGCCCCAAGAAGAAGCCGCTCGATAGATGCGGCTGACTTTGCCAAAAAGGCGTTGAAACCCAGACACCGATAAAACCCATTAAACCAATAGCTGTGCCTAGATAAATCCACTTGACGCCAAATCGAAATCCGTTGCCTAGGATAACCCAAAGAAAAATTGGTGCCAGCGCCGCTGCGATTTCATCCCCATAATGCAACTCTGCACATAAAAACCCCATATCGAGACAAAGCGCAGTGATACGACGGGCCTTGTTTATGGCAGGCCACCGGATTATATGCGCGAAAAGCGCAAAAGCTACGCCCCAGTAGGCGATCACGAGCACTTGAGTTAGCGGCGGTGCATCCTGGCTAAAGAGATAAAGTGATATAAGCAGCGCAAAAGCGAGCCGATTAAAGCTCATCTCATGCTCTGTATCGCGACGGCCCCGCAGGCTAGCCAAGCGTGCACGGAAAGGGGTAGGCAAGCTACTCATTCTCGACACAATAAATTAGAAAGATCGCTTTGGAGCATCCCTGTCAGAGTCTCGGCAGAAATTGGTTCCTGAACAAAAAAACCTTGGACCTCGTCACAGCCCATTTCTTGCAAGTGTGCCAATTGTAAAGCGGTCTCTACCCCCTCGGCGACGACTTGCATATTCAATCCGTGCGCGAGATGCAAAATCCCCGCCACAATAGCAGTATCGGCCCGATCAATCCCAAGGCGCCCTATGTACGTTTGGTCCACTTTCAGGCGCTGAATCGGAAAGGAACGAACAAAAGTCAGTGATGAGTAGCCAGTCCCAAAATCATCTATGGAAAAGGCGACCCCAAGCTCTCGTAAAGCGGTTAAAGTGGCAGCAGCCTCTTCGAGCTTACTGAGTAAAATTCGTTCTGTTATCTCAACATCAAGCAAAGTAGGACTTAGGCCACTCAGGGTGATGGCCTCGGTGATCATGCGCTGAACATCCCGCGTCACAAAGAGACTGGGCGAAAGATTTACTGAGATACGCACCCCTTCGGCTCGTTGACCGGCCCAAATGGCGCCTTGCGCACATGCTGTAGCCAGCACCCATTCTGTAATTGGGGCTATAAGACCCGTCTCCTCCGCCAGGCCAAGGAAGTCGGTGGGCAGAATAACTCCACGTTCAGGGTGATTCCAACGAAGAAGAGCTTCAGCTCCACAGATACGGCCAGTTCGAAGTGAAACCTGGGGTTGCCAGGCTAACTCAAACTCACCACGAGCCAGCGCACGCCGTAATTCGCCTTCAAGCCGTAAAGCACGCTGGGCAGCCGCATCCATCGCCTGATCGAAGAAACTAAATCCTCCCCTACTGCTCGTCTTCGCGCGATACATCGCGAGATCTGCATTTCTCAGCAACGCGTCTGCATCTAGCGCGTCCCTTGGGAACAGCGTGATCCCTACGCTAGTGCCAGCCGCTATGCTCAGCCTACCTATACGAAACGGCTTCCGGAACGCATCCAAAACGCGTGTGGCTAAAAGACTCGCTGCTGCGGGCCCTTTGATATCAAATTGAAGAATCGCAAATTCATCCCCTCCAAGCCGTGCAATGATATCACCCTCACGCAATGTTGCCTTGAGGCGCTTTGTGACCTCTATAAGTAGCTTGTCGCCTACCTGATGGCCCAGTGCGTCATTCACAGCCTTGAAGCGATCCAAATCGAGGAAATGCAGAGCAAATCCATCTTCAGAACGTCGCCCGTGGCCGCAGCGTTCGCGCAAGCGCTCACTAAGGAACGCGCGATTTGGTAGCTCAGTGAGAGGATCATGTTGGGCAAGATAAAGTAGGCGCTCCTCGATCATTTTTTGATCGGTTATATCAATCGATGTTGTCAGCACAGCAGAGACATTGCCATCGCTATCATGCAACGGCGCTTTCGTAGTGCTCAAATAGCGCAGTGTCCCATCTGCTGCATTGACCGTCTCTTTTAGGCCAAGAATCGGCTTACCTGTTCTAAAGACATCTGCGTCAAGCTGACATGATGAATTTCCCCGCTCTGTGCCAAATAAATCTACCACATTCAGCCCAACGAGATCATCGGGGGCCTTTCCGAGCTCTGAAGCCTGCGCTACGTTAACAAAAACAAGCTGTCCATGGCGATCAGCAGCGCTGATCATGGCGTGCAGAGTGTCGATGACTTGTGCAAGCGCTTCGCGATTCTCACGCATTAGGTCAATGCGAAGTTTTTCAGATGCTTCTAGATCAACCCGCAGTCGCTTAATCTGCTGTTTTGTGGCGACTTGGTGCCGCCTGAGGGCCAAAAGGTTGCGAACACGAGTACTGAACTCAACCGGATCAATCGGGGAAAGAAGGAAATCAGTCGCTCCGGCATCGAGTGATAACAACCGAAACTCCCGATCAGCGTGGATTGTAATGACGATGATCGGAATATCTGCGGTGTCTTGCTTTGATCTAACCCTTCTCGTGAATTCGGCACCATTAAGGCGTGGCATCTTATAATCTGTGATGATTATGTCTGCGGCATTCTCATCTAGCCAATTTAGGGCGAGAATAGGATCACTAAAGGATATCGTGCTAACATCGGAAGCGATTGAAGCCGCCATGCGTTCAAGCACGCGGCGGTTGGTTTTACGATCGTCCAGAATTAGAATATGCGGCATTCCCAATCCATCCAATATTGAGTTTTACGAACAGCAATGACTGATTTGCTGTCCGGCAAGGTGAACAAGAGCGCCTACCGCTCAAACCAAGCAATTGTGTTGAAACGGAGGAATTACGGAAGCTTTATATCAAACTCTTGGAGAGGGCCAATGCGACTTTTGACACGAGTCTCGACAAATGGCTTCTTTTCTCTGCAACGTTTACTCGTTTCATACTGCGCGCAACCGGGCCTCCTGGCAGCGACGAGGCTCCCTGATAGGCAGATAAAAAACCCTGAGGGCGCCGGTACTTCTGCGCCTCAAGAACTTCTTCTAAGCTAGCCGACTCATCGTAAACACGAGTCGGGAAACGAACCCCGATGCTAATATACTGTATGATTACACGCGCGGCGGTAGCGCCGAATGCGGGGCGTCAGGAATAGCGGAGTTTCGTTGCATCAGCGCAGAGTTGCTCTTGATCCGCTGAAGGCTTTGCGTAGACTGCAGCGGATCAGAAGGATCATAGAAACTCCACACGGCGAAAATATATAAGGATAGCGCGCCGCATTGGGCGACTTCGACCTTGAGCCCAACTTCATTCAATCCTTATGCATATACTCACACCTAGGCTCAGGACTCATTGTCCAATGCAGAAGATGACGGTGGTGGCGAGAGTGATGGCGCCTTGAGGCGTGTGCTGGCGATCATGCCGCGCTCGGTTGGTCCGCCCTCGGCGGCTAGCGCGGCGAACATGCGGCCGAACACGCCCAAGCGGCTCCAGCGGACGAAGCGATTGTAGGGCGTCTTATGGGGGTGGCCGTAGGCTGCGGTGCGTCACGCCACTGAAGGTCGTGGCGGATGACATGGAGGATGCCGCTGACCACACGGCAATCACGCACGCGTGGCACACCATGAGCAAGGGGAAAGTGCGGCGACAAGTGCCGCAATTGGCCAAGTGTGAGCAGAAAGGGAGCCTGGGGGGCTGGGCATACCGGAACCTCCGACAGTAAGCACCTCACGCAGCATTGTAGTATTCAAATTTTATGTTATCGCAAGAAGCATATTTACTCGCAAAAATCAATATGTAAGAAAAATTTTTTTCAAACCCTTGATTTTGGGGTGAACAAAATGTGATTATTTGGCGGTAGGTGACGGTTCCGAAGAGGCTAAGCGCAGATTTAATGATTTGGCCCTCTGGGCCGTGCCTACTAATTCTTAACAGCGAAGGAAAATGACATGAAATGTCTCAGTGAAAGAGAACTGTCGGGGGTGATGCGTATCCCGCGGCGCACCCTACAAAGGTTAAGGTCCGACGGTGGCGGCCCCCCCTACATGAGAGTCGGGCGCCGCGTGCTCTACCGTCTGGAGACCGTCGAGAGTTGGGCGGGGGGAAGAGAGTTCCCTCACCTGACTGCGGAAATCCGTCAAACCTCAAAGAAATAAACCACCGCGCTCTGCAAAAGCGCGGCGGTTCAAAAACGCACTCGAGTCAACAATCGGGTCTTAGCGTTTTTGGCACCCCAGCGCAATGCGCAAGAAAGGTCCAAAGATCATGACACTCAAAATAACTGATTTTGCAAGTATGCCACGCTGGGTCGGGTGGGAGTTCGCCAAGTCGAACGGCCGCACCACGAAGGTCCCAAAGGCACTGAGCGGACGGAATGCCTCGTGCACTGACCCGTCCACATGGGCCACACGCGCAGACTGTGAAGCTGCGCGGACGCGTAACGGCCTGTCTGGCGTCGGCATCGTGTTGGGCGACCTCGAAAACGGCTATACTCTGGCCGGGATTGACCTCGATTCCTGCATCGCGGGCGGCGTCACGGCGGGGTGGGCCGAATCCGTGATTTCGCAATTCGCAACATACACTGAGATATCGCCCAGCCGGACGGGGTGTAAGCTGTTCTTTTTACTTCGCGATAGCGATACTGCGATGGTCCAGAATTTGCTGCGCGGCAGGGGGCGAACCTGGAAGTCCCAGGCGGCTGGCGATCATCCGCCCGCCTTGGAAATCTACGTGGGGGGCAGGTATTTCACGGTCACTGACCAAGCCACTGGCACGCTCGATTTGGCAGTCATCGAGGCTGATCAAATCCACTGGCTGGTTCAGCACGCTAGTAAAACCTTCCCGGCCCCTGACAGGGAGGGGGACGACAACTCGCGATCCGCACGTGCGTTTCGGATCGCTCGACAAGTTCATGCTGCTTGCGGCGACTACTCGGAATTCAAAAAAGCGCTTGCCGCTGATGCAATGTGTGCTGGCTGGCTGGAGGAGAAAGGGCTTGCAGATGGCGAGCGCCAGGTGAGGCGAGCCTGGGAAAAATCTTCCAATACCGAGCAGCACAGTCATACCCCCTTGGGGGAGGGGAAGCGATTGATTTCTCTCACCGCCGAGCAATTGTTGCAGTTGCGGCTGCCGCCGCGTCAGTATGCACTGACGCCAATCCTGCCCTGGCCTGGCCTGGCGATGATCTACGCCGAGCGCGGGGTGGGAAAGACCTTTGTAGCGATGAGCGTGTCTATCGCAATTGCAACCGGCGGCAGTGTGATGCGATGGCGTGCGCCAACGTCGCTCAGGGTACTGCATGTCGATGGCGAAATGCCAGCGACCGTGCTGCAGGAAAGATTTGCACGGATTGCCGGGGGTAGAGGGGTTGCTCCTTACGGAGCAAATCTCCGATTTTTGATTGGGGATCTGGCACATGACGGACTGCCAAACATTGCCTCACAGGAGGGCAGAATGGCGATCGAACAAGCTGCGGAGGAAGTGGATGTACTCATTTTGGATAATGTGAGTACGCTTGTGTACGGCATCCGCGAAAACGAGGCCGACGACTGGGGTGAGTTGCAAGCATGGCTCATGCGGCTGCGAAGAAAAGGAAAGCTAGTCATCCTCATCCACCACGCAGGGAAGGGCGGGAAGCAGCGGGGTACAAGCCGCCGGGAGGATGCGCTCGATACGGTCATCGCGCTGCGCCACCCCCCGGACTACTCTCACGAAGAGGGGGCTCGATTCGAACTGCATGTAGAAAAGGCCCGTGGCGCAATGGGGTCGGCTGTTGCGCCGTTTCAGGCGCGGCTCACCGAGGAGGAGGGGGTAGGGCTTACCTGGTCACTATCCGAGCTCGGTTCGGCGCGCGCCGTTGAGATGCTGCGGCAGGGCGCGTCGTTGCGGAAAATACAGGCCGCGACGGGCGTCTCGAAAAGCGCGGCGCATCGCCTCAAGACTCAGTTGTGAGGCGCTGTCCCACTGTCCCCCGCTATAGGATCAGGGAATTGGGACAGCTATGAGGAGATAAGCCCTTCTCTTCCCAGGGGGGGGTACTGCAATGTAGATCTCCCCCTGAGTGACCGTTCAGAACGGAGCCGTAATCTGGCTCCGTCCCCCCCCTGGGATAAAGGTGTCCTCTTCTCTCTCCCTGTTTGGGGCACTTTGTTCCGCTGTATTAGATCAGGGTGCAATAGACTCTTTGCCCCAGGGGGGGTGTAAATCACCCCTTTCAGTAATCCGTTCTCCCTCCCTTACTGGGATAAAGGTGTCCCTATTTTCTCTCCCCCTGTTTGGGACACTGGGACACCCCCGGCTAGAGGTGACTTCAATGCTTGGAGTCCACTTCTCTGATCGCCGACATCCTCATTGAGGCGCGGCAGGCCCAAGCGGCCTAAACAAGCAATCGGAGAGGCATAAATACGCGACAAGTCCAATCAGCGCCAACGCACTTCACGTTCTTCGAGCATTTCCTCATCCTGGATCGTCACAATCGTCACGATCTCGCCTGGGCCAGACCTGAAGGTCTGCTCCGTGACCTCGTATCGCGCTGCCTCGCCGCGGTCGAACCACGCCTGAGCGGGCATCTTGCGTGGTGACGGCTGCTCTGGATCTGAGCCATGCAAGAGGCCGAACGCATACGTTTCCGAGTCCAGGTCGTCGCGCGGATACCATCGCTCCGGCACGTCTGGAGAGCGGACGAACCATCTGCGGCGATTTACGTTATGGCAGATTAGGACTGTCGGGCTTTGACCCGCCTCGACAAGACGGAAGGCCGTTGCCGAGAGGCTGGTGCGGAACCGGGCCGCCGTTTCGCGAAGGGCTTTGAGCGTCAGTTGCTTTTGCCTCCGGGCCATCGGCAACAGCAGGTAGGACGGCAGCAGCAGTTCAGCTGCGAACTTGTTCGCCGTCCGCTCAAGACCATTGGCGCTTCCCCCCTCGCTGATGTCCTCGCATCGGCACAGCAACGTCCGGCCTCGATGGAAATGCCAGTGTCCGAGTTCATGCGCCACGGAAAATCTGCTTCTCTGGGGTATCGAACGGTCATCTACGGTGATGATAGCCTTGTCGCCCACGCCCACTATGCGCGCCTCGCATCCGTCGAGCCGGGCATACTTAACCTTAACGACGCCTAGATGCCAAGCGATCGCCTCCAGGTCTATTTCTTCAGGTTCCGTTACCCCGAGTGATTGCAGCAATCTCTCCGCGGGTGTCAGAGCGGCCGTCAACTCTTCTTCTCCTGCTCCTCCTGAAGTGCCTTCAACTCGGCAATGTCCTCCTCGATACCTTCAAGATCACGCTCCGTTTGCTCGCTCGCGTTACGGGCAGCCATGGTGAGTCTCTGCGCTTCTGTAATGCGCCTTGTCCCTGGTCGCGCGAAACCCGATGGCGGCGAAACTATTTGTGACGAGCCAGATCGGTAGGCGGCAAGGCCAGACCGGGCCGCCGCCATCTTTTCTTTCCCAGCCTGAACGATCTCACGCTCGAACATTGAGCGCATCGACTCGGCCTGGCGCTCCAGATCAATCCCGTCGGCCCGCGCCTCTGCCCTGATATCCTCGTCAGATGCCCCAAGGATATCTTCGATGAGGGCATCCTCCAGCCGCTGGACTGCGTCTCGATCCGATTGAAGCCGCTTCTTTGTCATTTTGGACCTCCGTTGGCCTTCAGCTTGGTCAGTCGCCGCTGGATAAGCCGCCGCTTGCTGGCGAAGCCTTTCAGGTCAAGCCCCGTCAGCCCTCGGAGCTCTTCGCCCTCCAGTCCCTCCATAATCCCTTCGAGCAACACCTGGGCATCATAGTCGTCACCAAACATCACCGTGATGCCCTGACGAACTCGAGACCACTCCTCCTCCTCCGCAACCGCCTCTTCAGGGGTTGCCGAAGTGGATACCGGATCGATGGCCAGATCCCCAGCGTGGCTGTAGAGTGAAATCGGCTGCCGAACCGAAGACCTCTTAATCTTGGCCCGCTCGCCATTCGCGACGCTCCTCATGACCCCCGCGAGAAAAGGGAGGATTTCGACATTCCGTGGCCAGGGGCGGCCTCCATTCAGCACACGTGCCATTGCCTCTTGCATGAGATCCTCCCCTTCCAGCGTCCTTCCGACGGCGAGTGCCGTCGCGATTCTCCGAAGGCGTTCCCAATTTGTGTCCGAGAGGCGTCGAACTGCCTCCCTGAATTCCTCGGGCGCTCGCTCCTCCTCTGCGTTGCGGGCCACGCCTGCTGACTCCTGCATCTCCATCACTCCATGCGCCGCGATGCGGCCCGTTCGGACACCCGTACCTACAGTCCAGCGAGCCAAGCCCGTTTAGGTCAATTGTTTTGCAATGTCCTAATGGACCTCCGCTACGCGCATCAAGGGATAGAGGCTGGTGAAGCCAGCAGGGCGACACCCGCGCAGACATCCTAGGAGATTAAATTACATGAGTTTTCCCAAGATAACCCTGTTCCCTCTGGGGAATGCCGACACGTCCCGCATCGACCTCCGTGATGGCCGCAAGATGCTCGTTGATTTCGCGAACATGCGAAACGCCGCGGACCCGAACGACAAGCGAATCGATCTTCCTGCCGAACTTTGGAAAGACCTCCGGGCAGCTAAGCGCGACTCTTTCGATATCGTGTGCTTCACGCACCTCGATAACGACCACGTCCGCGGCTCCAGCGATTTCTTCTGGTTTGACCATGCCTCCAAGTACCAGGGGGACGACCGCATTAGAATCCAGGAGTTGTGGGTTCCGGCCGGGGCCATAACTGAAGTGGGTTGCGAAGACTGCGCTCGGGTGATCCGGGAAGAAGCGAAATACCGCCTCCGGAAGGGTTACGGCATTCGGGTGTTCTCACGCCCCGAGGCGCTGGCGGGCTGGCTTGAGGGGAGTGGCATCTCTGTCGAAAGCCGCAAGCACCTCATCACCGACGCTGGTCAGTTGGTGCCCGGCTACAGCAGGTTCGGGCCTGAGGGGGTGGAGTTCTTCATCCATGCGCCATTCGGATTCCGCCGGGATGACCGTGGGGTTGAGGACAGAAACCAGGACAGCGTCGTGTTTCAAGCCACCTTCCGCGAGGGGCTGCGCGACACTCGCGCCCTTTTCACTGCCGACATGGAATGGCGCGGCCTCAAGGACATCGTGAACATCTCGCGTAAGCATGGAAACAGCGCGAGGCTTGAGTGGGACATCCTGAAGGTGCCCCATCACTCTTCCTATCTGTCGCTCTCGGACGACAAAGGGGAGAACCGCACGGTTCCTGTAGCCGAAGTCCGCTGGCTGCATGAGGAGGCCGGGCAGCGGCGCAGCATCATGGTTTCGACGAGTTGGGAGATTCCGGCAGCGGGCACGGCAGAGGACAAAGACCTCCAGCCGCCGCATCGGGAGGCCGCAAACTACTACAAGGGGGTACAGTCAACGCTCGAACGTGACGGTGAGTTCGCCGTGACGATGGAGCGCACCAAGACCAACCCGCGTCCGACTGAGATCGAGGTGACGGCCCATGGGGCGAAACTGATCAGCGTCTTGGCGACGCCCGCGACGGTTCTGTCCTCGTCCCCTATCAGGGCGGGCTGATCATGCCGCTCCATCCCGTCCTCGACGAACTCGGCACGGTTATTGCCACGGATGGGCTTTGGCTACCCCGTGCCCGAGCGCTGGCCATCTACCTCGCCTCCAACGACCACGCGGAAGCAAACTTCTTGGAGTGCCGCAGGCGAGAGGCGGATGGTCAAGAAACCGTGGTCTTCGAGGTTGGGGCTGAGCGGCCTCAGGATCTGGCTGCCGACATCCGACGTTTGGAGCCAATCGCGGCTGTGTTCACGCCCGCCGACGATCGCACGCCAGTCACATTGGCTGCTCGGCCAGATTTCCCCGAGACGCCGCATCAGAACGCCGTGCCTACCGGGTTCATGCGATACCCGTGCGTTGATGATCGGCCCTGGGCCGAAGCGCGTGCTACCTGGACTCCGTTGTCCTTCGTCGAAAGGGTGCGTTGGTGGCTGAGCGCGGCAGCCAGTGGTGCCCTCTCGGACGAGGTCCAAGCGCTCGATCCTCTGTTCGTGGCCACGGGTCCTGATGTGGCGATTCCACGGGCCTTTCTACAGCCCGACGGATCGGCATCCTACATGAGGCTCTTTGGTGATGCGGGCGGCAAGCAGGCGCGGCTTTACCACTTTGTGGAGGACATCCAGCCGGGCGGGCAGGGCACGAAGGATTTGCAGATTGTCCCGGTCAGGCTTCCGCCCCAGGCGATGCGGGCAATCCGCTCTGCTCCGGGGACGTTGGCCGACCTTATCGCGGCCCTCAACGAATGTGGCTTTGACCTGCTTTCTGCGTTGCGGGACGCAGCCTGCAAGGTGATGGAACCGCCCTACAGCAACACCATGGCTGTGGCTGTCCTTGTAATCACGCCGATTTCGAGAAATGCCAGCAAACCAGTGTCCGCCGAGGACGCCAAAGCGTTCTTCATCCCTCTCGGCCTTGGCGAACTTGGCGAGCGGCTGGGGGTGCTCTTTCGATATCCGCAGGATGCGCCCGAGGCCCGCAGGGCGACGCCCTTCGGACGTAACCTCGGTATTGGGCTTCCTGAGGGGTTAGACCAAATCAAGATCGATAGCCTTCCGGTGCATGCGGAGTTCGACCGTGCGCTGGCGAGCGAGTGCGCTGGTTTGGGCGATCCGGACGTTCGGCGGGTCGCGCTGATTGGCGCAGGCGCCATTGGCTCACACCTCGCTATGGCCCTAGCGCGGGAAGGAAAGTTCTCTTGGACCATTCTCGACAGCGACCACCTGCTTCCGCACAACCTCGCCCGGCACACCCTGGGACGTCGATGGCTGGGAGCGGACAAAGCCGAGGCACTAGCCAATGAGATGTGCTTGCTCCTTGGCGAACAGGAGGCTGCGCGGGCGGTGGTCTGCAACGCCTTGGCTCCCGCTGGAAGCGGACCCGATCTTGAAGCGCGAATCGCCAACGAGGAAATTGTCATCGACGCCTCGGCCTCAGTCGCCGTGGCGAGAAGGCTGGCAGATGGGCAAGGTCGCGCGAGGCGAGTGTCAGTCTTTCTCAACCCGACTGGAACGGCGTCGGTAATGCTGTCGGAAGATACAGCACGCACGATCCGTCTTGATGCGCTGGAAGCGCAGTACTACCGCATGCTCTTCCGCGATGGTGCCCTCCACTCCCATCTCGTTCCACCGCCGGGCGGATTGCGTTACACGGGCGCGTGTCGTCACGTCAGCGCCCGCATCCCTGAAACCAGCGTTATGGCGCTCTCGGCGCTTACCGCGCGTGGTCTCGCGACGGCACTCGACATCGATGGGGGCGGGATATCTGTCTGGACGATGGACGCTGATGGAGGCGTCTCGGTGGCGAAACATGCGCCCCGAACGCTGCATCAAGTCGCTATCGGCGAGTGGAAGGTGTCATATGACGACGGTATCCTCGAGCGAATGAAGGATCTGCGGAAGGCCGCTCTTCCGTCTGAGACGGGCGGCGCGCTCGTGGGGGTCGTGGATACAGACCGCCAATCAATCATCGTAGTGGATGCTCTCGACCCACCCAGCGATAGCGTCGGCACACCAGGAATGTTTGAACGCGGTATTTCTGGTTTGCTCGACCGACTGCGGGAAATCCAGGCCATCACACGCGACCAGGTCCGGTACATCGGGGAGTGGCATAGCCACCCTATTGGTCACGGGGCATCCCCAAGCAGTGTCGATGCTGTCCAGCTCCGCCGTTTGTGCGGTGAACTGGGGCGCGAGGGCATCCCGCCAGTGATGATGATCGTGGGAGACGGACAGGAATCCCTCGTGTCCACCATTTGGATACCACGCGACATCTTCTCCGGGTCGGATTGGCGCTCATGAGCGACGCGTCTCGGGACGCGGTTCCTGCGTCTGGCTCCGAAATCAGCCCGTCGTTGACGCGCGCCACAGCACCGACCATCGGTATCGCCCTTTCAGGTGGAGGTTCGCGAGCCATGGCGTTCCACCTGGGCTGTCTACGGACACTTCACCGATTAGGAATACTTCAGCGCGCTCGGGTTATCTCGACGGTTTCCGGCGGCAGCGTCATCGGCGCAATGTGGGCCGCCCACGACGGATCCTTCGAGGATTTCGATGACCGGGCCAGGGCGGTGCTCGCGAGAGGTTTCGTTAGGCCAGCAATCCAGACCGCATTCACCACAACCGAGGGGGTGAAGGCGCTCGTCTCGGTCATCATGCTGTGCTCAGCGTGGGCCTGGAGCGTTCCTCTCCGCATTCTCGTGTGGAGCACACACCGGGTCGCAGGTACCCACGCAGCCACGCCGCCAGACGGCAACCGATGGATGCCCCGGCGCTTTGCCAGCCGGACAACCCTATTGCGCCGCACGTTTAACAGGGTCCTTTTCCAAGGCCGAACCCTTGGCAGCCTTGCGCCGGACAAACCAAAGCTAGTCGTCGTCGCTGCTGAGCTGACGACAGGATCGGCGTTCTATTTCACATCGGAGGAAGCAGGCAGCTGGCGCATCGGCAAACTAGACTCGCGAAACGAATCCTTGGCGCATGCAGTCGCCGCATCAGCGGCCTTTCCACTCTTGCTGCCAGCACTGGATGAGGTGCCGACCTTTCGAAAGCGCGACGGCTCGTTGCGGGCAGAGCGTGTAACGCTGACTGATGGGGGAGTTTACGACAACCTGGGTCTCGCACCGCTTTGGTCGGACCGCGACCACGAGATCAGCGTCGCGGTCGAAGCCGTCGATACCATCGTCGCATGCCGCGCGGGATACGGGCTGCGAACGGGTAGTCCTTCACTTTTCCTGTTGCCTCGAATGCTGGCTGTCTTCAACAGCGTGTTCAACCGTGCCCAGAACGCATCTATGAAAAGGTTGTTCGACCTGAAGGCGTCTGGAAGACTTCGGGGCTTCGCGTTACCCTATCTGGACCAAGCGGACGAAAGGCTGGCTTTTCCTCCGCCGGACCTCGTGCGACGGGAGGAGGTTTCAGACTACCCGACCGATTTCTCCGCTATGCCGCCCGCTTGGATTGAGAAACTGTCAAAACGCGGCGAACAACTAACGCTTGCTGTGATCCGCGAACACGCTCCCTACCTTCTCTCAGGTGTCGAAAACTCTAGCCTCAGGTGATCCAGGAATTGGGGGCAGAGCAGAAAAAAAAATTCGAGAAAAAGAAAAAAAGCTTGTGCAGTTCCATATTTGTTGTATCCTTCTTCTTAGAAGACCGGCAAACAATTCAGGTCTAACTAAAAATCTACTCAAGAGCGTTTGAGCCATCCTGCTTTGGGTGGTTACTGTGAAAGGCATCGTTAGATTGGTTTGTTGCTGTAATAGGCAAACATAAAGCCAATAGCCTTAGCCATCCTACATTTGGGTGGTTACTGTGAGAGGCATCGTCAGATTGGTTTTTTGCTGTAATCGGCAAACATAAAGCCAATGGCCTTAGCCATCCTCTATTTTGGGTGGTTACCCCCAAAAGGGCGACATCCTCAAGGGTGTCGCCCTTTGCTTTTGTGACTGCAGCCTTGCCATCGCCCCCCCCGATCAGCCCGGCACGCAGCCACAGGGCCGCGGCAAACATAAGCCCGGGTCAGGTTTCAAACGGCGCGTGGGTCAGCTTTAGTCCGGCGCTTACAGCCGTGCCGCAGGGTGGCATCGGTCACTCAACGCAATGTTTGTCGGCCTTCACCTACCTTTGGCGGTGGGCAAGGAGATCTTCGAAGACACGGTCGGCAGACTGCATCGGGCCGTGGGCCACCCTCTGCACGTGATACCAATGCTTCGTGTTGCGATTCTCGTTTGAATCTTCCTGTTTCTGCTTCTTCGTTCTGCGTTACAAAACCTGCTTCGCTGAGCAAAAAGCCGCCTTTCTGGCGCTGCATCTAACCGCAAGATTGCGGTGACGCTTCCTCGGATGGGGGCTGCGACACCGTTTGGTAGAGCGCTTTTTGGCTACGCTGGGATGCGATAATGCAATGACGCAACCATCATGAGTGAAGAGTTCTATTTTTTGGCGTTTGCGATTCTTTTGCCACCAAAAACGTTACAGCTCCTCGCAGTAACGTGGGGGGAGAAGACCATCCAATTTTTTTGGACATCTCTCCAGCCGAAGCAACCTTTCGCGTTTGGTCAATCGGGCATCACGCATCCAGGCGCCGCCTGCGCCGCCGGAGGAGACCTGCACGCGAACGACGAAAAATTAACCGCGAAGCTGAGGCACGCTCGTCAAGTCTACTGCTCAATCTCAACCGGAACGTTCAAATCAGTAGCCGATTTAGCTTGCTTTTTTATGTGATTTGACATAAAGACATACCATGATCGTTATTGATAATTTTGCTAACCCCTCGCTCTGCTTCTGCGTTCACGCATGGGGCACTGGTCGAATTGCACGTAGTTGCGAGATATAGTGTTGGATCCGCGGCCTGATGAGGTCGCTCGGGCAAGCAGCCCGCGAGAAGACCAACCCGAGTTTTAGGAATAATTTGATGCGCACAGGCGATGCAGCAGTTCACGAGATCATGTCTGGTGTTCAAACTGGTCTTACCTTGGCAGTTCAGGCCGCCTTGGCGCCTGGCCAGGATGGACGAAATAATGAGCAGTGGTCTGATTATTGGGCCAAGCTTGCAGCAGAAGCCCAATGCGCGCTGAGCGCCGCGCGCAGAGAGAATATCATGCTTCGTAAAGAGTTAACCGACACGCGGTACCGCCTTGCTATTGCCATGCAAATCCTAGCGGCGCGTAGAACCTGATAAAATTGGGACTACTGATTCGCCAGGCGACTGAAAAAAAGTGTCATTGGTCCTGCTCGGCAGAATGCGATCGGGTTGAAAGGTCAGCGGACTTGAACTCTGCTTGCGCAAAGCGCCGCCATTATATGGCGGTAGTGACCCTGCAATCTGACTCTTGATTCGAATAGGCTGCGGACTATTCTTCTTTTTAAAAGCAGATCCCCGAAAGTCCGTGTTGGCCAGAAGGGCCTTCAATTCGCATAGTGACGAGGTGGCAATTTTCACAAGATGATCCGAATTCTGGTCCATCAGCCATGTACGAATTTGATCTGGCAACTCAAATTGAAGTCCAGCGGCGGCAACTTTTCGGTCTTCGGGTGCCATCGTACTAAGCAAAAATGCGAACTCTCTTACATTTTTTGCGGTTTGGTCAGGCGTATCGAATGAATTGGACTTTTCAAGTTCGGCGTCCTTCGTGTTCGAAAGACTTGCTATAGTTTCCTGAAACGTGGAAAGGCCCGGCGGCTCAGGTGAACCGGATCGAGATAATCCAGTCAGCATAAGAAATGGCCATAACAAAAGCTTCATCGAGTAAGCTATGAATTGCGCGACGGCATTCAAAATAGCACGAATGACTGAAAGCATCTGACTCCCCCTGCGTTGTCTTTTTGAATTTTTGAATGACCGTTGGCAAGCGACAAGCTCAAATTGTACCGCGTCACAATTTATGTATCCATCCGCCGAGCGCGACCTTCCCTTTCCAGTGAAGCCTCGGTCATCTGTTCTGGCGGGCGACTTTAAGGTCCCTCATAAGAACGGGGGGACTGATGGGACCAAAAATAATCTCTGGCGTTGAGCGGCGCCGCTGGTCTACGGCTGATGAGCTTCGGATTGTGGCTGAGGCTGATGAGCCTGGCGCGAAGACTGCGGGTTGGCTTGAGTACTATTTCTGTTTCATTGAATGCTCGATCAAGGCCGCACCCGCTCTCCGTGATTGTCGCGGATCAAGACACCTCAATATTTTGCTTTGCGCATTCCAATACATGGGCAACCCAGGCTTGCAGCGCAACCGCCTTTTCTGCCACGAAATCATGTTGCTGGTATACTCGCGCCACTGACGTCAGCGCTGATGGTTGATGTGCCAGCAGCTTATCTGCCACGATCGACGAGAAGCCCAGGCGCGCAAGGCAGGAAGCGCCCGCGCGCCGAAAATCATGCAGCACCCAGCCAGATACGCCAGACCGCTTATCCAGCCGCGCCTTGATCTTGGAAAAGCCTGAAATCGGCGTCTTGCCGGTTGTGGTGAACACCAAGTCCTGCCCTTCAATCCGCGTGACCGCGCCCAGGGCTTCCCGCGCGGCATCCGTGAGAGTCACTACATGTGCCTGGCCGCGCTTCATCCTCTGGGCCGGAATGGTCCAGGATGTCAGATCCTGCGAGATTTCAGACCAGCGCATTGCAGCTACCTCATCCCTGCGAGCCAGCGTCAATAACGCCAGCCGGACAAAAGGCCCGGCAGGCTCGGGCATGTCACAGGCCGCGCGCCAGATCGCGCCGATTTCTGCATCTGTCAGCAGCCTATCCCTCGCGACAGCCGCAACGCCCAACGGAAGGCCGTTGAAAGGGCTTTCGGCAAGGCTGCCCCGCTTAACCGCCCAGGTGAAACATGCGCGGCCATAGGCGCGCACCAATCGCGCGGTGGCATGTTTAGCTTCCTGGTCATACCCGTCGATCACTTGCAGCACCCTAACCCTCAGCAGCGCGGATGCTGGCTTGTCCAGGTCCTTCGTGAATGCCAGCCGAAGCGCTCGGCAAGCCTCCGCGCGATAGCGCGGTCGGCGTCGGACCAGCCCCAACGTCTGCCACTCGTCAATCAATGTGTTGAGCGTAAAGGCCGCCGTTGCGCTAGCCGCCGCAGCAGCAGCGCGTTTCTGCTTCTCGGCCTCTCTTTCCGTTCTTTTCTCAGAGGCGAGGTCAATTCCTTGCGCGACCTTCCCAGCAGCCACTTTCGCGGCCGTGCGGGCCTCGGCTAGCGTAATGACGCCAACTCGGCCCAGCCGAATGCGGCGACTCAGCCCTGTCGCCGGTGAAGTATACTGATATTGAAAAGTTTTCGTGCCCTCTTGTGTCACCCTCACGGACAAACCGCGTAGCTCGATGTCGAAAAAAATCGCGTCCCGCTTTCCGGGCGGACATTTCAACTCGTCGATCGCGTCTCGCGTAAGCTTAATCATACTCTCTCTCCGTGGACTAGCTGCGGATTAGGCAGCGGCGTAGCATTTGGCGGTTCCTGACGATTCAAGAGCCTCCCTTAAAGCAGTATTCCTAAAATTTCGTTATTTATCAAGGCCCATTGGCGAACCTTGGCAATGGGTGGCGATAAAGACCCGCTTATTCCTAATCTGGGGGCCGTGCGTTCGAATCGCGCCGGGGACACCAATGAAACAATGATTATTGGTTTTTCTTTAATAAATAGATGATCAGAATTTCGTTTGTATTATTTGCGGACCAGGCCGATAGGCCGGATCATGGTCTGCCTCGCGGGGCGTTTCGGTTGCCAGAATGGGAAACTAGGGCGTTGTACCTTTATCAAAGCGCGCCGCTAGATCATGTTACATTCACCTGAGTTCACGCAACTCGCTCTTTAACATTATTTTTCGAAAATCCGCAGACGCTCAAATGATTCTATCTAAACAGGGTATGCTCCAGCGCCAGCGATGAACTCAAGCTTTACGAGTTGCTCGCAGACCCGATCAAATATGTCGCAGTCATTCCTGATGGCATAGTTGCTACATGCTCAAGCGTGACTGGTTCTGGAGAACCAACATGAAGGAGCAATGCTCAACAACAGGAAAGCCGCGAACCACGGGTTCCCCCGTGCCGCGGATTACCAATCTGAAATCCGGTTTGGGGTAATCAGAAGCCTTCGCGTTCGATCCGCTTGCGCTCCACCTTGCGGGCGCGGCGCACAGCCTCCGCAGCCTCACGCGCGCGGCGCTCAGACGGCTTTTCATAGTGGCGGCGGATCTTCATTTCACGGAAGACCCCTTCACGCTGCAATTTCTTCTTGAGCGCCTTCAGCGCTTGGTCAACATTATTGTCACGAACGACGACTTGCACGCGGCACAACCCCCTTCATGGATCGCTGGTTCAAAACAAAACACGCGCATCCGGTTGCCCGGTGCCCGTTCAGAGAAAAGTTCTTTAGCACAGTGATTCGCCGCGCCGGAAGCCCCTTTCAAGCCTTTTTCACGGCAATTATATAAAAACCTCGTTCTTGGCGCGGGAATATCATGGCCATTCTGAAAATCGCCCGGCTGGGCCATCCCGTGCTGCTGCAACGGGCCGAAGCGGTGGCCGACCCCACCACGCCCGAGATGCGCCGCCTGGTCGCCGATATGGTGGAAACCTTGCAGGATATTGGCGGGCTTGGCCTCGCTGCCCCGCAAGTGCATGTTTCGCTTAGGCTTTTCATCTGGCGCACGGCGGCGGGCGGGCATTCCGCCCTGTTCAACCCGGAAATCCAAGCACTCGGCGACGAAACCGAGGAAGCCTGGGAAGGCTGCCTTTCCATCCCCGGCCTGCGTGGTGCGGTGCAGCGCCCGGCGCGGATCGCCTTTCGCGGCCAGGATATCGCCGGCACCTGGATTGAAGGCGAAGCCGCTGGCATGGCCGCGCGGGTCATGCAGCATGAGCATGACCATCTTGAAGGTATTCTTTACCCCATGCGGATGACGGATCTGTCTCGGCTTGGGTTTGTTGAGGAACTGGCCCGGTTCAGCCCACCAAAACCCATTGAAAACGAAGGACAAAAGCCATGATGGATGCCGGCCCGGATCGTGATGCGCGGGATGCCGCCTTGGATGCCATTCTGCCGCTGGTGCCGCTTTATGGCTGGCAGGGCAGCGCCATTGCCGAAGGGCTCAAGGATGCCGGCATGGCGCCGGAAGATGCCGAATGGATGTTCCCGCGCGGCGCGATTTCAGCCATTGAAGCCTGGATCGAGCTTGCCGATCGCCGCATGGAAGAAGCTGGCCTTGCCGCCGATATGGCCGGCATGCGCACCCATGAACGCGTGCGCTTCCTGATCAAGGCGCGGCTGGAAGCGGCCGAACCGCATCGCGATGCTTTACGCGCCGCACTCTCCCTGCTGGCACTCCCCTGGAATGCGCCGATTGCCGCGCGCAGCCTGGCGCGCAGCGTGAGTGCCATCTGGTACGCGGCGGGCGATAAATCCGCTGATTTTTCCTGGTATACGCGGCGCGCAACGCTCGCTGCCATCTATAGCGCCACCCTGGCCTTTTGGCTGAGCGGGCGGGGCCAGGGGCTTGATGCGGCGCTGGCATTCCTCGACCGACGGCTGGCCGATCACGCCTGCTTCCAAAAGGGCCTGGCGCGCTTCAAGCCGCGCGCCGCCTAATCGCACGCTTCGGTTTCCTTCGCGCGGGTGAACCCCTATATGCGCGTCAGGGGTCATTTGCGGTGGCCGATTCGCTGCCCTTTGACGAGAAGAGGATGAAACCCATGGGTTTGAAGCGCTTGCTTT
>JBIKXA010000250.1:0-3847 GCA_044356015.1 Roseomonas sp.
TTGCAGGATATGGTGCGGCGCGAGGCTGAGATGCTGGACCGTGCCCATCGCCGCAGCGGGGATCAGGAAAACACGCGCAATGATGCGCGCCGCCCTCCGCCACAGCGCCCACAAACCCCCGAAGCCCGCGAAGAAGCGGCCCGCGATGCGCGCACCCAGCGTGCGCTGCGTCGCGCGCTTGGCGAATTGATGCAGCAATACGGCGAATTGACCGGCGATGTGCCCGCGCCCTTGGCAGAGGCCGATCGCGCCATGCGTGACGCGGCGGAAGCACTCGCGGAAGGCCGAGACCCGCGCGCTGCGCAGCAACAGGCGATCCGCGCCCTGACCGAAGGCGGGCGGCAAATGTCGCAACGCATGCAGCGCCAATTCGGCCCGCCGCAACCTGGCGAAGGTGAGGGCGAAGGTGAGGGCGAGGAAATGGCTGGCGGCCAGCAGGGTGGTGAGGGCCAGGATCAGCAAAACCAGCTTGGCGAAGGCCGCGATCCGCTGGGGCGGGATCGGCGCGAAACCGGTGGTTCAGCGCAGGATAATGCCGGCGATACTTTGGTGCCGGGCGAAGCGGAAAGGCTGCGTTCCTATCAGCTGCAACAGGAACTCCGCCGCCGTGGCGCGGAACGCGAAAGGCCGCCGGTGGAATTGGAGTATATAGACCGGTTGCTCAGGCGGTTTTGAGTGTAGCGCGCGCAGCGTTTGGTCGCATTTTCCGAGTCACCAAGTGAAGCCACTTGGCTTGAAAATGCTTCACTCAAACACCCGCGCCCAATCTTCCCGCATGGATACCACCTGCCAACCACGCGCCGGCGCGGCATCCAAAGCGCGCGCCAAGCGCCCCACATGGCTTTCGCGGTCATAGGCGAATTCACGTTCAGCATCATCATGGCGAATGATCATGCCGAAGCGCAGGCCTAACCCTTCCGTGGTGTAGCGCAGCATTTCAAAATCACCATCCGAATTGCCGAAGGCCGCAATCGGGCGCCGGCCGATATGGCGTGCAATGCCAATCGGCTTGCCCGGGCCATCATCAATGAAATCCACGCGCGGTTCACGCAACAGCGTCAGGCGCCCGGAATCTTCCGTCACTTTCAGCGCAAAGCTTGACCCCACAACGTGCTGCGGCGGAACTCCGTATGTTTCTTCCGCAAAGGCGCGCACAAATTCAACGCCGCCGCCCGAGACGATGAAGTTCGTGAAGCCCGATGCGCGCAGAAAGCGCAGCACTTCCAACATGGGCTGATAGACCAGCGCAGTATAGGGGCGGTTCCATTTCGGATGCCGTGCGGTCTTCAGCCAATCAGCGGCGATGCGCTGAAATTCCTCGGGCGAATTGCCGGCCATGGCAGCGCCGCCCAGACGCATTAGCCCTTCACTGCCACCCGCCATGACGCCATGCATATCGCCCGCAATGGCCGCACGAAAAACCGCATCCTGCTGCCAGGCGGGGTTTTGCGGCGCCAAGGCGCGAATGCGATCCAGCATAAAGATAAGCTGCGGATAGGCCGGCTGTTCCACCCAAAGCGCGCCGTCATTGTCAAACACCGCGATGCGTTCGGCGGGCGGGACATATCCCGCACTACCTTCGCGCGTGACGGAAGCGACAAAATCAAGCAGCGCACGCTTACGCGGCCCTTCGCGCCAGGAAGGCAGCGGGTCCGCGCCCTGCGCGAGTGCCGCTGCTGGCAGTGCTGCTATCATCACGCCGAATGTGCGGCGGCCAAGATCAAGATTAGGCATGGTTGTTTCCGTTCTTCCGTCTCACGCAGTTCTGTTTGCGGCCTGCATCAAGCGCCACGACGCGTCAAAAGGTGAAATTCAACGCCAAGAATGGGCCGCCGAAGGATAATTCCTGCACCAGATTCTTGCTGCTTTGCTCGTAGGAAAGATGCCGATACCCAAGCGCGACACCGCCCCAGCTGAATTGGTATCCAAGCCCGGCGGAAGCCTGCCAGGTTAGCGTTGAACTGCCCGCACCGATATCGAAAGCATAGGGCGCATAAAACCCTTTGCCGATAACAAGGCGCCCGCGCATGCCGATGATGCCATCGAACAAGGTGGCACTTTCACTCAGCTTCGCATTGCGGTTGAAACTGGCGGAACCGCCCGGCGCAGTCACATCGCCGGCAAGGCGAATATTGGTTTCTGAATTCAACGAAAATAGCCGAAAACCGCCAACGACATCCAAATGGCCCCAATCCCCTTGCAGGACGGTATAGCCACCCATCAGGGTCCAAAGGCTGCCACTCAAGGAAGATTCCGTGCCGCGATCAAGATTGGCCCCAACGCCCGTATTGCCGCCGCTGCCGAAATTCACATCGCGGAGTTTGCTGCTGGACCCGCCAAGATCCAGGTAGATGAAATCTGTCATGATAGAATAACGCTGATAGCGCGCTTCGGCGGCGATCATTGCCGCGAAATTGAGCGCTTCCAACACGCTGGAGCCATCTTTGCTGACATCCGCAGAATCCGGCCCCGGCTGGCCTGGGAGCTGATAACGCAGCGTGCCATCAATGGATGGCACCCAGGCATAGGGTGTTACGGAAAACTGCCATCCTGGTTCCGCACGCGGGATGGTTTGCGCCTGCGCTGGCAGGATAAGGGCGGAAAGCAGTAGCCAAAGCGACGCGGACAAAAGGCGCGCAGATGTTGCTTTGTGGTGCGCCCACGGCAAAGTCTTCGGGAGGTGCTGAATCATCTTATCGACCTCAAGTCTTTTCCTGCCAATCCATGTGAATGCACCGCGCCATGAGAAACCCATGGCGCGGCATTTCGCGGCAGCCTAATTCGCCGAACCGCGCCGCAGCCTTTCCATCGCATCGCCCAGGCTGAAGCTGCCGGGGCGTTGGCGCGGCGGGAAATCCTTGAAGCTTTCCAGAAAGCGACCGACATAAACCTGCGCCGGCACCAAGGCGAAGGCGCGTTCCACCCGCCAACGATTGTAATTCATCGATTCAGTCGCGCGTTCAAAGGGATCAGCGCGCAGATTGAACAGCATGGGCAAGCGGAGCGGCGTGAAATTGCGTTCCCACACTTCAAGCCCATGATGTTCCTGGATCATGAAATGCAGCTTCCAATGATCGTAGCGTAGCGCTGCCAGATCACCATCATCGGTGAAGTAGAACATCTCCCGCCGCGCGCCGGGGCCGGTGCCGGTCAGCAATGGCAATTGGTTGTAGCCATCCAGATGCACCTTGTAATCGCGCCGACCAGCGCGATGCCCAGCGAGCAACTTCTCCTTGATCTGCGGTTCACCCGCTGCTGCCAGCAAGGTTGGCAACCAATCCTGGTGAGAGAAGATATCGTTCAACACCTGCCCCGGCTGAATGCGCCCCGGCCAGCGGATCATGCTGGGCACGCGGAAGCCACCTTCCCAGGCGGTGGCCTTTTCGCCGCGGAAGGGTGTGGAACCGCCATCGGGCCAGGTCATCACTTCAGCGCCATTGTCGGTGCTGTAGATCACAATTGTATTCTGCGTAATGCCAAGATCATCCAGCTTCTTCAGCAATTGGCCGACATGGCCATCATGTTCCACCATGCCATCGGGATAGACGCCAAGCCCGGTCTTGCCCTGGCTTTCCGCCTTCAGCCGCGTCCAGATATGCATGCGCGTGGAATTGAACCAGGTGAAGAAGGGCTTGCCCGCGCGGTGCTGTCGGTCAATGAAATCCAGTGATGCGGCCAAGAATTCCTCATCCACCGTTTCCATGCGCTTCATGGTCAGCGGGCCGGTATTCTCAATACGTTGAGAGCCATCCGGATTGGCCCAGGTCTTCAATACACCACGCGGCGCGAAGCGATCCCGAAACCGCGGGTCGCGCGGGTAGTCAGGATTCTCCGGCTCATCTTCCGC
>JBIKXA010000251.1:0-3844 GCA_044356015.1 Roseomonas sp.
CGCAGCAAACGCTCACCCATGATGCCAAGGCCGATGATTCCAAGCGTGACGGGAGTGGGCATAGTGAGGTCCTTAGAAGGGGCTTGTTCGAAAGCCTGACTGCCACCACCATGGCAGAACCGCAACCTGAAGGTCGGAAGGGCGCGCATGGTCCAGAAAATCCCCGAAGCGGGCTATCGTTTCATTCCTGGAGTCTATCAATATAGCGCGGGCGTGGCTGCCGAACCGGGCTTTCGGCTGGAACGCGTACGCTTTGCGGAACCCGTGCCGCTGATGGCGGGCTTTGCGCGCATCGCCGCTTGGCTTGAAGCACAAGGCCGGCCCAAGGCGGCTTTTGCGGCCTGCGAATTACGCTCCCCCGCGCCATTTACCGAAGAAGGCTTTGCGGCATTCAACCGGGTTTATGGAGGCGTCTTGCAGGAATGGGGGCTGTTTCGCGATGGGCTGAACCCGGTGGCGCGCAGCAATGTCTGCCCGGAAATCGCCCCACCAGCCGAGCCCTGCTTTCACGCCTTTGTCTATACCGTGCCGGATGTCGGCGCAGCACCTTCCTTTGCCGTGGCGGGCAGTGGTGAAGCGGCGGAAGGCAAGGGCGATTATCGCAGCCAAACCGTAGCGATTGGTGATACCTCACCCGCCGGCATGCTGGCCAAGGCGCGTTGGGTGCTTGGGGAAATGGAACGCCGCATGGGCCTGCTGGGCGCCGATTGGCGTGCGACCACCGGCGTGCAGGCCTATACCGTGCATGACATGACGCCGTTTTTCGCCGAGGAGATCGTCCGTCGCGGCGCCGCGCGCCATGGGCTGACCTGGCAATATTGCCGCCCGCCGGTGGTTGATCTGGAATTTGAGATGGATTGTCGGGGTGTTGCGCGAGAGTTTGTGATCGAATGATGAAAACAAGCGATAGCGGGGGCAAAGCACCGGGGGACGATAATGTCTGAACCACCCGCTACCAACATGGCTCCGGCATTCGACTTCACCGAGGATTGGTTTTCACGCCATATCCCAACTTGGGACCCCATCCTGGCCAGCCTGAAGCCAAGGAAGATTCTGGAGATTGGTTCCTTCGAAGGCCGTTCCGCCTGCTATCTGATCGAAACATGCGCTGGCTTGGCTGGTGATGAGGTCTTCATCACCTGTGTGGATACCTGGGAAGGTGGGCGCGAGCATCAGCAAGGCGGCATGGCCGAGGCGATCATGACAGAGGTTGAGCGCCGCTTTGATCACAATACGCTGCTCGCCCGTGGCAGGGCACCAAAGCCCGTTACCGTTCGCAAAGTGAAACAGAATTCATGCGCGGCCCTCGCTGGCCTGATAACCGCAGGTTTCTCCGAGAGCTTCGATCTTGTTTACGTGGATGGATCACATGAGGCGCCCGACGTGTTATCTGATGCCGTCATGGCCTTTGCGCTTCTGAGGGTGGGGGGGACATTGATTTTCGACGATTATGTCTGGTCTGATCAAACTCCGGAAAAGCGAGACCCATCGCGTATGCCCAAGCCCGCGATTGATGCTTTTCTGAATATCTATCATCGGAAACTGGTACCTTACGAATGGGTACCGCTCTGGCAAATTTATGTACAAAAAATCGCCGCTTGATCTGCGACTTGAACACGCCCGTTTCTGGAAAGACTGCCATGCCCAATCCCCTGATCCAAGACCCTGGCCGCATCCGTGATCTTTCCGCCGCCATGGCTGAAGGCGCCATCACGACGGAAACCCTGGTGCAACGTTATCTGGACCGCATCGCCGCCGTGGATAGTCAGGTGAAGGCCTGGATTCATGTATTGGCCGATAGCGCCTTGGCCGAAGCGCGGGCGCTGGATGCGGAACGAAAGGCGGGGCGGCTGCGCAGCCCGCTGCACGGCATTCCCGTTGGCATCAAGGATGTGATTGATGTGCGCGGCCTGCCCACGCGCGCCAATAGCCCCTCTCGCGCCGATATCGCACCCGCCAGCGCCGATGCTACGGTGGTGGCGCATTTGCGCGCGGTGGGCGCGATCATCCTTGGCAAGCTGCACACCACGGAATACGCGTTTTTCCAAAGCCTGCCACCCACGCGCAACCCATGGGATTTGGCGCGCACGCCGGGTGGTTCTTCCGCCGGTTCCGGTGCGGCGATTGCGGCTGGCATGGTGCCGCTGGCGCTTGGCACGCAAACCGCAGGCAGCGTCAATCGGCCGGCGGCCTATACCGGGGTTTGTGCCTTCAAACCCTCGACGCTGGCGATTGGGGGGGTTGGGGTGGTGCCGCTCGCGCCCTCCTTCGATACGGTCGGCGCTTTTGGCGCCAGCGCGCAGGATGCGGCGTATCTGGCGGCAGGGTATGCGGCGGATCATCTGCGGCTGGCCAGCCGCCCAGCTGTGACACCGCGCATTGTGCTGCTGCAAGACCCTCTGATCGAAAAGCTGCAACACCCCGCAACAGCAGCGCGCGTCGCGGCGCTGGCGGAACGGCTTGGCGCTGCGGGGCTTACGCTGCATCGCGCCAGCGCCGGTGCGGGCTTTGCCGAGATGATCGCGCGCCATCGCCGCGTGATGCTCGCAGAACTTGGCCGCACCCATGCCGGGCTGCCGCGCGATCGGATCGCCTCCGCCATCGCCGATGGCATTGCGGAAGGCCTCGCGATCCGGGATGAGGAATACCATGCCGCGCTGCGAGACTTGGCGGGTTTTCGCGCGCGCTTCTGGGCGGGATTTGCGCCGGATGATTTCATTCTGGTGCCTGCCGCGCCGGATGTGGCGCCGGATGCCGGCAGTACGGGCGATCCTTCCTTCGTCATTCCAACCACGGTGCTGGGTGGTCCCGTGGTAACCCTGCGTGCCGGGCTGGCCGCCGATACCGGCATGCCGGTGGGCGCGTTGTTATTTGGGCGGCCTGGGGCGGATGCGGCCATGGCGTCTTTCCTGTTCTCGGCCACCGCGACCGCGCTTGATCTTTAGGGCCCGAAGCTTGCCGCGCGGGGCTGGGCGGCGCATCTACAGAGTAGCGCGGCTTTCGTGGTAGCGGGCCGGCCGGTTTCGGTGTGCAGGAGGCATTTTGAGTTTCTGGGGCAAGATGTTGGGCGGGATGGCGGGCTTCGCCATGGGTGGCCCTTTGGGCGCCATGGTGGGCGCGGCGCTTGGCCATGCTGCGGATGCCGGGGCGCTTGGTGGCAAATCGCCCGCGCTTTCCGCCGCGACACCCGATCTGATGGCTTTTTTCGGCAGCAAGGAAAACCTGTTTTCCTTCTCGGTCGTTGTGCTTTCGGCCAAGCTCGCCAAGGTGGATGGGCCGATCAAGCGGGAAGAAATCGCAGCCTTCCGCAACCTGTTTCATGTGCCACAAGAAGCGCTTGGCGAAGTGGGCCGCTTGTTCGATCAGGCACGGGAATCCGCCGAAGGCTGGGAACCCTTCGCCGAAAAGCTGGGTGAGGCCTTTGCCGATAATAAGGCCATGCTGGAAGATGTGCTGGTCGCTTTGGTGCAGATTGCGCGCGCCGATGGGCCCGTTGCGAAATCCGAAGGCGATATGCTGCGCGGCATTCATGCCCGTTTCGCACTTGATGCCGCTGCCTGGGAACGCGCCAAGGGCGGCACGCGCCGCGCCGCGCCGGAAGCGCAGGGCGAAGACCCGTATCAGATGCTCGGCCTGACCCGGCAGGCGAGTGATGAGGAAGTGCGCCTGGCCTGGCGGAAGCTGATGCGGGAAAACCATCCGGATAGCCTGGCTTCCCGCGGTGTGCCGCAGGAATTCGTCAAGCGCGCGACGGAACAAGTGGCGCAGATCAATGCCGCCTGGGATCGGATCAAGCGCGAACGGGGCCTGTAGCTGTGCTGCGCATCCGCGACGTGCCAAGCCC
>JBIKXA010000252.1:0-3837 GCA_044356015.1 Roseomonas sp.
GCGCCGGGCGAGGCGCCGGTTGGGCTGATGCTGACCGGCGCGCATGGTGCGGATCAGCATCTATTCGCGGTATCGGCAGCGGTAGAGGCGGTGCTGGCGGCGTGAGGCCGCCGCGCTTCAGCAAGCGTCTATCCCGAGCGAGCCAGCAGGGCCAGAAGATCACAGAGAATAATGATGCTCAGGCGAAAGCGACGTTGAAAACAACTTCATGTGCGAAAATCGCGATACTCAATGATGGCATCTCATTGGCCTGCCAAGCATCGCGCCACGGCTGGCATGAAATGCGCCACGAGAGGTGTCTCCAGCCCTTTGACCTTGGCCCGTTCATCATAGCGGCGCAGTTGCACGGCTTCCTTGTATTGCGACAGGGCCTCAAACGCCTGCACTTCTTCCGGCGACATTGGTCCTCCCTGAAGAGCCAGGCTTTTCACGCTGTCCGATGAGAGCTTCGCGAAATAATCTGCTTCCACGGCACAAAGATAGCGCTTGGCCGCCACGTGCAGGCGCACCGGTTCGGTGACTTCGGGTCCGAAATGCGTCTTGAGCCATTCATGGCCCAGTTCCTCGTGCCGATCATCAATGCCCTTATCCGCAGGATTGTCACCAAGATCATGCACCATATGGCCAATATCATGCAGCAGAGCCGCGACGATCATGGCATCGCCCTTACCTTCCTGCTCGGCCAGCCAAGCGCCTTGCAGGGCATGCTGCTGCTGATTGATCAGCGTCAGGCCATAGCGGCCACTCGCTTTCTGCTCCAGCAAGCGCTGGATTTCGTTCAAGATGTCGTTCTTCATGTTCATCACTTTCCATCCTCGAAATAAACAGGGTTGGTCCAAGCTCGACGACCAATCGCGTCGGCAACAACAATACGCGCAAAGCCGCCCGTGCGGTGCTTGGCATAGTTCAAACGCACTCGGGTTTGGCCATGCAGCACTGACTGCGCCGCGCGTGATCCGCGGCCCAGCACCATGACGCTTGCCGCAGCGCTGCAGGTGATTTCCACTTCTTCCGAACCCCAGGCGACATGGTGAATCAATGGGCCTTGTGTTGCATAGTAATGTCCGGATTTAAGCGCTGCCTGAAGTGCCTCAGGATCATTCCTTTCGGCTTTCACCATCACCCAGCCGCCGAAGGCATCCATACAAGCAAAATGCGCGTCATCAACAGCGATCAAGCCAATATGGCGACCCCGCGCAAGAAGCTGATCGGCAAGATAAACACCATCACCACGCTCAGTGCGAAGCTGGGAAGTGTGGTTGTAAACCTCCACTGCATGGGCATCAGGCAGCGTGGCAGCGTCTTCGGCTGTCAGGGCATACCATCCCGGATGTGGAATGGCGACAAAGGCGCCAGCGGCAACCGCACGGGCAGCCAAGGCGGCACCCGTTTCACCGTCTTGCGGCGGTGCAAACTCAGAAGGCAAACCGACCGCCAGGATATGCCAGATCTCGCCCAATTGGGTTGCGGGTGCATGCAATTCCGCGCCAAGGATTGTGGTAAATTGTCCTGTTCGAAAGGGCCGCGTATCCACGATCGGAAAGCCATATTTGGCCATGAAATGATCGGTCAGCGCAATGAAATCATATCCTGCCTCGCGATAAGTCGCGCACACGGCCTCGGGCGATCTCACCCCATCCGAGGCATTGGAATGGGTGTGGAGATTGCCTTTCCAAAAGCGACCTGGCGCAGAAAAAGTGGGATCAATGGGGCCTTGGGCAGTCATTGGTCTTTCAAACTCCGACAAAGGCAGGTTTGGCAACCCGGGTTGCGCGTGTCGTGGCATCAAGTAATGCCGCAGTATAGGGATTGGCAGGCGTGCGGGAAACCGGGTTCGTTTCGCCCTATTTGAGCCTGTGGCCACTGCGCGTGACGATCACTCGGCTTGCCATACGCCAGACCACCGTCGCCGGGCGGCTTGCGTTTGTTGGCACGCGGCAGCGTGATCGAAAGGGCCTGTTTTGCGTGGCCAGCATACCGCTTGATATCGGCGCAACCAACCGCGCTCACGCGCAATGGCCCGCGCGCCATCCGCCCTGAGCAGCAGCCTTTCGTGGTTGGTCAATAGATGACAACGCATCCAGAGACCTCGCACGCCGCCGGCGGAGACCTACAGGCCCTTCAACCTTAACTCTTGCTCGGTACGGATGCCGCATTGGCAGAGATGGGCGATAGGTTTTTCGACGATCTCTCACTCTATTTCGACTGCAACGCGGTTCGGTTGAGGACCCTTTGCGCTATGGCGCTGGTCGGTCCGGCCCTCCACCCCGTTGGTCTTTCGTGCTTGAGGGTTGCCGCGCAACGCCACCAAACCCGCTTCCTCACGATTTGGCCATCGCAAACTGGGCGCGAAAGGCCCTAAGCTACGCGCCCAGTTCCCTTGGTGGCCTCAATCAGGCGATGACCGTAGCGGGACAATCCAGTAGGGCAGAGCAGGTTCTTCTTAACTCCGCCCCGCCCGCAATAGCCGCCCCGGCAGCGCGCCAGTGGCGACACCATCGCGATAGGTCACTTCGCCATTCACAATGGTCGCGACATAACCATCGGCCTTTTGCAGCAGCCGTCGCCCACCTGCCGGCAAGTCGCGCACCATCCTCGGCGCTTGCAGCTTCAGCGCGGCGAAATCAATCACATTGAGATCCGCCTTCATCCCCGCACGCAAAACGCCGCGATCATGCAACCCGGCAGCGCGCGCGGTGTCAGATGTCAAACGGCGGATCATTTCCTGAACGGGGAACACCGCTTCCTTTGCATCCCGCGCCCAATAGGAAAGCAGGAAGGTCGGGAAGGACCCGTCCGATATAAAGCCAACATGCGCGCCACCATCGGAAAGCCCAGCAATGGCATTGGGATGCCGCAGGCATTCGGCGCTGGCGGAAAGCGTGTAATCCGCGAAATTCGTGAGTGGCGCGAAGATAAAGCCGCGCCCGCCATCGGCAATCAGCAGATCATAGGCGACTTCCTCGGCCTTGCGCCCTTCCCGCGCGGCCATGGCGGCGATGGAAGCCGAAGCGGGCGGCGCGTAATCCGGCGGATCGCCAAAGGGGAACATGCGTTCAAAGGCAAGGCGCGAAATCAGCGGAAAATTACTGCCAGAGATGCGATCTTCTGAGAGGATGCGCGCGCGGCGGCCCGGTTCCGCCATGGCGGCGGCGCGCTCAGCGGCGGGCAGATGGGCGATTTCCTTATAGCTCGGGCAACCGGAAAATGGGTTCTGGCTGCCTTCCAAGCCAAGCAGAATGCCAATCGGGCGCGGCGGAAACACGGGGCGGATCGGCAGGCCCGAAGCGGCCGCGCCATCGGAAAGCGCCAGCAATTCCTTCCAGGCTTCCGTCCGGTCATGCCGCGCGGTCATTGAAAACACCACCGGCTGGCCGGTCGCTTCCACCACGCGCCGCACCATGGCGAATTCGGTTGCGGGGTCAGGCGTGTTCCAATCGGAAACCAATTCCAGTAAGCCGCCGCCGCCATCACGCAAGCCTTGCGCCAGGCCGCGCAATTCATCTTCCTGCGCGCGGAGTGTCGGTGTCGGGTCGCCCTTCAGCGTCTTGTGGCTGATGGTGCGGGATGTGGAAACACCAAAGGCACCCGCGCGCACCGCATCGGCGGTGATGGCGCGCATGGCGGCGATATCGGCCTGATTGGCGTTTTCCAGATTAAGCGCGCGTTCGCCCATGACATGCACGCGCACCGCGCCATGCGGGAGCAGGGCGCAAATATCCATATCCCGCGGGCGCGAGGCCAAGGCATCCAGATATTCCGGGAAGCTTTCCCAGGACCAATTCAAGCCTTCATGCAGGATGGGGCCGGGGATGTCTTCCACGCCTTCCATCAATT
>JBIKXA010000102.1:0-13289 GCA_044356015.1 Roseomonas sp.
GTGCAGGCGCAGCGCCGCCGGCGTGAATTGGTCGCCGCCGTGGAAGCGGCCTTTGGCGAAGTTGATTTGCTGCTGACGGCATCTTCCATGGATGCCGCCTGCAAGATTGACGATCCTGAAGCGGTGGAAATCACCTATCCGCGCCAGGCACGCACGCCCTTCAATGTCACGGGCCATCCGGCCATGACCATGATGTGCGGCATTTCCAAAGCGCAAGGCCTGCCGCTATCCCTGCAATTGGTTGGCCCAAGCTTTGGGGAGGCGCTGATCTACCGCGCCGCTGCCGCTTATGAACGCGCCGCACCATGGAAGGATCTGCGCCCGGCGCTTTAGGCCATGTTGCGTTCACATGGGTTCACGCAACCCGCTCTACATTGTTTTTTTCGAGCATCTTCACGCGTTCAGATGATTGCATCTGAACGCGATCTGCTCTCGGCCCTCGCATGATCAAGGCAGACTTCATTGACCGACGCTGGCGCCACCCCGCGCTATTGCCGGTATTCTTTTTTGCACTCGCGCTGCTGCTGCGCGTGTTTTCCTTCGTCGCCGCCGTGATTGATACGGATGAGGGGCTTTACATGCTCCAGGCGCGGGAATGGCTGGAAGGCGGCTGGCCCATTGTCACGGTCTGGGACATGCACCCGGTCGGCGCGCCAGCGATCTTCGCCGTGGCCATGGCGATTTTCGGCGATGACATCTGGGTGCTGCGTGCGCTTGGCGCGGCCTTCGTCGCGGCAACGGCTACGGCGCTGTTCCATGCGGTGCGCTATGCTGGCGGGTCTCCGGCCATTGGGATGGCTGCCGGGGTGCTCTATATCGCCCATAGCGGGCTTTTGGGCGGGCTTGCCACCAATACGGAGATTCTGTTCGCGCCGCTGATTGGTTGGGCCATGGCGCTTGGCCTGCGCGGCGCGGTGGATGCCCTGGAACGCGACAAGGCCCCGCGCTGGCGTGATTTGGTGGTGATGGGGGGCCTGATCGGCTTTGCCCTGACCATCAAGCCGGTGACGTTTTTCGAAGGCGCGCTCGCCTGGTTGATCCTGGTGCTGCCCGCCCTTCGCCTTGGCTTGATCAGCCTGCCGCGCCTGGCGGCCATGGCGGCGGCCTATGCCGCCGTTTGTGCCGCGCCCACCCTGCTTTTCGGCGCGGCCTACGCGCTGCGAGGCGAATTTCAGCCCTTTCTGGAAGGCGCCTTCCTCGCCCCGCTCCGCTATGCCGGCGCGCGGCTGAGTGCGGCGGATTCCTTCCGCTTCGCGCTGGTGGCGGCCTTGTTGCTGTTATGGGCGTTTCTGCTTGCCGTGCCGGCGTTGCTGCGCCCGCGCAATCGGCAAGGGCCTCTCGCGCGGCTTCGGCAATTTGGCATGATCTGGTTTGTGGCAGCGACCTTCGCGGTGGTGCTGCCCGGCCAATTCTATCAGCATTACTTTCTGATCTGGCTTTTGCCCTTGTCGGTGCTGGCAGCACTCGGCGCGCGGCAATTGGCGCGGTATCTCCGGCCAGGCATGGTGGTGATCGGCTTTCAATTGCTGATCGGTGCGGTCGCCTTGGATGCCTGGCGTGTCGCCGCGCTGCCACGGCTTGACCGCGGCATTGGCCTTGGCGCGCCAGACCCCGTGCGGCGCACCGCCGCTGCCGTGCGCGCGGAAATTGACCCGGGCGACCCGATCTGGGTCGTTAATTATCATCCGGTGATCTATGTGCTGGCGGATGCTGCCCTGTCCACGCGCTATGCCTTTCCGGCGCATCTTGCGGGGCCTTTCTATCGCGTGACGGGGATAGATTCTTACGCGGAAATCACACGCATTCTGGAAAGCCATCCGCGCGTGCTGGTGATTGATCGGGGCTGGTGGTCAAGCGTGCGCCGACGCGCGGCGATTTTGATCGAAGCCGCGCTGGATGAGCAATATGAATTGGTCGCCTCAGTGCCGGAAGAACGCGGGCCGGTTGAAATCTGGCGCCTACGATAGGAAGGCCGGGTTACGGCGCGAAAATGGTGAACACAAAGGTAGCGGCCAGCACCAGATGCACAATGCCAGACAGGATATTGGTGCGCCCTGTGCCATAGGTCAGCATCGCCACGGCAAAGCCCAGCGCGAGCAGAACGGAATGACCGGGTGAAACGCCAAGCGCGAGCGGCATGCCGTTCAACCAAGCGACCAATGCCACGGTTGGCACAGTAAGGCCGATCGAAGCCACACCGCTGCCCAGCGCCAGATTAATGGCCGACTGCATACGATTATGGACTGCGGCCCTGAATGCCGCGCCCGATTCGGGCATCAACACAATCGCCGCCACAATGACGCCCACCAGCGCTGCTGGCGCACCAATCGCTTTGATCCCATCTTCCAGCGCAGGGGCCAGGCTTTTTGCCAGCATCACCACCGAAAACAGTGCCACGCAAAGCAACAGGAAGGATAGCAACGCCATACGCCCGCTTGGCCGCGCATGCCCCTCTCGGCCTGCGCCTTCTTCCGGTAGGAAATAGTCGCGGTGCCAATTGGTCTGGATGAACAGGAAGGCCGCATAAAGCACCAGACAAACCAGCGATACAAAAGCCAATTGGCTGATGCTGTAATAGGGGCCAGGCGCCGAAATCATGTGGTTGGGCACGATCAGCACCAGCACCGCCATAGGCATCAGAACCGCCAGCAGCGCATTGGCGCCCGCCACACGGAATTGATTTTCCCGATGCACCATGCCGCCCACAAGAATGGCAAGCCCCGCAATGCCATGCAGCACCAGCATCACGGTCGCCAGCAAGGTATCGCGCATCAAGGCGGGGTTTTCGTCCCCGCTCAGCATCAATGAGATGATAAGCCCGGCTTCAATTACTGTCACCGCCAGTGCCAGGATCAAACCACCAAAAGGTTCACCAACGCGCAAGGCCACTACTTCAGCGTGATGAACGGCCGCCACCACATTACAGAGCAGCGCGGCTAAAACGGGAATAGCCAAAAAAAACAGCCCAACCTTGCCGAGGCCAAGCCATACGGCAATGCCGACCAAGGGCGCCAGGATAAAGAAAACCGGAATACGATCTGTGACGGATGCGGCCATCATCAACGCCTAAGCATCAATCATGGCCGTAATAAGTGTTGGGATCAGAACAACAGCCCCTTCTTCAGCATGCCATGCACGCCCTTTTCGCCATTCACCGTCTGCGTCACCCGAAAATCCACCGCGAGTGAGCAGAATTGATAGGCATCTGCGTCCGAAAGATTGGTGCGCGAACAGATGAAGGCGATCATCTCGCGCAGGGCCTGCTTCATCGCCAAATCCAGATCCTCATTCATGCCCATGGTGATGAAATGGGTCTTGGTCTCCGCACGGGGAAACTTCAGCACCGGGTCCTTCGCCCCGCCGCCCTTCACCACGGAAAGCTTGAAATGCCCCGTCAGGCAAATCTCAAGCGCATTGATGCAGACCTCCCCATCGCCCTGCACGCCATGGCCATCGCCGGCGGAAAACAACGCGCCCTTGTTGAAAATGGGCAGGAAAAGCGTGGTGCCTTCGGTCAATTCCTTATTGTCCAGATTGCCACCAATGGCGCGCGGTTCCTTGGTGTTCACCATGCCCCAATCGGGTGGCGGCGCCACGCCCATCACGCCGAAGAAGGGTGCCAATGGCAGGTCAAGCCCGCCATCCTGCGGCCCGAAAGGCAGGCGGCAGGTCATGGCCTGCTTGTTCACCGGAATATGCAGCGTGCGGCGATAGGGGAAATCTTCCGGCAGCGTTCCGAACAACGGACGAAAACCACAAAACCCCCAATCCGCGCCGAGTTCGATTTTTTCGATATCAACGCGCAGCGCATCGCCCGGTTCGGCGCCGCGCACTTCCACCGGACCGGTGATGATATGCGCGCCAAGCCGCGGCAGCCTGGCGTGGATTTCGGAAATCGCCGGATGCAGCGGCAGCCCCGTCTCAGGCCCCGGCATCACTTCCGGCCCGCCTGAGACACATTCCAGAATGACGGTCTCGCCGGACGCAATGCTCGCGACCGGCGGGAAGGAAGCGTCAAAGCCGCCCCAACGACAGGTAGCGACAGAAGCGGGGATGCGTGTTGCTTGCGACATCAGAATTTCCTTGTCGGTTTAGAGCCAGCCTTTCCGGCGGAAATATAGAATGGGCATAATGGCCGAGATGATCATCAGCACAAGCGCCAAGGGATAGCCGAAGGCGAGCTTCAGTTCCGGCATGAATTCAAAATTCATCCCGTAAATGCTGGCAATCAGCGTGGGCGGCATGAGCGCCACGGATGCCACGGTAAAGGTCTTGATGATGTTGGTCTGTTCGACATTCAATACGCCAAGCACCGCATCCAGCAGGAATTGCGCCTTGGAATTGAGGAAGCTTGCATGTTCAACCAGTGACCGCACATCGCGCACCAGCGTCTTGATCAGCACCTGGTTTTCCTTGCGTATCGCGGTTGCCTTCTCGGCCCCCACAAAGGTCAGGATGCGTGACAGGCCGAGCAGGGTTTCGGAAGCCCGCGTGGTCACTTCGCCAACCTGACCCAATGTGAAGAGTGCATCCTTTAGCTTGTCACTGCGCCGATGCATCTTGATATCAGCCTGAGAGGTGCGGAAGGTGGAATGGCTCGCCTTATCCATATCCGCGCCGACTTTTTCCAGAATATCGGCGAGGCGATCCACGATCTGTTCAAACAAATGCAGCATCACGGCATCGGGCGAATGCAGCAGGGCAGGCTGGCGTTGCGCGCGCGCGCCAAAGGCCGTGAAGGCGCGCGGCGTGGCATAGCGCACCGTGACCAGCGTGCTATTGGTCAGGACAAAGCTGATGGGTGTGGAGCCGTAATCGCCTGAATCAATGCCGTAGAGAAAATTCGCGGTCAGAAACAGCGCCTCATCTTCGCGATACAGGCGCGATGAGCTTTCGATTTCCTGCATTTCCTCCCGCGTCGGAATTTCGAGCGAAAGGGCGTGCTGCACGGCGCGTTCTTCCGCCGGCGTCGGGTTCAGCAAATCAATCCAGACGGCGCTGCGCAGATTTTCAGATGTCGCGACTTCGGCCGCGGACTCCCGCGCGGATTCCGGCAGGGCCGCGGTGATGGACGAAATGGCGCCCTCACGCAGGCGACAGCGGCCATCCTCAACAGTCCAGGTTGATAGCATGGCGCGGGCCCTCCACGCGGTGACAGCGGCTATTCTCTACTAAACTTGGCCCGGCAGCCTGAATAGTCTGATCTGCCCCTGCCTTTGCCTCACGGGCACAGGCAGGCGGCATATTTACGCCCGCCCACATATCGGGGCGGGAGCGGTGGTCAGGCGCCCGGGCGGGGCGGCGTGGTTTGTGCGGAAGCCGTCTGCGCCGTGGAAGAAGCCGCCGCCGGGCCCTGGATGCTGCCGGCCGGCTGGGTCTGCCCCTGGGCCTGCGCCTCCATGGAGGCATCTGCCTGATCTTCCTTGATGTTTTGCTTGAAGGACTTGATGCCCTTGGCCAGATCGCCCATCAGCCCACTGATCTTGCCGCTGCCGAAAAGCAGCAGAACAACCAGCAGAACCACAAGCCAATGCCAGATGCTGAAGGAACCCATTGCGACGCCTCAATTTCCAGTTGGAAGTCCCGCCGGAGCGGTGCTTCGAGACCCTATGACATGGCGGCAACCTAATAGCCAAGGGGTTACCGCGCAAATCCCCAAATGGTTTCTCGATGGCCCCGCCGCAATGGGGGTTGAAAACCTATCTGGCTCCCACCACCTCCCCCCAAATCCGGGCCCCTCTGGCGGGGTCGATCACTTTCTGGTCGGCTGCCGTGATGTCGGATCGTGCAACGCTGCGCGGTCTTGGCCCCCCTATGGCTGATCCGCGCTTTTGGGTGAGGTTTGGGGATGGAATTTCTGGCTGCCGAATGGATGGGCAAGCCCTTCTGGATGTGGAAGGGCTTTTTGCTGATTGTGCTGTTACTGCTAGCCTTTGACCTTGGCGTGCTGAACCGCAAGGACAAGGAAATGGGCGTGGCCGAGAGCCTTTATCTCTCTGCCTTCTACATTGCCTTTGCCATGCTCTATGGCGCCGGCATCTGGTGGGCCTATGAAAATGGAGAGATCACGACCTCGGACGGGGTCCATGCCGGCATGGCTTATTTTACCGGCTTCTTCATCGAAAAGGCATTGTCCATAGATAATGTCTTCGTGATCAGCCTGATCTTTGGTTATTTCGCCATCCCGCGCCGCTATCAATATCGCGCGCTGGTCTGGGGCATCATCGGTGTCATTGTGCTGCGCGGCATCATGATTGGCCTTGGCGCAGCCCTGGTGCAGCAATATAGCTGGGTGCTTTATATCTTCGGCGCCTTCCTGATCGCGACCGGCATCAAGATGCTGGTGGTGCCGGAAGGGGAGCAGGATATCTCGAAAAACCCCGTGGTGCGCTTCATGCGCAAGCACATGCGCGTGACGGATGAACTCCATGGCCAAAAATTCTTTGTTCGCCAGATGGATCCGGCCACGGGCAAGAAGCTGGCCTTCGCCACGCCGCTATTCCTGGCGCTGGTGGTGATCAATATCGCGGACCTGATTTTCGCGGTGGATAGCGTGCCGGCGATCTTCGCCATCACGACCGACACCTTCATTGTCTATACCGCGAATATCATGGCGATCCTGGGCTTGCGCGCGCTGTATTTCGCGCTTGCCGCCATGGTGCATCGCTTCCACTACCTGAAATATGCCTTGGCGCTGGTGCTGGTGTTCATCGGCGGCAAGATCTTCTGGAACCAGATGGTCGGCAAGCTTGACCCGTCGATTTCGCTGGGTGTGACAGGCCTGATCATCGCGGGTGGGATTTTCTGGTCGCTCTGGAAAACCCGCGGCCAGCAGCCGCAAGGCACCTGAACCACGCGTCAGCCGAGATGCAATTCGAAGGGGGCGACCTCAACAAATTCATCATCGGCTGAAGTGCCATCCTTCCACATGAAGACCGCAAAGCGCGCTTCTCGGTCAAACACGGTGGAAGGGTGGTGCCAGACATTGGCACCGTAAGTGACCCCTTGATCCGGCCGCGCCAGAAAGGCGCGCGCCTTTGCCATATCCGGCTTGCCATCCGCCCCATGAGGCGCGACCAGCACCAGCCATCGCCCGGCTTCCATCGGGATGAAGGATTGCGAGGAAAATTCATGCCGTTCCATGGTGGTGGAGGCAAAAGGCGCTGATTTCGGCAAGGCGCGGGTGAAGGAAAGGCTGGGCTTGGCCCCGGCGCGGCGATTTTCCAGCGCTTGATCAATATAGGCGCGGCCAGGTGCGCTTGGGCTTTCCAGCACCTCCCCGAAAGGGGCGAAGGCTTCTGCAGTGAGGGGTTCGGGGGTGATGCGGCGCATGGGCTGGGTTCCTGTCTGATCCCCGCCACCAAAGCCGTGCGGCACGCGCCTGTCCAGCCCAGAACACTGCCTGAATTTTACGCAAAACCTGCCCCATGCGGCGCCATTTGGTGGCGCGCCTCTGGCATGGTTAAGCTTAGCGCATGCAAGCAGCCACACTGATCCAGCCAAGCCATCAGCGCTCTCGCGGGCGGTTGGAATTGGATTACCATCGGCATGAAGGGCGCACGGTTTTGGGCGGGCTGTATCAATCGCCGCCCATGCGCGCGCTGTTCCCCGACCCTGAAGCGGATGAGGCGCCGATTTGCGCGCTGGTGAATACCGCCGGTGGGCTCGCGGGCGGTGACAGGGTGGATATCGCGCTCAGCCTTGGTCCGGGCGCGCGGGCGAGTTTTTCCACCCCGGCGGCGGAGAAAATCTATCGCAGCCTTGGCCCTGCGACCGAGATTTCCGTGAACCTGCAAGCCGGCCCTGGCGCGGTATTCGAATGGATCCCGCAAGAAACCATCCTGTTTGAAGGCGCGCGGCTTGATCGCCGCCTGAGTGCCGACATCGCCGAAGACGCGTCACTGCTGCTGGCCGAGGCGCTGGTCTTTGGCCGCGCCGCGCGGGGCGAGACCTGGCGGCGCGGCGCTTTGCAGGATTTCTGGCGCATCACGCGCGGCGGCAAGCTGCTTTGGGCGGATGGGCTTAGCCTTGGTGATGACATCGCGGCGGATTTCGCTGACCCCTTTGGCCTCGCCAATGCCGAAGCACTCGGCAGCCTGGTGCTGGCCGGGCCGCTCGCCGCGCCCGATCTCCGCGATGCGCTGCGAGAAGATGGCGCGCTGGCAAGCCTGGTGCGGCCCGGGCTTTTGGTCACGCGGTGGCTTGGCGGTGCCGTTCAGGTGCGCGAAGGGCTGGGAGGCACGATTTGCCGGCTGCGCCCGGCGCTGGGCCTGCCGGCGCGGCTGCCGCGCCTATGGACGACATGAACCAAGAATGGCCATGATGGAACAACGATTGCGGAACCCAATGCCATGAACCTGACCCCGCGCGAAAAAGACAAGCTGATGATTGCGATGGCCGCGATTGTGGCGCGACGGCGCCTGGAACGCGGCCTGAAGATGAACTTCCCCGAAGCCGTGGCGTTGATCACGGATTTCGTGGTGGAAGGGGCGCGCGATGGCCGGAGCGTCGCGGAATTGATGCGTGATGGCGGAGCGGTGCTGACGCGCGATCAGGTGATGGAAGGCATCGCCGAGATGCTGCATGAAATTCAGGTGGAAGCGACCTTCCCGGATGGCACCAAGCTGGTGACGGTGCATCAGCCCATCCGCGCAGCGGTGGCGAAGAAGCCCAGCACAAAAGCGAAGCCTGCGCCCAAGGCCAAGGCGAAAGCCGCGCGAAAAGCCAAACCGAAAGCCGCTGCGAAGCCTGCGAAGAAACCCGCCAAGCCCAAAGCCAAGGCGAAGCCAGCGCGTAAGGGAGGCCGCAAATGATCCCCGGCGAAATCATCACTGCCCCTGGCGATATTGCGCTCAATGCCGGGCGCGATGCGGTGGAAATCACGGTGGCGAATAAGGGCGACCGCCCGGTGCAGGTGGGCAGCCATTACCATTTCGCGGAAACCAATCCGCTGCTTGATTTTGATCGCGCCAAGGCGCGCGGCTGCCGGTTGGATATTCCCGCCGGCACGGCGGTGCGTTTTGAACCGGGGCAAACGCGTAAGGTGCGGCTGATCCCGATGGCGGGTGCGCGCATCATTCATGGTTTTCGCGGCGAAACGGAAGGGGCGGTCTGACCCATGGCAACGAAGCTCTCTCGCGCCGCTTATGCTGGCATGTATGGCCCAACCCTGGGCGACCGTGTGCGCCTGGCCGATACGGAAATTTTCATCGAGGTTGAAAAAGACCTCACCACCTATGGCGAGGAAGTGAAATTCGGCGGCGGCAAGGTGATCCGCGATGGCATGGGGCAATCGCAAGTCACGCGCGCCCAAGGTGCCATGGATACGGTGATCACCAATGCCCTGATCCTGGATCATTGGGGCGTGGTGAAGGCGGATATCGGCCTGCGCGGCGGGCGCATTGCCGCGATTGGCAAGGCCGGCAATCCCGACACGCAACCCAATGTGGATATCATCATCGGGCCGGGGACGGAAATCATCGCCTGTGAGGGACGCATCCTGACCGCGGGCGGGATTGATCCGCATATCCATTTCATCTGCCCGCAGCAGATTGAAGAAGCGCTTGCGTCTGGCGTCACTTCCATGTTCGGCGGCGGTACCGGCCCGGCGCATGGCACACTCGCCACCACCTGCACGCCCGGCCCTTGGCATATGGAGCGTATGTTGCAGGCCGCCGAAGGTTTTCCGATGAACCTCGGCTTCCTCGGCAAGGGCAATGCCGCGCTGCCGGCGGGCCTGGAAGAACAAATCCGCGCAGGCGCCTGCGGCCTCAAACTGCATGAGGATTGGGGCACCACACCTAAAGCGATTGATACCTGCCTTTCAGTGGCAGACGAGATGGATATTCAGATCGCCATCCATACCGATACGCTGAATGAAAGCGGCTTTGTTGAGGAAACCATCAAGGCCATTCGAGGCCGCACCATCCAGGCCTTCCATACTGAAGGTGCCGGTGGCGGGCATGCGCCGGATATTCTGCGTCTGGTGGGTGAGGCGGGTGTGCTGCCTTCTTCTACCAACCCCACCATGCCTTACACGGTGAACACCGTAGATGAGCATTTGGATATGCTCATGGTCTGCCACCATCTTGACCCGCGCATTGCGGAAGATGTGGCCTTTGCCGAAAGCCGCATCCGCAAGGAAACCATCGCCGCCGAAGATATTCTGCATGATATCGGTGCCATCAGTATGATGTCATCCGACAGCCAAGCGATGGGCCGGGTGGGAGAGGTGATCATCCGCACCTGGCAGACCGCGCATAAGATGAAGGTGCAGCGCGGCCGCCTGCCGGAAGAAAAGGGCGACAACGACAATGTGCGCGCCAAGCGCTATATCGCCAAATACACGATAAACCCGGCAATTTCTCAGGGTGTGGATGACCATGTCGGCAGCGTTGAAGTGGGCAAGATTGCTGATCTTGTGATGTGGACGCCGGCCTTTTTCGGCGTGAAGCCGGATATGGTGCTGAAGGGCGGCACCATTGCCATGTCGCTGATGGGGGACCCGAATGCTTCCATCCCAACGCCTCAGCCGGTGCATTACCGCCCGATGTTTGGCAGCTATGGCCGTTCCCGCCTGTTATCTGCCGTGACTTTCGTAAGCGGTGCGGCGCTGCAAGCGGATATCGCCGGGCGCTTCGGGCTTTCGCGCGAATTGGTGGCGGTACGCAATTGCCGCAGCGGCATCAGCAAGCGCAGCATGGTGCATAATGCGACGCTGCCGAAGATCGAGGTTGATCCCGAAACCTATGAGGTGCGCGCCGATGGCGTGCTGCTGGTGTGTGAACCCGCCAAGGTGCTGCCCATGGCGCAGCGCTATTTCATGTTTTGAGGTGTGCTTGACATGACTGAAACCCTCCCCCGCGCCATTCAAGTGCTGCCCGCCGGCGGCTGGGTGGAACGCACTGCGCGCCATCAGGTGACGCTGGATTTCGATGACCGTTTCCGCCGCCGCAAGCGCTATGTCGCGGAAGATGGTTTTGCCTTTCTGCTCGATCTGGAAGAAGCCACCGCGCTTCGCCAGGGCGACGGGCTGCTGCTGGAAGGTGGCGGCGTTGTTCTGGTGCAGGCTGCGCCCGAGCCCTTGATTGAAGTCACCGCCGAAACGCCGGAACGCTTGGCGCGCTTGGCCTGGCACCTCGGCAATCGCCATTTGCCGACGCAGATTGAAGGCAGCCGGATTCTGATCCGCAAGGATCATGTGATTGAAGCCATGCTGAAGGGCTTGGGTGCGCAATTGGCCCATGTGGAAGCCGCCTTCGATCCGGAAGGCGGCGCTTATGGCGAGCATAATCGCCACATGGGCCACCACCATCATCACCATCACGGCGATGGTGATCATGACCATCACCATGGCGATGGAAACCACCACCATCACCACTAGGAAAAAACCCGAAACGCCCGGGGCGCAGCAGGCGCTCTATCGGCTGCTGACCTGGCTTTCGCCGGCCTATCCGGTCGGGGCCTATACCTATAGCCATGGGTTAGAAGCGGCGGAGGAAGATGGTGCGGTCACCAAGCGCGATGGGCTGATTGCCTATGTCAGCACTGCCCTGCTGCGCGGCGCGGGGCGCGTGGATGGCGCGCTCTTGGTCGCCACCCACCGCGCCATGGCGAAGGGCGATAACAAGGCGTTGGATGAGGTCGCGGAACTGGGTGCCGCCTGGCGCGGCACGGCAGAAACCGCGCTTGAGGCGGAGGCGCAGGGCACCGCCTTTACCAACGTGACATTGGCCGCCTGGCCCATGCCGCGTATGGCCGCTTTCGCGCTTCGCCATCCGCGCCAATTGGCCCATGCGGTGGCCTTCGGCGCGGCGGCGGCGGAACAGGGCATTCCAGCGCGTGATGCGGCCTTCGGGTTCCTTTCAGCCTTTGCGGCGAATTTGGTCTCCGCCGGCGTGCGGCTGGTGCCGCTCGGCCAAACCGATGGCCAGCTTGCCATCGCCGCACTGCAACCCGCCGTGGCTGCCGCGACCGAAGCCGCCTTGAACGCCGATGTAACAAGGCTTGGCACGGCAGCGCCGATGCTGGATATTTTTTCCCTGCGTCATGAGACGCAATACACAAGGTTGTTCAGATCATGAGCACATCGCAGCATGGCCCGTTTCGCGTGGGCATTGGTGGCCCGGTTGGTTCAGGCAAGACCGCTCTGGTGGATCGCCTGTGCAAATATATGCGCGACCGATACGATATCGCAGTCATCACCAATGACATCTACACGCGTGAAGATGCGGAATTCCTCACACGCTCTGGCGCGCTGGTGCCGGAACGGATTGCGGGGGTGGAAACCGGCGGCTGCCCGCATACCGCGATCCGCGAAGATGCCTCCATCAACCTTGCCGCCGTGCATGATATGGCGGCAAAATTCCCGAAGCTTGAAATCCTGTTCATCGAAAGTGGCGGCGATAACCTGGCCGCCACCTTCAGCCCGGAATTGGCGGACCTGACCATTTATGTGATTGATGTTTCAGCCGGCGATAAAATCCCGCGCAAGGGCGGGCCGGGCATTACGCGAAGCGATTTGCTGGTGATCAACAAGATTGATCTGGCACCGCTGGTGGGCGCTGATCTTTCCGTGATGGATCGCGATGCGCGCAAGATGCGCAATGCGCGGCCTTTCATCTTCACGAATCTGAAGGCTCTGCAAGGCGTTTCTGAAATCGCCGATTTCATCGTCCAGCAAGGCGGCATTACGCCAAGGGCTGCGGCATGAATTCTCAACGCCACGTCATCATCCTCGGCATGGGGTTGATGGGCTGCGATATCGCGGCGATTTTTCTGAATGGCGGCTGGCGCGTGACTGCGGTGGAACCCGCGCGGGATCGTTGGCCGGCAGCAGAAGCGCGCGTCGCGCAATCCATCACGCAATTGGATGGCGACCCAGCCGCGGCTTCTGGCCTGACGCTTTTGGATGACATGAAGGCGCCCGATTACGGCAGTGCGGAGGCGGTGATTGAAGCCGTGCCGGAACGGCTTGATCTGAAGCGTAAGGTCTTCGCGGAACTTGATGCGCTGGTGCCGGCGGGCATCCCGATAGCCTCCAACGCATCAGGCTATCGCATCACCGATATCGCCGGCGATCTGCCGGGGCGCGCGCGCTGCGCCAACCTCCATTTCTTCCTGCCCGCGCATCTGGTGCCGGGGGTCGAGGTGGTGCGCGGCGAATACACGGACCAGGCCGTGTGCGACAAACTCGCCGACATCATGGTAGGGCTTGGGCGCAAGGTCATTCGCGTGGCCAAGGATGTGCCGGGTTTCCTTGCCAATCGCATCCAGCACGCGCTGATGCG
>JBIKXA010000253.1:0-3819 GCA_044356015.1 Roseomonas sp.
GCGGAATCCTGCACGCGATCCGCCACCGCATTGATCATCAGCTTGAAGACAATCAGCGCGACCAGAAACACCACGCCAGCGCCAATCGCTTCCGCAAGCCAGGGCGGCGTGAAATAGGGGTCGAGGAAGGGCTGAACTTCCTTCCGCGCCAGCAGGGCCACGACCGCCGCGCCAACCCAGCCCGCCACGCCCAGCGCTTCGCGCACCAGCCCATGGAAAAAGGCGAGGATCGCCGATAGGGCAATCACCCCCAACAGAATGGCATCAACCCAATTCATCGCCGCACTCTATAGCCCTGGCAGAAGGGCGCGTCACGCCTTGGCCTTTGGCGGCAAGGTCTTTTCCGCAAACCGCGCGACCAGATCGGCCAAATGGCCAATTTCGTTCAGCCCCATACCCTCCGGCGCCGCCGCGGTGCGGCCACCCCGCGCAATGCGACGCGGCAGGGTGGCGGCGGTAAAGCCAAGCTTGGCCGCTTCCCTCAAGCGCGAATCCGCCTGAGAGACCTGCCGCACCTCGCCCGAAAGCCCCACCTCGCCGAAATACACCGCGCCCGAATCCGTGGGCCGATCCGTCGCGGCAGAAACCAGCGCCGCCGCCACCGCCAAATCCGCCGCCGGTTCGCTGATGCGCAAGCCCCCCGCGATGTTCAGATAGACATCATTCTGGCCAAGGCTGAGCCCGCACCGCGCTTCCAGCACCGCGAGCAGCATGGAAAGCCGCCCGGAATCCCAACCCACCACCTGCCGGCGCGGTGACCCGCCCGAAGAAGGTGAAAGCAGCGCCTGGATTTCGACCAGCACAGGCCGCGTGCCTTCAATGCCGGCAAAGACGGCCGAGCCCGAAACATTGCCGCGCCGTTCCGCCAGAAACAGCGCCGATGGATTGGCGACTTCCACCAGGCCACGATCGGTCATCTCAAAAACACCGATCTCATCCGTCGCGCCAAAGCGGTTCTTCACCGCGCGCAGGATGCGGAATTGATGGCCGCGATCACCTTCGAAATAGAGCGTCGCATCCACCATATGTTCCAGCACACGCGGCCCGGCCAAAGTGCCTTCCTTGGTGACATGCCCCACAAGCACCAGGGCAAAGCCGCGAGCCTTGGCCAGCCGGATCAATTCAGCCGCGCAGGCGCGCACCTGGGCCACCGTGCCCGGCGCGGAATCCAGCGCATCCAGCCAGACGGTCTGGATGGAATCCATCACCACCAGCGCGGCATCTGTTTCCTGTTCCAGGCTGGCGCCGATATCGCGCAGCGCCGAAGCGGCGGCCAATTCCATGGGGCTATCGGAAAGCCCAAGGCGGGCGGCGCGGAGCCTGACCTGCTCCACAGCCTCTTCGCCCGAAATATAAAGAACCCGCCGACCGGCAGAGGCCAAGCGCGCCGCCGCTTGCAGCAGGATGGTGGATTTGCCGATGCCAGGGTCGCCGCCCACCAGCACGGCGGAGGCCGGCACGAAGCCATCGCCCAAAACGCGATCAAGCTCCGCAATGCCGGTCACGATGCGCGGCGGGGGCGCGGATTCCCCCTTCAGCCCGACAAATTCAACGCGGCGCCCGCCGGCGGTTTTGGCGGCAGGGCCGGGGCCGCGCGGGGCGGTTGTTTCCTCAATGAGTGTATTCCATTCGCCACAGGCATCGCAGCGCCCCTGCCATTTGGGGCTGACCGCCCCACAGGCCTGGCACACGAAACGACTGCGATCCTTGGCCATTCAGGCGCGCACCCGGATCAGATGATCGTGGTGCGGATTTCGCCCACGCCCTCAACAAAGCCTTCCAGCACATCACCGCGCACCACGGCAGCAACCCCTTCGGGGGTGCCGGTCATGATCAGGTCTCCGGGGGCCAATTCCACCAGTTCGGACAGATTGGCGATGACTTCCGGCACGGACCAGATCAGCTTGGAAAGGTCAGAGGTCTGCGTGACCTTGCCATTCACCTTGAGCTCAATCTTACCCTTGGCCGGGTTCACGCCGGCGGCGGGCACCAGCAGGCCCATGGGGGCGGATTTGTCGAAGCCCTTGCCCATATCCCAGGGGCGGCCGGTCTTTTTCGCCTCATTCTGGATATCACGGCGGGTCATATCCAAGCCGGCGCAATAGCCCCAGACATGGGAAAGCGCGTCGGCAACGGCGATATTCCGCCCACCGCGCCCAATGGCGACGACCAGCTCCATTTCATGATGGAGCGATTTGGTGACAGACGGATACGGCATATCCGCGCCGTTGATCACCACGGAATCCGCCGGTTTGGTGAAGTAGAAGGGTGGTTCGCGGGTTGGGTCGCTGCCCATTTCAATCGCGTGTTCGGCGTAATTGCGGCCCACGCAGAAAATCCGGCGCACCGGGAAAAGCGCATCACTGCCCCTGATCGGCAGCGCGGCAACGGGCGGGGGCGGGAAGACATAGGACACCATTTGAGCAACTCCTTCGAGCCTTTCCGGTCGCTATAGCCCCAGCGGAGGCGCACCGAAAGGCGGGGCCAGGGCTTTGAGTGTCATCTGAAGGTGACGCCGCATCTGTCTGAGGCATCGGGATTCCACACAAACAAAAACGCCCGGTCAGGGGGGTGACCGGGCGCTACTTTGTATTTTCCGATCGGAAAGGTCGGGCGAGCCGGCAGGGGATGCCGGGATCGCGACCGCCGGCAAAGCCATGGCCGACAAGCATTTTCTAGAACATTTGCGCGAAAAAGCAAAGCCCCAAAGGCGACACGTCAGCCAGATCGGCTGCGCAGGATGCGCAGCGCCAGGTGCTGGATGAGCATGACCGTCTTTGCATCGATTATTCGGCCGTCCTCAACCATCGCCAACGCTTCCTCCAGCGTAGTCTCAATAACCTTGATGTCCTCCCCTTCTTGATGCACACCCCGACTCGCGCCTGTTTCGACCGTTCCAGTGTAAGGCGCGACAAAGAAGTGGAGCCGCTCTGTAACCGAGCCGGGGCTCATGTAGAACTCTCCGATCTTCTCGATCTGTCCCAGTGTCAGGCCCGTCTCCTCCTCCGCTTCCTTGCGGATTGCGGTCTCTGGATCCCGCGCATCAAGAAGCCCTGCACAGGCCTCAATCAGGTCGTCATCGTGGCCTGTGACAAAGGCGGGAAGACGGAACTGCCGTGTCAGGACGACTGTCGCCCGTTCGACATTGTACGGCAGCACGACCGCGCCGTGGCCGCGATCGTATGTTTCGCGCGTCATATCCTGCCAGCCGCCGTCGCTGCGACGGTACGACAGCTCGTATTTCGTCAGCACGCCCCAGTCGTCCGCGAGAACGCGCTGGGTGCGGATGATGGCCCGGGGACCGGACTCTCTGCTGCTTGTGGTATCCATAATGTGTTCCCCGTAGAAATGTTCATGGCCGAGTGAAGAAACCGCGTCACTCCGCCGCGGTGGCAAGCTTCGCGCCGGCATGGGCGGCGGCGGCGCGGCCAAAGGCCTCGAAGATCGCGCGGCTATCGGCGTCTCGTTCCCAGTCATATTCGGGGTGCCATTGCACACCCAACGCGAAGCCGCGTGCGCCTTCCACGCGCACCGCTTCAATCGTGCCATCCGGCGCCCAGCCCTCTGCCACCAGGCGCGGCGCCAGGCGCTGCACTGCCTGGTTATGCAGGGAATTGACCGCAAGCTGCGCCGCGCTGCGTGACGGCGCGGTGAGTGTCGCCGCCAAGGCCCCGGCGCCATCAATCCGCACCAGATGCGCCTTGCCGGTCCTCACCAGCGGGATTTTCTGATCCGATGGCGTGGAATGATCCATCCGCCCGGGCAAATCCTGCACGCGCTGATCCAGGCTGCCGCCCAGCGCCACATTCAATTCCTGCA
>JBIKXA010000254.1:0-3775 GCA_044356015.1 Roseomonas sp.
AGCACCGCCAGAATAATCCCCCCCAAAAGCCCAAGCGGCACCACCAATAGGGAAAGCAATAGCGTCGCGCGCAGCCCGGCCCAAAGAATGGGGGAGGCTTCGCGCATGATCTCCCAATTCAGGAAGGCTTCGAGGAAATCCTGCATGCTCAGCGCTTCCAGGCAAAGCGCGTTTCAATCCAGCGGCCCAGCAGCACCACGGGAAAGAACAGCACAAGATAAGCCAGCGCACCGAGTGTGAGCGGCGAAGGATTGAAGGAATGGGAAAGGCCGGAACTCGCGGCACCCAGGATATCCGGCACTGCCACCACGGAAGCGAGCGCGGTTCCCTTGGTAATCGCAATGGTGCGGTTGGTGAGCGGCGGGATGGTGAGCCGCAGCGCCTGCGGCAGCACCACATAGCCAAGTGCCTGCAGGAAATTCAGCCCGGTGGAGCGCGCCGCTTCCCATTGCCCCTTCGGCACGCTGGTAATGCCGGCCCAGAAAATCTCCTCCGAAAACGCCATGAGCACCAAAGTCAGTGCAAGCCAGGCGGAGGCAAAGCCCGACAATTCCATACCCATGCTGGGCAGGCCGAAAAATAGCAGCACGATAATCACCAAGGGCGGCAAGGCACGGAACAAATCCACCACGAAAATGATCAGCCAATTGAGCGGTCGCACACCAAGGGCGCGCAGCACCGCCAGCGCCAGGCCGGCAATCAGCCCGGCGGCGATGATGCAGAGCGCCAATACAATCGTGAGCCAGAAGCCTTCAATGATTTTCGGCAGATATTCCGCCATGACGCGCGCATTGAAGAAGCTGTCGGTAAAGCGTTCCCAGCCCGTCATGGCTGATTAGTGCCGTTCGATCTGGCTGATGAAGGCGCGGAGCCTTTCATGGCGCGGCGCGCTGAACAATTCAGCCGGCGGGCCTTGTTCCAAAATCTCGCCATCCGCCATGAAAACCACGCGATCCGCGGCGGCGCGGGCGAAGCTCATTTCATGGCTGACCACCACCATGGTCATGCCATCTTCACGCAATTCGCGCATGACAGCCAGAACACCGCCGACCAATTCAGGGTCAAGCGCGCTGGTCGGTTCATCAAACAGCATGACGCGCGGTTCAAGCGCGATGGACCGCGCAATGGCCACGCGCTGCTGCTGCCCGCCGGAAAGCTGATTGGGATAGTGATCCGCGCGATCCGCCAAATGCACCCGGTCCAAAGCGCGTTGGGCGCGGGTTTCGGCTTCCGCCTTGTCGAGCCCCTGCACCTTGCGCAGTGCCAGCATCACATTCCCAAGTGCGGTCATATGCGGGTAGAGGTTGAAGGATTGGAACACCATGCCAATCCGCTGCCGCGCCTTGTTGATATCCGTGCGCGCATCCAGCATGTCTATGCCATCCACGATGATGGAACCGCTGGAAGGTTCCTCCAACCGGTTCAGGCAGCGCAGCAGCGTGGATTTGCCGGAACCTGAAGGCCCGATCACGAAAACAAGCTGGCGTTCTTCCACCGTGAAATCCACGCCCCGCAGCACATGCAGGGCGTCGAAATGCTTATGGATGGCGCGTGCTTCAACAATGGGGCGGGCGGGGGTCATGCCCGCCGCGCCCTTTCATGAAGCCGCATCAGCAGCGCGGGTTCTGCGGCGTGGGGTCATGGCCCGGCAGCCCCGGCGGGCCATAGCCGGGGAATTCCATCACTTCTGCCTGATCAGGGCCGGGGCGATTGCCGAACCACTTCTCGGAAAGCGTTGCGATGGTGCCATCACGCTTCATGCAGGTCAGCACATCTTCCACCTGGTTGCGCATGGCCGCGCTATCCTTGCGGAAGGGCGTGCCCCAATGCATGCGCGTGCCGGGCAGCACGAAATCCGCGATATATTGCGGCGTGCGAGACGCCGAATAGCGCACCACCGTATTGCCGGACAGGTTGGCATAGGCACGGCCCTGGATCACGGCCTGCACCGCATCGGGCTGGGTATCAAAGGCAAGCAGCGTCAGATTGAGGCGCTGCGCATTGGCCGTGACCCAATTTTCATAAGGGGTGCCCTTATTCACGCTGATGGTCTTGCCGCGCAGGTCTTCCTCAGACTTGATGGGCGGCGTGCCGCGGCGGATGCCGAATTGCAATTCGGTCCAGATATAGCCTTCAGTGAACAGCAGCGCTTCGGCCCGCGCTGGTGTGACTGTGGTGGGCGCGCAGAGGAAATCATAGCGCCCCGCATTCATGGCCGGGATCAGGCCAGAGAAGGATGCGCTTTCGATCACAATCTCGCGGCCCATCCGCTTGGCGACTTCGCGGAACAGGTCAACCTGAAACCCCTGCACGCCACCTTGCAGGGACGGGAAGGCGTGTGGGGCGAAAGTGCCGTCCACCCCGCAGCGGAGCGGCGGTTGGCCCTGGGCCAAGGCAGGACCGGCAAGGGCAGCGGAAAGCAACGCAGCGGCCAGGAAACGGCGCATGGGAAATCTCCTTCCATCAAGGCTTGGGCGAAAACAGTCTCAGATGTGGGGGCGTCTGTCCATGGCAGCTTGCCACGAAACTGCCTTGGTCTGGTCGCGCTGCTGCCGCGCTGGGCAGGTTTAAGAGAGGCTGAACGATACGTGAGCAGGTAGATGTTTGCCCTTGGTCTGATTGGTGCGGGTGTGGTTTGTGATCTGGTGCTGGTGGCGCTGCTATTGGGCGATGCCACGGCACCGGGGCGTTTTTCCCATGCTGCGGTGGCGCTGCTGGCGCTTGCCGGCGGTGGGCTCAAGCTTGGTGGGATGATGATTTTGGAGCCGCGCCGCAGGGTCGGGTGAACATTACATAATTTTTAGAAAATCAACGCTCCACCCGCCGATCATCCATGCCGCGAAACACCACCAATTCACGCTTGGCGCGCGCGGCTTCCGGCAAGGCGAGGAAGTGCAAAAACTCCTCCATCACGCGCGCGGTGATGGTTGCGACATTGTTCGCATGCGCCGCTTCCGGGCTGTACCAGCCAAGCTTTTCCAATTCGCCGGAACCCTGAATCTCACCCGTGACCGCTTCCGCCGGCGCCATCAGGAAGCGCGCATGAAAGCGAATGGGCCGACCTGTTGGCGTGATGGCGCGGCATAGATAATCAAGCGCGCCCAGCGCCGCCGCGACGCCATCGCCGCGCTTCTCACCCAACACCAATCCGGTTTCTTCGAACAATTCCCGCGCGGCCGCAATGCCAAGTGCGCGGGCGCGTGCGGGTGTTGCGCGGCGTTCCAATAGGCGCTTGGGCGCCGCACGCAATTCACTGATGGCGGCGGCGCGATGATCATCGGGGTCAACGCGCCCGCCCGGAAACACCATCACATCCGGCATGAAACGAAGCCCGGCATGGCGCTTGCCCATCAGCAATTCGGGTCCCTTTCGGCTTTGGCGCCAGACAATCAGGCTTGCCGCATCACGCGGGCGGGCGGTGCGGGCGCGTGGGCCTCGCTTGCCTTCAACATCGGCGCCGCCGGGATTATCGGCGGTTGGGTCTTCGCGGTGCGGGTGTTCAGTCAAGCGCGAAGCCCCTGCTGCGCAGCCAGGCGCGGAAGCCGAAGCGCTCCGGCACCGATAATTGCCGCGCGGCGTTTTCAGACCAGGTGCAGCCTTCCGGCGCTGTGCCATGAATTTCCGGATAGCGCGGCTTTTGGCGCGGGCGGAGCGCATCATAAGCCGCCATCGCCTCGGCCTCATGCGCGCTGGAATAGGCTTCGCGATGAATCACCACGGAAGGCGGCAGGCGCGGCGTGACTTCATTGCGCGCCGCCGGCCAGCCAAGCGAAAG
>JBIKXA010000103.1:0-13030 GCA_044356015.1 Roseomonas sp.
TTCAGGTGATAAAGCGATCCGAAGAATTCATCGAAGCCATGCATGGTGGGCAAATGCTCATCACGATCACCCAGATGGTTCTTGCCGAATTGGCCCGTGGCGTAACCCAGCGCCTTCAGCAGCACGGCAATGGTGGGGTCTTCCGCACGCATGCCTTCCGGCGCGCCGGGCAGGCCCACCTTGGAAAGGCCGGTGCGCAAAGGGCTTTGCCCGGTGATGAAGGCGGAACGCCCGGCGGTGCAGGAATTCTCACCATAGGCATCGGTGAAGATGGCGCCTTCTTTGGCGATGCGGTCAATATTGGGCGTGCGATAGCCCATCATGCCCATGTTATAGGCCGAGATATTGGACCAGCCGATATCATCACCGAAAATCACCAGAATATTCGGCTTGCCCTGCGGCGCGGCGGGGCGCGCGGGCGCGGCCGGCTGCTGCGCCTGCGCCATCTGCACACCACCCAGCGTGCCGGCGGCCAACCCTGCGGCGCCGCCCAGCAGCATGTCCCGGCGTGATGGGCGTTGATTGTCCTTACTCATCTAGTCTCTCCTCCTGATATTTGGATCATGGGCGGCGGATGCAGCGAAAGCCGATATGGCTCATGCCCGTATCCACCATTTGTGCGTGACGCGCCGCAGGGCGGTAGCGCCGGCAATAGGATGGCGCGCATAGGAAGGAACCGCCCTTCACAACCTTGCGCGGAATGCGAATGGCGGGCTGCAAGGGATCGAAGGACCCCTCCATGCCCGGGCCGCGAGGGTTTTCTGGCGCGCAGCACGGGCTTTCGGGATCGGCGGCGTGCTTGGCGGCCCACCAATCCGTGGTCCATTCCCAGACATTGCCGCATACCTCAAACAGCCCGAAGGGATTGGGCGGGAAGCTTCGCACCGGGCAGGTGCCGGGGAAGCCATCGGCCTCAAAATTCCGCCAGGGGAAGGGGCCTTGCCAGGTATTGGCCAAATGCACGCCGCCCGGCGCCAATTCAGACCCCCAGGCGAATTCCGCGCCTTCCAGCCCGCCGCGCGCGGCACATTCCCATTCGGCTTCCGAGGGCAAATCCTTGCCCGCCCAGGCGGCATAGGCGCTGGCATCTTCAAAGGCCACATGCACCACGGGGTGATCTTCCCGGCCTGCGATATCGCTGCCCGGCCCTTCCGGGGCGCGCCAGCAGGCGCCCTTGGTCCAATGCCACCAATTGCGGATATCGCGCGTATCCACCGGCCCATCCGTCATGCGGAACACCAGTGCGCCGGGGGCCAGCATTTCAGGCAGGGCGCCAGGATAAAGTGCCGGGTCAAGCGGGCGCTCCGCCACCGTTACATGGCCCGTTGCCGCGACAAAATGGGCGAAGTCGCGGTTGGTCACCGTGGTGCGGTCCATCCAAAACCCCGCAACCTTCACGCTGTGGCAGGGCCTTTCTTCCGGGTAATGCTGATCCGAACCCATCATGAAGCTGCCGCCCGGTATCCAGGCCATGGCTTCGCCTTCATGCGTCTGCCCGGGCCGCTTTGGCCCTTCATTCATGCCGCCTTCCCGTCCCCGAGATACTTACACGCCCCCAAAGATTGCCAGCTTTGCGACAAGCGTGCCCAATACCTTTTTGGCAATCTGTAATTCCACAGGTGGTATATGATTGAGGTCAGGGAACTTCGGCTGGTCAAGGCCATAGATGAGCATGGCAGCCTGGTGCGCGCTGCCCGGGTGCTGGGCATTGCGCAGCCGGCGCTGACCCGCGCACTGGCGCGGCTGGAAGCCAGGCTGCGCGGCAAGCTGTTTGAACGCAGCCGGCGCGGCGTGATCGCCACCGATCTTGGCCGCGCCATCATTGCCGAAGGCAGCGCCATTCTGGATAGCCTTGAAAGGCTGGACCGGCATTTGAATGAGGCGCGTGGCACGCAGACCGCCGATCTGAACATCATGGCCGGCGCCTATATGGCAGAAACGCTCTGCCTGACGGCGGCGGCGGGGATGTTGAGCGCCTTCCCCGCCACCAGGCTCCGCCTGCTTGTCGCCAATTGGACCGAAGTGCCCGCCGCGATATTGGACCGGGAAGCGCCAATTGGGTTTATGGATCTGCGTGGTTTTGTGCCCGACCCAGGGCTTGCCGTGGAGAAATTGCGCCCGCAGCCGGGGATTTTCGTGGCGCGCGCCGGCCACCCGCTGGCTGAGCGCGCCAGCGTGAGTCTGGCCGATATGATGGCCTATCCGCTCGCCTTTATTGGCCGCGCACCAAGGGGCGTGCAAGCGCCGCTTGTTGCCGCGCGAGAGGAAGCGCGTGCCCAAGGCCAGCTTCATCCGGCCTTCCCGGCCATAGTGCATGAAAGCCCAACGGTGATGCTGAAACTGCTGACGCAATCCGATGCGGTGGCGGGGGTAAGTGTGATCCTGGCCCTGGAAGGGCTGCGGCAGGGGAGCATTATCGCCCTTCCCTGGCAGCGTGCCCCTTGGGCATCCATCCATCCCGGCATCATCACGCTACGCAACCGCGCCCTTGGCGCGGCGGAGCAGGGGTTTTTGGACCTGATCCGCAAGGCCGATCAGCAAGCGAAAGAAGAAGCCTTGGCCTGGTGCCAGGCGCAAGGCGTGCCGAGCGCGTGTGAATGAGGGGGCGGCGCCCCCGTCATGCCTTCAATTATCCAAGAAAGACCTTAGCTTCCGGCTCCGGCTTGGGTGTTTCAGCTTGCGGAGTGCCTTGGCTTCAATCTGGCGGATGCGTTCGCGTGTGACGTTGAATTGCTGGCCCACTTCTTCCAGCGTGTGGTCCGTATTCATGCCAATGCCAAAGCGCATGCGCAGCACGCGTTCTTCGCGCGGCGTCAGGCTGGCCAGCACGCGTGTGGTTTGTTCGCGTAGATTGGATTGGATCGCGGCATCAATCGGGATGATCGCGTTCTTGTCTTCAATGAAGTCACCTAGGTGGCTGTCTTCCTCATCCCCGATCGGGGTTTCAAGGCTGATCGGTTCCTTCGCAATCTTTAGCACCTTGCGCACTTTTTCAAGCGGCATGCCGAGCTTTTCGGCCAGTTCTTCCGGCTGAGGTTCGCGCCCGATTTCATGCAGCATCTGGCGTGATGTGCGCACCAGCTTATTGATGGTTTCAATCATGTGCACGGGGATGCGGATGGTGCGCGCCTGATCGGCGATGGAACGCGTGATGGCCTGGCGGATCCACCAGGTGGCATAGGTGCTGAACTTATAGCCACGGCGATACTCAAACTTATCCACGGCCTTCATCAGGCCGATATTGCCTTCCTGGATCAAATCCAGGAATTGCAGGCCACGATTGGTGTATTTCTTGGCGATGGAGATAACAAGGCGCAGGTTGGCCTCGATCATTTCCTTCTTCGCCTGGGTCATGTCGCGTTCGCCGCGCGACACTGTCGCATAAACCCGCTTGAATTCCGCCACCGGCAGGCCGGTTTCATTGGCGGCTTCGCTGATGCGGGCGCGGATTTGTTCAACCTCGGTGCCGTATTTCGCGACAAAGGGCTTCCAGCCTTTGCCGGGCAGATTGCCGACACGCTCTACCCAGGCAGGGTCCATTTCGCTGCCGCGCCATTGCGCCAGGAACTCATCACGCTTGACCTTTTGGCTATCGGCCAGGCGCAGCACCTGGCCTTCCATCATGGTCATGCGGCGATTGAGCGTTTTGAGCTGATCCACCAATTCTTCGATGCGATTATTGTGCAGCTGCACCTTTTCAACCAGCGTGATCAATTCACTGCGCAGTTTTTCGTAATTCTTTTCCCCACGCGTCGCCAATTCCTCGCCTGAGGTAAAGGCTTCCATGCGCTTGGAACTCAGCTTCGACAGCTTCGCGTAGATGGCTTCAATCTGCTCAAAATTCGCAAGCACTTCCGGCTTCAGTTTTTCTTCGAGCGCGGAGAGTGAAAGCCCAATGCCTTCCCCTTCCTCACCTTCTTCGAATTCCTCAACCGCGGCGGCGGCGGCGGAAACAGCCGCGTCGGGATTGCCGGCGGATTGTGTTGCTTCAAGGTCAATAATGTCGCGCAGCAGCATGCGCGGCGGCGTCTGGCGCACCGCTTCATGCCAACGCAAGATTGCCTTGAAGGTCAGCGGGCTTTCGCACAGGCCGCCGATCATCATATCGCGCCCGGCTTCGATCCGCTTTGCGATGGCAATTTCACCTTCGCGGGACAGCAATTCAACACTGCCCATTTCGCGCAGATACATGCGGACAGGGTCATCGGTGCGCCCGACGCTTTCCTCATCCACATTGCCGCTGGCTTCTTCTTCTTCCTCACCATCCGCGCGCGCCGCGGGCTTAACCAGCGCGCCTTCGCCTTCTTCAGCTTCTTCGGCTTCGGATACGGTGATGCCGGCTTCGCTCAGCATTGCCATGGTGTCTTCGATCATTTCCGAAGACACTTGTTCTGAGGGCAATACAGCGTTGATTTCGTCCACCGTCACATAGCCGCGTTCCTTGCCGCGGGCGATCAACTTCTTCACCGCCGCTGACTGGATGTCGAGCATCATGCCCTCCACCTGTTCGTCGCGGGCTTCGACCGGTTCCGCCCCTGCCGCCGCTTTAGTCGCCATGCCGTGTCACTCCATCCAACTGCGAAAGGCATCCGGCGCCCCGGATGCCCGCGCAACTAACCTCTACTATTATGGCGTTGCCGCCGTATCTTCGGCCATATCGGCCCCATCTTCACCCCGGCGCAAGGCGCCAAGGGCTTCAGTCAAGCGGATCAGCCTTTGCTGCGCCGCCGGGTCGTTCGTGGTGGCCAGGCTTTCCTGTGCCGCCTTCTGGTCTTCAAGCAAAGCCGCTTCTCCACGAAGCCTCAGGAAGAAATGCCAGAAGCCTTCCTCTACCTCTCGCGGCAACGCATCCGGGCGCGCCGCTTGGGGTAGGGCCTCAGCGCCAAGCGCCCAGGCCGCAGCTTCTGCCATACCTTCAGTTGCGAGGTGGGATAGCAGGGCCTCAGAGTCAAGCCGCGCATCGTCACTCTGCCATGACAGAAGGGCGCTTTGCAGCGCCTGAGCCGGGCCTTCGGGCAATTCCACCAGGCCGAAGGCTTCTTCGATCTGGGGCAAAAGCCAGGGGTGGCGCAGCAGAATGGCGATCAGGATGCGCGCCTGGGCTGCGCGGATGGTGGGCGCCACCAGGGCGGGCCGGGCCACACGCTGCGCGGGCACGGCCTGGCCAGGTTGGCGGCGGCGCGTGGCGGCGAAAAAGCGATCAAGCAGCGCCTGGCGATATTCGCTGGCCAAGGCGCGGTCTGAAATCGTGGCGGCGGCGGCGACCAGGCGATTGCGCGCGGCGGCGCGTTGTTCCGGGCTTGCCATGGGTTGGCCTTCCAGCAGCAGGCCAAAAAGCGCTTCCGAAAGCGGGCGGGCAGCGTCCAAAACCGCCTGAAAGGCCGCCTTGCCGCCCTTGGCGATCAGCGTATCGGGGTCTTCCCCCGCCGGCAGCGTCGCCAGCTTCAGGCTGCGTTCGGCGCTGATCAAGGGCAGGGCCGCTTCCGCCACGCGGGCGGCGGCGCGGGCGCCGGCGGCATCGCCATCGAAACAGAGCAACGGTTCGGGCGACAGGCGCCATAATTCCTGCAACTGATCTTCCGTAAGCGCCGTACCCAGTGGCGCCACCGCCCCGTTAAAGCCCGCCTGGTGCAGTGCGATCACATCCATATAGCCTTCAACCGCGACCACCGCCGCACCGCGAAAGGCGCCTTCGCGGGCGCGGTCCAGCCCGTAAAGCGCAGTGCGTTTGCGAAATAGCGGTGTTTCCGGGCTGTTGATGTATTTCGGCTGGCCGTCCCCCATGATGCGCCCGCCAAAGGCAATCACCCGCCCGCGCCGGTCCCGGATGGGGAACATGACGCGGTTGAAGAAGAAATCGCGCGGCGCTTCATCGCCTTCCGGCGGTTTCAGCAGCCCGGCTTCGATCAATTGGCTGGGCTCGAACGCGTCCTGCTTCAAATCCGCCTGGAGCGTGCCGCGCCCGGACCCAGCCCAGCCGAGGCCGAAGCCCTGGATGGTATCCTCGGTCAGGCCGCGGCGGCGGAGGTATTCCAGCGCGGGCCGGCCCTCTGGTAACCTGAGCCGACGCTGAAACGCCTCCATCGCCGCTTCCATGACCGTGTGGAGATCCCGCGCCTGGCGGGCGCGTTCGGCATCACGCGGGGCGAGCTTCGGCACCTCCAGCCCCGCTTCGCCGGCAAGGCGTTCCACCGCTTCCATGAATTGCGCGCCTTCGGCCCGCATGACGAAGCTGACGGCATCCCCATGGGCGCCGCAGCCGAAGCAGTGGAAATGATCGTCATAAACATAGAAGGACGGCGTCTTTTCCCCATGAAAGGGGCAGCAGCCCTTCCAGTTCCGCCCGGATTTGAGCAGCCGTGTCTTCCGCCCGATCAGGGCGGAGAGCGGCGTGCGGGCGCGAAGCTCATCAAGGAAACCGGGGGGCAGGGCCATGGCGAGGGTTCAGACTATACCTTTGGGGTGAGGTTGAGCGAGGGCGGGGAGCGTAAAAAAATACCCCCCTATAATAAGGGAGAGTGTTTTGATGCCTGGGCGCTGGTTTGCGCCCCGGCACCAGGGCGGCTATCCCACCCACCGATTTTTGAAGGAACGCGACCATGACCCCCGCCGAACGCGCCGCCGTGCAGGCGCATCTGCGCAAGCTTTTCAGCAACCCCCGCATTCAGGTGACCGCGCCCGACCGCCCCAAGGGCAGTGTGGAGCTTAAAATCGGCAATGAATTCATCGGCACCGTCCACCGCGATGCGGAAGATGGCGATGTTTCCTATGCCGTGCAGATCGTGGTGCTGGCGGAAGATTTGCGGGATCAGGATTGAGAAACGGGGGGGCGTGATTAGCCCCCCAGCCGCGCCTTCACCATCGGCCCGGCCTTGGCCATATCCAAAGCCGCAGCATGGCGGGATTTCAGCACTGCCATCACCTTGCCCATATCCTTGATGGAAGCCGCCCCGGCTTCCGCCACCGCGGCATCAATGGCCGCCGCCATGGCGGCATCATCCATCTGCTGCGGTAGGAAGCCTTCAATCACGGCGATTTCGGCTTCTTCCTTCGCCACCAATTCGGGGCGATTGCCCTGGCGATACAATTCCACACTCTCGCGGCGCGATTTCGCCATGCCGCGCAGCATGGCAATCACCTGATCATCCGGCACACCCGGGTCCTGCGGCGTCTTGCGCGCGGCGATATCCGTATCCTTCAGCTTCGCCATGATCATGCGGATGGTGGAGGTAGTGGCCGCATCCTTGGCCAGCATCGCGGTCTTCAAGGCATCGGTGAAACGGGCGCGGAGTTCCATGGGGTGTTCCTTCAGATAAGGGCGCGCTTATAGCAAAGCGGGGCGGGTGGGCCAGGGCGGGGCGCAGTCAGGCGGCTTTGATCGCCTGAATCAATTTCGGCTCCCGCGCCAGCAGCTTCAGCAGCAATAAAGTCGGGCGGCTCGGCTGCGCTTCGCCATGTTCGTATTTGTAGAAACTATTGGGGGAGCCAGTCAGCAGCAGGCTGGCTTCCTTCTGGCTGAGCCCAGCCGCCTGGCGCACCCGCTTCGCCAAATGCTTCACTGATGCCGCATATTCAGCCTTCATCTCCGCCAGCGCCGCATCCAGGGGCGCCGCATCCGCGCCCAGCAATACGCCATCGCCATCATCTTCGGGAAACCACCCCTCAACCTCCACCACGCGGGTCTGGTCCATGTAGGTGATCGTTTCAAAGCGCTTGCGCCGGCGCAGCAGGGCTCCGGTTTCGGGATGGATCATGGTTTCAGGCGCGGCCATCCTATTTCTCCTTGAAGGACAGAAGCACGAATTCAGTCACCACATGGTCGGTAAATTTCAGATACAGCAGTAAGCCGTCATGCGGCACGTGATAAACATCCTGCCACTGGCGATGATCGCCAAGGCTGGTGGTGGATTTCACGAAATGCGCTGCCTGCATGCCTGCCACCACCGCTGCCACATCATCCATTCCATAGCCAAGCGCGATGGCAGAACGCACCGCTGTCATGGTGATCGCGCGTTCCCGCGCGAAAGCCGCCTTGAAAGCCGCAAGATCATGGCTTCGCTTTCGCTTATCCATAATGCTAAATACCACCTTTAAGGTGGTTATGGCAAGCTCTTTTCCCCGCCCTTGGCGCCATAAAAAACCACCCAGGTCGCGAAATCGGGCGAGCAATCCTCAAACCGATGCGCTTCCCCGGCGCGCACAAACAGCGCGTCATGCGGGCCGAAGGCCACGCGTTCCGCGCCACGGCGGAACCAGCCGGTGCCGGAGGCGATGATGTAAAGCTCATCCTGGTCATGCGGGGTTTGCGTATCCTCACCCTTCGGCGCGAACCAGCGCAATTGCATGGAGCCATGCGCCAGCAGCAGCGCGGATAGTCGGCCTGGGGAAGGCGGCGTGGCGGCGGCCTCGGCCGCCGTGATCAGGGTGCGGGGCGGGGCTTCAGACAATTTGGTTCACCTCGATCATATTGGCGGAAGGGTCCAGCACGTAAATCTGATGCATCCCCGCCATGGCATAAACGCCGGCGTCCGAGACCAGCACACCCGCCGCTTCCAGCCGCGCCTTCACCGCCAGCACATCGGGCACGCAAAAGGCCGGGTGCCCGTCGATGGAAGGGTTATGCGCGAATCGATTGCGGTAAGCGAAGCCCGCATCCGGGCGGATGATATGCAGCCCGCTATTGTCATCCGCCTTGGTCAGCACGGCCAATTCGGCGGGGTCTATGCTGAAATCCCCGCGCTGCGCCGCCGCACGCCAGCGCCCTTCCGCCATGCCGATGATGTCTGTGTAGAACGCCACCGCTTCGCGCACATGCTGCGCTTGCAGATTGACGTGATGGATATGCCAGGACGGGGGCGCTGACGGCGCAGCGCCATCCGCTTGCAGCAGCAGCAAAAGATTGAGCGCCGGGTCCAGCGTATAGATCGCCGGCTGAGCAAACTCCCCAGGCAAGGCGGGCGCATAAGCCAGCCCCGCCTGATCCAGCTTCGCCACCACAGCGGCGAGCGAGGCAACTTCCAACGCCACATAGCGCCCGCCCACCGGGCCAAGCAGCGTGGCACCAGATCGCACCAGCGCTGGCGCTGGCCGATGCAAGCGCAAGCCGCGCCCGGCTGTGCCAATGAAGCGGCTTTGCCCATCCGGCGCCTCTGCCACGCCAAGCCCGATCAGCGTGCCAAAGAAATGCGCCGCCGCATCCAAATCATGCGCGACAAGCGAAACGTGATGGATGGACCAGGTCATAACTAGCGCCTTCCGGAGTTACCGCCGCCCAAGCATGGCGCCGCGCGGCTTCACCCTGCAAGCACCGTCACCCCTTCACCCAATCTTGAACCGCGTCAGATATTCCGGCGGCGCGGCAACGCTGCCGCGCGGATCGGGAATGGGCGGCAGGGTGCGCACCTCCAAAGGCAATACCCCCGCCCAGACATCCTGCATCAAATCCTCATCCGGATCGCCAGGCGGACCGCGGCGGATTTTCGCCGAAGCCTCGTTGATTTCAATCGCCAGCACCGTTGTGGCCTTGGCTTCATAGGCGGTCATGGGGCGGAGCCTATCCCAGCGGCCCGGGAACATGCCTTCCACAAAATTCTTCAGCCGCACTTCCTTTTCAGCCGGGTCGCTGATCAGCCGCGCGCGGCCCAGCAGCATGACCGAACGATAATTGACCGAATGATTATAGGCAGACCGCGCCAGCACCAGCCCATCCATCAGCGTGACCGTGACGCAGACATCCGCCTCAATACAGGTTTCAATCATCCGGCTGGCGGCAGACCCATGCCAATAGACGTGATCGCCCTCGCGCCATTGCAGCGTGGGTGTGACGAAGGGCGCGCCATTCAGCACATAGGCAATATGCGCCAAGGGCTGCGCATCCAGAATGGCGTCAATGCTGACGCGGTCATAAGCGCCGCGTTCATGCATGCGCTTGACGCGGGTGCGTTCGCTCGGGGCATCGCTTTTGCGGGGCATTTTGTGATCTCCATTGCTTCTGTGCCGCCAAGGCTGCAAGAAATGTGGCTTGCAGAAAAGGTCCGGTTTCCGAAACATGAGCAGACCACTTCGCAAGGCCCCGGGGGCCGAGGCCGCCATGCTCACCCTCGCGCTGGATCGCGGCGCCAGGAAGCCGTTGCAAGCGCAATTGGCCGAGGCGCTGCGGCGCCTGATCCTGAATGGGCGGATTGCGCCCGGCGCCAGGCTGCCATCTTCCCGCGCCCTGGCCGAGGAACACGGCATTGCGCGGGCCACCGCCGTGCAGGCCTTCGAGCAATTGGCCGCGGAAGGCTATGTGATCGCGCGGCGCGGTTCCGGGCTTTATGTCTCCGCCGAGGTGCCGGAGCGCAGCCTGCAAGTGGCGCGCCCCGCAGCCCCTGAAGCGCCGCACGCCAAACCTTCTGCCCCCAAGCCCTGGCGCCCCTTTCAGATTGAAGCGAGCGACCCCGCGCTTTTCCCGCGCCAGACGCTCGGGCGGATGTTGCAGCGGCATTGGCGCCTGAACGCCGCCGGGCTGCTGGCGCCGCAGGATGCTTTTGGGCTTTTCGCGCTGCGCGCCGCTTTGGCCGCGCATTTGCGCGACTGGCGCGGCATTGCGGCGGACCCGGAGCAAATCCTCATCACCAGCGGCTTTTTCGATGGGCTGGAGACCATCACCGCCACCGCCTTCCAGCCCGGCGATGCGGTGTTGATCGAAGAACCAGGCTTCCCGCCGCTGCGCCATGCGCTCAGCCGCTTTGGCCTGCGGCCCGCCCCGGGGCTGGCGGATCAGGCGGGGCTTGACCCCGCCGCGCTGCAAAGCGCCGGGGGTTTGCGCGGCGTGGTGATGGCGCCATCGCGGCATTATCCCTTGGGCGGGACGCTATCGCTCAACCGGCGCCTGGCCTTTCTGGCATGGGCGCGGCGCAACTCAGGCTTTCTGGTGGAAGATGATTATGATGGGGAATACCGCTATGCCGGCGCGCCCTTGCCCGCGCTGATGAGCCTCGATCGCCATGAGAGGGTGATTTACCTTGGCAGTTTCTCCAAGGTGCTCAGCCGGTCCATCCGGTTGGGCTATGTGATCCTGCCGGCGGCACTGGTGGGGCCGGCGCGGGCGCATCTGGCGCGGCGCGGGCTGGCAGCTTCCATTCTGCCGCAGGCGGCTTTGGCGGAATTCATCGCGAATGGCGATTTCGCCGCGCATATCCGCCGCACGAGGCGGATTTATGGACGCAGGCTGGCCGCGCTGCTGGAAGCCATGGCGCCGCTTTCGCCCTTTCTGCTGCCGGAGCCGACCGATGCCGGGCTGCATCTGGTGGCGGGGCTGGGGCCGCGCCTGGCCGGGCGCTGCAGCGACCAAGCCATCGCCGCCGCTGCCGCCGCTGCGGGCGTGGCGTTGGCGCCGCTTTCGCCGCTTTATGCCGGGCTGGCGCTGCGCCAGGGGCTGATGCTGGGCTTCGCCGGCTTTCCGGAGGACAGCATCCAGGTCGCCATGCAGCGCCTGGGCGGGGTGTTGGAAGCCTTGGCGCCCAGCTAATCGGGGAGGATTTTTCCCACCCGCCTCTTTTTCCTTGCCTTGGGAAGTTTTTTCCCAGATAAGCCGGCCTCATGCGCAGCGTTGAAGACATCATCGCCCTTTTGGGCGGGGCTGAAGCCGCGGGCGGGCGCTGCGGCGTCGGCACGGAAGCCATTCGCAAATGGCGGCAATCCAAGGCCATTCCCGCCAAGCATTGGCCCGCCATCCTGACCGCCACCGGCCTGACGCTGGCCGATATGACCGGCGCCCCATCCGAAACCCCGAAAACGGAGCCCCTTCCCATGGCTGATACCGCCCCCCCTGGCGCCACCGCCTGCCTTGTCCTGGCTGATGGCAGCGTCTTTTGGGGCCGCGGCTTCGGGGCAGAGGGCAAGGCGGTGGCCGAGATTTGCTTCAACACGGGCATGACCGGCTATCAGGAAACCCTGACCGACCCTTCCTATGCCGGGCAGATCATCACCTTCACCTTCCCGCATATCGGCAATGTCGGCACCAATGGGGAAGATATTGAAGCGCTAACACCTGCGGCGCGCGGGCTGATTGTGAAGCAGGATGTGACGGAACCGGCGAATTACCGCGCGACGCGGCATTTGCATGCCTGGCTGGTTTCCCACGGCGTGCCCGGCCTTGCCGGCATTGATACCCGCGCCCTGACCGCGCGCATCCGCGATGGCGGGCCGCCCAATGGCGTTTTGTGCCACCGCGTGGATGGGAAGTTTGATATCGCGGCACTGCGCGCCGAAGCCGCTGGCTGGCCGGGGCTTGAGGGCATGGACCTGGCGAAGGATGTGACCTGCCGGCAGAGCTATCGCTGGGATGAAACGGAATGGGCCTGGCCCGCGGGCTTTGGCCGCCAAACCGCGCCGAAATACCGCGTTGTCGCGATGGATTACGGCGCCAAGCGCAATATCCTGCGCTGCCTGGCGTCTGCCGGTTGTGATGTGGTGGTGCTGCCCGCGACCGCCTCAGCCGAGGAGATTTTCGCGCAAAATCCCGATGGCGTGTTTCTGTCCAACGGCCCCGGTGACCCGGCGGCGACGGGCACCTATGCGCTGCCCGCCATTCGCGCCGTGCTGGAGAAGAAACTACCGATTTTCGGCATTTGTCTGGGCCATCAATTGCTGTCACTGGCACTTGGGGCGCGCACCTTCAAGCTGGCGCGCGGGCATCGCGGCGCCAATCAACCGGTGAAGGATTTGACGACGGGCAAGGTGGAAATCACCAGCCAGAATCACGGTTTCGCCGTGGACCCGGAAAGCCTGCCGGCCAATGCGAAGGTGACGCATATCTCCCTGTTCGATGGCACCAATGAAGGTGTCGCGGCGACAGATCGCCCGGCCTTTTCCGTGCAATACCACCCGGAAGCGAGCCCCGGGCCATCCGACAGCCATTATCTGTTCCATCGCTTCGTTGAAATGATCGAAAGGGCCAAGGCATGAGCAAGATGTTTGATCTGACCGGGCGCGTTGCGCTGGTAACGGGCGGCAATGGCGGCATCGGCCTTGGCATGGCAACGGG
>JBIKXA010000255.1:0-3742 GCA_044356015.1 Roseomonas sp.
TCCGGGCTGGCCTTGGCCTGGGCAATCAAATCCTGGAGCGAGGCAATGCCGCTATTCGGGCGCACCGCCAGCACATTGGGCGAGGCGCCGAGCGTTGAAATCGGCGCGAAATCCCGGAAGGGATCATAGGGTGGGTTGCGGTAAAGGCTTGGATTGACAACGAAAGCGCTGGAAGTCACCAGCAGCGTATAGCCATCCCCCGCCGCGCGGGCGACATGGCCTATGCCGATATTGGCCCCCGCACCGCCGCGATTTTCAATCACCACCGGCTTGCCCAAGGCCTCGCTCAGCGGCGGGGCCAGGATGCGGGCCAGGATATCGGTCGCTCCGCCGGGCGGAAAGCTCACCACCAGCGTGATGGCGCGTTCCGGAAAGGCAGCCAAGGCAGGGCGGAGTGGCAGTAGCAGAGCGGTGGCGCCGGCCAAAAGCGCCGTGCGGCGGGGGATGTTGTGCGTCATGGGACGGTTGTTTCCTCTTGTCGTTTTGGCTTGAAGCCCTTGGAGGAAACCCTGCGTGTGACGGGGAAGCGCTGTCAAGCCGGTCAGGCCACGCGGAATTTGCGCAAATCGGTCAAAAGCAGCCCGAAAATGCCGCTCGCTCGGTTGCGGTGCGGTAAACCCTATGGTAACGCCCCCGCGCGCTCGGGTTCGCTCCCGTCCGCTCACAAACCGCGCAAGAACAGGACCGGGACTGCCCGTGGCTGCCACAGATCAAACCCTTGATAAGGCCTCGCCTTCGGCGTCAAGCGCTGTGGGCGTTGCGGCGCGCTATGCCAGGGCGCTGCTTGACCTTGCCGACGAAAAGCGCGCGACCGATCCCGGCGCCGTGGACCGTATCGGCACTGAACTTGAGGCGCTTTTCGCGCTCTGCCGCGACAATGCGGATATGCGCGGCTTCATCGCCGATCCGCGCTTCAATACCGCGATCCAGCGGGAACGCATGTTCAAGGTGCTGGACAGCGCCGGCATCACCGGTGAGGTGCGGAACCTGGTTGGCGTGCTGATCGCCAATCGGCGCCTTTCGGCCCTGCCTGCCGTGGCACATGCCTTTGGCGCGCTGATTGCGGCACGCCGCGGCCAGCAGACCGCCGAAGTGACCACCGCCCATGCGCTGAGCGATACGCAGCGCGCGCAGATCGTCGCGCGGCTGACGGAAGCGGGCTATTCCAATGTTCGCCTGTCTGAGACAGTGGACACATCCATCCTGGGTGGGCTGATCGTTCGGATCGGTTCCCGCCTTTACGACAATTCCATCAAATCCAAGTTGCAACGTTTGCAATACGCCATGAAGGGGGCTGCCTGACCATGGAAATCCGTCCGGCTGAAATTTCGGAAATCCTCAAGCAGCAGATCGCTGGCTTTGACGCTGAAGCGAATGTCGCTGAGGTTGGCACCGTGCTGACCGTGGGCGATGGCATCGCCCGCGTCTATGGCCTGCAGAATGTCATGGCCGGGGAGCTGGTGGATTTCCCCGCTTCCGGCGTGAAGGGCATGGCGCTGAACCTTGAAACCGACAATGTCGGCGTCGTGATTTTCGGCTCCGACCTTTCGGTGAAGGAAGGCGACACGGTCAGCCGTACCGGGGACATTGTGGACGTGCCCGTGGGCAAGGGCCTGCTCGGGCGCGTTGTGGATGGCCTTGGCAATCCGATTGACGGCAAGGGCCCGCTGACCGACGTGGTGCGTATGCGCGCCGAGGTGAAGGCGCCTGGCATCATTCCGCGCAAATCCGTGCATGAGCCGATGCAGACCGGCATCAAGGCGATTGACGCGCTGATCCCGATTGGCCGCGGCCAGCGTGAGCTGATCATCGGTGACCGTCAGACCGGCAAGACCGCCGTGATTGTGGACACCATCATCAACCAGAAGACCATCAATGCTGGCGATGATGAATCGAAGAAGCTGTATTGCATCTACGTTGCCATTGGTCAGAAGCGTTCCACCGTCGCGCAGTTGGTGAAGACGCTGGAAGAACAGGGCGCACTGCAATATTCCATCATCGTGGCCGCCACCGCTTCCGACCCGGCGCCGATGCAGTTCCTGGCCCCCTATACGGGCTGCGCCATGGGTGAATATTTCCGCGACAATGGCATGCATGCGGTCATTTTCTATGATGACCTTTCGAAGCAGGCGGTTGCCTATCGTCAGATGTCGCTGCTGCTGCGTCGTCCGCCAGGCCGCGAAGCCTATCCTGGTGACGTCTTCTATCTGCATTCGCGCCTGCTGGAGCGTGCGGCGAAGATGGGCGATGATGCCGGCAATGGTTCGCTGACGGCGCTGCCGGTCATTGAAACCCAGGCGGGTGACGTTTCGGCCTATATTCCGACGAACGTGATTTCGATCACGGATGGTCAGATCTTCCTGGAAACCGAATTGTTCTTCAAGGGCATCCGCCCCGCCGTGAACGTTGGTCTTTCGGTGTCCCGCGTTGGTTCTGCCGCGCAGATCAAGGCGATGAAGCAGGTGGCCGGCAAGATCAAGCTGGAACTGGCGCAGTATCGCGAAATGGCGGCCTTCGCGCAGTTCTCCTCGGATCTCGATGCTTCCACCCAGGCGCTGCTGGCGCGCGGTGCGCGTTTGACTGAGCTGCTGAAGCAGCCGCAGTTCAAGCCCGTTGCGGTTGAAGATCAGGTGATCGCGATTTTCGCAGGTACGCGTGGCTATCTGGACCGTCTGCCGCTGAACAAGGTGGGTGAGTTTGAAAGCCGCCTGCTGAGCGACATGAAGGCGACCGCGCCGGACATCGTGGCCAGCATCCGCAATGATCGTGAGATCAAGAAGGATACGGAAGCCAAGCTTATTGCGTTCCTTGATGGCTTCGCCAAAAGCTTCGCCTAAGATTGGGCCTGCGGGAGAGTAACCAATGCCCAGCCTGAAAAGCCTACGTCTGCGGATCAACAGCGTGAAATCCACGCGCAAGATCACGCAGGCTATGAAGATGGTGGCGGCGGCCAAGTTGCGCCGTGCTCAAAGCCAGGCGGAAGCGGCGCGTCCTTACGCTGAGCGTATGGAACGGATGCTCGCCTCGCTCGGTGCTTCGGTTGTTGGCGCGCCGGATGCGCCCAAGATGCTGGTTGGCACGGGCGCAGATAAGGTGCATTTGCTGGTGGTAGTGACGGCCGAGCGCGGGCTTTGCGGCGGCTTCAACACCAATGTTGGCCGCTTCGCCCGCGCCCAGGTGCGCGCGCTTGAAGCCGAAGGCAAGACGGTGAAGATCATCACTGTTGGCCGAAAGGGTGCTGTTTATCTCAAGCGCGATTTCGCCAGCCGTTTTGTGGGTGAAATCAGCTTTGCCAATAAGAAGCGCATCGGCTTTGAAGAGGCTTCCGAAGTCAGCGCCAAAATCAGCGACATGCTGGATGCCGGTGAATTCGACATTTGCACGCTGATCTACAACCGCTTCAAGAATGTCATCAGCCAAACGCCAGTGGGCCAGCAGCTTATTCCGGCGCCGCTGTCGGAAGTGGCCGCTGATGGCGGCGCGCTTTATGAATTTGAACCGACGGAAGAAGAAATCCTCGCGCGGCTTTTGCCGCAGAACCTCGGTATCCAGATCTATCGCGCCCTGCTGGACAATGCCGCCGGCTTCTATGGCAGCCAGATGACCGCCATGGACAACGCCACGCGCAATGCGGGCGAAATGATCAACAAGCTTACGCTGAATTACAACCGCACACGTCAAGCGAACATCACCCGAGAGCTGATTGAAATCATCTCCGGCGCTGAAGCGCTTTAAGAAGGGA
>JBIKXA010000104.1:0-12976 GCA_044356015.1 Roseomonas sp.
ATCGCACGCTTCGGTTTCCTTCGCGCGGGTGAACCCCTATATGCGCGTCAGGGGTCATTTGCGGTGGCCGATTCGCTGCCCTTTGACGAGAAGAGGATGAAACCCATGGGTTTGAAGCGCTTGCTTTTGGCGGCGATTGCGCCGGTTCTGGTGGCCGGGCCGGTTTTGGCGAATACCTGCATGCGGCCCGAAGAACGGAAGGCCGCCGATACCTGGGCCATGAACAGTTACATGCGGGTGATCGGCATGCAGTGCAAAATTGATCGCGCGCGCATGATGGATGCGTTTCAACCCCATCGTGGCGAACTTTCGGCCGCCGCCAATGTCATCCAAGGCTATTTCCGCCGCGCCCATGGTGGGGCTGGTCAGACCCGCTTCGACCAATATTACACCAATATCTCCCAGGATCACGCCATGGATGCCACCCGCGCCGGGGCGTTTTTTTGCCGCGACGCCGATGTCATCCTGTCACAGATCAAGGCGCTACCCCCAGGGGGCTTGGCGCCATTCTCCGTCAAACAAAACATCATTCAGCCGATCAGCGCCCCTGATTGCGGAACAGGTGCCGCGGCCACCCCGCAGCGGAGCGCGAGCGCCGCACGGCGCTGATGCGCCCAATTGACCGCCCAGCCCGTTGCTGGGCGGTGCTATCTTGGTCATTTCGCGCAACATCGTAACGCTTGTCTGTTGCGAAATGATCGCATCCTGAGTTTGGCAACGCCCCACTGATCATAGGGCAATGAGCCTGACATCAAAGCTGCGCCAAGGATCAAGCGCGACAATCAGCGCAAGGTTGCATTGAGCCCGCCTGCATCCGCATCAAAAAGACCTTCTTCGAAGCATCACTCACGCTTCTCTTGGCGAATAGGCCCTAGAGCAGATCGCGTTCAGATGGAATCATCTGAACGCGTGAAGATGCTCGAAAAATACAATGTAGAGCGGGTTGCGTGAGCCCATGTGAACGCAACATGGTCTAGGGGTTTGGTCAAGCCAAAGGCTGATCCAACAAGGCTTTGTCGGTTATCTCATCTGTGTGCCCTTTCTTTCCATCCATATGCCCCTCTGCGCAAAGCGACTGATCAACCCAAGCCTGAGAGTTAAGGGGGCTTGCCGACCCCCTGCGGGCGCCGCAAGCTTGGGGTCATCATTGGGAAACGGACAGAAATCATGACCTTCACCGCAACGCGCCGCGCGATGCTCACAGCCCTGGCAGCAACGCCAATGCTATCCGCCCCGCTTCGCGCGCAGGCCGCCTTCCCCGATAAACCCATCCGCCTGATCGTGCCCTTCGCACCGGGCGGCAATGCGGATCTGACGGCGCGCGCCTGTGCGCCGGCCATGACGGCAAAGCTCGGCCAGCCTGTCATTGTAGAAAATCGCGCGGGTGCGGGCGGGAGTGTCGCCGCGCAGCAGGTCGCCCGGATGCGGCCAGATGGATACACTATTCTGCTCGGATCAAATGGGCCGCTGACCATCAACCCCACCGTGCAAGCCAATCCTGGCTATGATCCGATGCGTGATTTCATGCCGATTGGGCTTTTTGTGCGCACGCCCATGGTGATTGCCGTGCATCGCAGCCTGCCGGTGCAATCCATCGCGGAGCTTGTCGCGCATTCAAAGGCCAATCCGGGTAAGCTTGGCTTCGGGTCTTCGGGCATTGCCAGCGCAGCGCATCTTTCGCTCGAGATGTTCAATGCGGCAACCGGGGCAGGCATTACGCATATTCCCTATGGCAGCGGCGGGGCGCTGACGCCTGATCTTGTGTCCGGCACCTTATCCGGCGCCATTACGGAAATTTCCACAGCCCTGCCGCTGCATCGGGAAGGCGCGGTGCGGATTTTGGCGGTCGCGGCGGCGGATCGGCTGCCGCAAGCCCCCGAATTGCCAACCGCGACCGAGGCCGGCGTTGCCGGTTATCAGGCCGCCGCCTTTGTCGGCGTTGTGGCGCCAACGGGCCTGCCAGAGCCTGTCGCGAAGGCCCTTGGGGAGGCTGTCGCCACCGCCGTTGCGGACCCCGCGGTGCGCACAAGGCTGGAAGGCATGGGCAGCCTGATGGCAAGCCCGACTGAGGCAACACCGACGGGCTTCGCTGCCTTTCTGCAACGGGAGACGGCATGGACACGGGCTGCGGCGGAACGCGCTGGGCTGCGGGCCGGGTGACTGTGGAGCCCACGCGAGGTTTTGCTTGTCCTCCCACGGTAATTGCCTGAACTGGGCCAAGCTTAGCGACGGCTGAGCAAAGGGGTTCGTCAGCGTTTTTTCAATCAGTCCTGTCTTGCTCAATCCAGGCACAGGCGGAAAGGCCTATTGGCTGCGCAGCCCATTCGCCGGCACATCGCGCGGCAGCAGATACGCACGCCAGAAAGCCGCAATCGCCATGGTGCATAAGGCGCCAAACCCCGCGTAAAGCGCGCCGGCATCGGCGAAGCCGATCTCACCCACCAAAGGCCCGGCCAGCATCAGCCCAACCGGCAGGCCATAGACTGCCAGCATGCGCAAACCCATCACGCGGCCACGAAAATCCTGTAACGTGATCCTCAGCAGCAGCACCGCCAGCGGCACCATGCAAAAGCTTTGTACAAACCCCGCCAGCGCCAGCACCACACCGCCCAGCACCGGGTCCGTCAGGCGCGCGAAGACCAGCAGCAGCAAAAACCAGGAAAGCGATGCCGCCAGCATGGTGCGCGCGGGTGGCAGCCCGCCTCCCCTCGCACTGATGAAAAGTGAGCCCAACATCGCGCCGCCGGCGAAGCTTGCAGAGAGATAACCAAGCCCGGTGCGATCCAGCCCATAAACATCCCGCGCCACATGGGGCAGCAGACCTCCGCTGATCGGATAGGCCGCGAAATTCGCAAGGCAGGCCAGCAGCAGCGCCGCCAATACGGGAGGTGTTGAGCGCGCATAGGCAATACCATCACCAAGATCCGCCCAGGGTGTTTTCATGACCACCCCTTGGGCAGCGCGCGGTGGCGGTTCATCCACCTGCAAGGTCAGGACAAAGGCGCAAAGGTAGATCGCCGTCACCGCCATATAGGCCGGGCCAATGCCAAGGAACGCGACCAGCCCTGCGCCGGTCAGTGCGCCAATGACGCGGGCGCTATCGGCGCTCATGCGTTCAATTCCCATGGCGCCCATCAAAAGGGGGGCGGGCATACCGGCGGCGATCAGCGCATTGCGCATGCCCATATCGGAAGGCCGTACCAGGCCGCTCAGCAAGGCCACACCACAGACAAGCCAGGGGGAAAGCAGGCCAGCCATGGCGCAAAGGGTCAGCACCGCTGCCAGCGCGGCATACCAGGCCCGCATGGCGGACAGCACGCGCCGATGCCCAACCCGATCCCCCATCACGCCAAACATGGGCGAAAGCAGCGTGCCGATCAGCAGCAGGGACCCGAATATGGCAAGCCAGGTGACCGATCCCGTTTCGGTCAGCACATACCAACCAAGGATGATCGTCTCCATCTCAAAGGCCCAGGAAGTGGCAAGATCAGCCGGCCATTGAAAACGAAAGCCGCGCTGCCCGAAGGGCGCAAGAACGCTTGTGGCGCGGAGCTTCCCGCCTGCCATTGAGTTTCCCCCTTGCCGCGCTGATCAGGCGGCTTTGCCCCATGATGCCCGAACCAGAGGCGCGCGCCAGGGGGTGGCTGATTTCATTCACGCGGCTTCTGGGTTAGGCTTGGCCCCATGCTGTCTGGTCGCAAAATCCTGCTGATCGTCTCGGGCTCTGTCGCCGCCTATAAGGTGCTGGAATTCACGCGGCTGGCGCGCAAGGCGGGGGCGAGTGTCACCGCCATCCTGACCGCGGGCGGGGCGCGCTTCGTTACCAAGGAAGCGCTCGCCGCCATTACCGGCCAGGCGGTGCATGATGATCTTTGGGCGGCCGAGGCCGAGATTGGGCATATTCGCCTGGCGCGACTGCCTGATCTGGTGCTGGTGGCGCCGGCTTCGGCTGATTTGCTCGCCAAAATCACGCATGGGCTCGCGGATGATCTGGCGACATGCGTGCTGCTGGCGACCCGCGCGCCGATCATGGTCGCACCGGCGATGAACCCCGCCATGTGGGAAAACCCGGCGACGCAGGCGAATATCGCGACACTGCGCGCGCGGGGGGTGATGCTTGCCGGGCCGGAAGTGGGCGCCATGGCGGAACCGGAATCGGGCCATGGACGGTTGATTGAACCGGCGGCGCTTTTGGATGAAGTCGCGGCTGCATTAGCCCCGGCGGTGCAGCCCTTGAAGGGCCGCCATGTGCTGGTGACGAGCGGGCCGACCCATGAACCGATTGACCCGGTGCGCTACATCGCCAATCGCAGCAGCGGCAAGCAGGGCCACGCCATCGCCGCAGCGCTTGCCGCGCTTGGGGCACGGGTGACTTTGGTCTCTGGCCCTGTGGCACTGCCTGATCCGAAAGGCGTCGCGGTGCGGCGTGTGGAATCGGCGCGCGATATGCTGGCCGCTTGCGAAGCGGCACTGCCCGCAGATGTTGCGATTTGCGCGGCGGCGGTCGCGGATTGGCGGAGTGCCGCAGCCGCAGATCAGAAAATGAAAAAGATCGCGGGCGAAGTGCCGCCGCCCATCGCTTTGGCGCTCAACCCCGATATTCTGGCGATACTTTCCGCTGCCGGGCCGCGCAGGCCAAAGCTGGTCGTGGGTTTCGCGGCGGAGACCGAAAAGCTGGAAGAACATGCGCGGGCCAAGCGCCGCAAGAAGGCTTGCGATTGGATCGTGGCGAATGATGTCTCGGGCGATGTGATGGGGGGCGCGGAGAATACCGTTTTGCTGATCACGCCCAAAGGCACGGAAGCCTGGCCACGCATGAAGAAGGAAGACGTTGCGGCGAAGCTTGCCGCGCGCATTGCAGAGGCTTTGGCATGACCCCGGAAATTGCTGTGATACGCCTGCCCCATGGCGCTGATTTGCCGCTGCCGAGCTATGCGACGGAAGGTGCGGCGGGGATGGATTTGCTGGCGGCCATCAGCGCGCCAATGGTGATCCCGCCCGGCGGGCGCGCCTTGATTCCAACGGGCCTAAAAATGGCGATCCCGGCGGGGTATGAGATTCAGGTGCGCCCCAGGTCTGGTTTGGCGCTCAAAAACGGCATCACGCTGCCCAATAGCCCCGGCACGATTGATGAGGATTATCGCGGCGAATTGGGCGTGATCCTGATGAATGCGGGCAATGAGCCCTTCACCGTGGAACGCGGCATGCGCATTGCCCAGGCGGTGCTGGCGCCGGTGACGCGCGGCGTTTGGCGCGAAGTGACCGAACTGCCGGATTCCGCACGCGGTGCGGGCGGTTTCGGCAGTACCGGGACGAAGGCCTGAACCCGCTTAATCCAGCACGCGGAAAATCGCCTCGATCTCGACCGGGATTTGATTGGGCAGGCTGCCAAAGCCAACGGCGGAACGCGCATGCTGGCCATTATCACCCAGCACCGCGACGAAAAGATCAGAACAGCCATTGATGATGCGCGGATGTTCGCGAAACTCCGGCACCGCATTGACCATGCCGAGCACCTTCAGCGCACGCAGGCGGGAAAGCCCCCCGGCAGCAGAAGCCGCCACTGACAGCAGCGAAAGCCCAACCCGGCGCGCAAGCTGATAGGCTTCATCAATGCTGACTTCCGTTGGCACCTTGCCGCTGATCGGTTTGCCTTCCGCATCACGAGGCCCCTGGCCCGAGAGATAGATGATGTTCCCATCGCGCCGAAAGGGCACATAAGTGCCAAGCGGCTTCGGCGCCGGCGGCAACACCAGGCCGAGTGCTGCCAGGCGGGCTTCGGGGGTGTCTTCGGACATTTATCGCTCCGTCTTTTTGGTCCTCATACTCGACACGGCTTGGCCAAGGCTGGCAAGCTTTGGGCTTGAATGTCGGAGTTTCCCATGCCCCAGGATCAGCACGGCCTTGCCATCACCAGCGCATCGGATGCCGCAACGCGCGCCTATGATCATGTGGTGACGGGCTATCTGAAATATCGCGCCGATACGCCAGCGCGCATGAAGGCGCTGCTGGAAGCGGATGGCGACATGCCGATGGCGCGGGTGCTGCAAGCAGCGCTCACCTTGCTTGGCTATAAGGCCGCGCTGCTGCCCGCCGCACGCGAAGCGGCCGCGACCGCAAGCCGCCTTGCCGCCAAGGCCAGCGCGCGAGAAGCGGCGCATGCGGCCGCCGTCACCGCCTGGGCGGCAGGGGATTTGGACCAGGCGCTGGCAGGGTGGGAGGCGATTTTGCGCGACCACCCGCATGACATCCTGGCCTTTCGATTGCATCACTTCAACGCGTTTTGGTTGGGGCGCGCCGGCGTGATGCAGCGCGTGGTGGATGGTGTTTATCCGCGCTGGTCAGCAGCGCTGCCTGCCTATGGCAGTATCCTCGCCTGCCGCTGTTTCGCGCATGAGGAATGCGGCAATTACCAGGTGGCGGAAGAAAGCGGGCGTGCCGCGATTGACCTCGACCCCGGCGATTTATGGGCCGCGCATGCGGTGGCGCATGTGATGGAAATGCAGGGCAGGCGTGGTGAAGGCATTGCCTGGCTGGCTGGCCTTGAAAAGAACTGGGAAGGTGCATCCAACCTGGCGCATCATCTGTTCTGGCACCGCGCCATGTATCATCTGGAACGGGCGGAATCCGAAGATGTGTTGGCGCTATACGACAAGGGCTTTCGCAATCTGCAAAGCCCGCTGACGGAAGCCGCCCCTGATCTTTACATTGATGTGCAGAACGCGGCTTCCATGCTGTTTCGTCTGCAGCGCCAGGGCGTGAATGTGGGCGCGCGCTGGGAAGAATTGGCGGATAAGGCAGAAGCGCGGATTGGTGATTGCTTATCCGCCTTCACCCTGCCGCATTGGATGATGGCGCTGGCGGCAACCGGGCGCTTCCAGGCGGCGGCACGGCTATTGGATGGCATTCGGGACGCGATTGCGGCGGGGGGAACACTGGCGCCTATCCTCCGTGATGCGGCGCTACCCGTGTGCGAAGCCGTTTTGGCGCATGGTCGCGGTGATTACGCCGGTGCCGTGACAGCGATGCGCCCGGCCATTGGTGTGATGCACCGCATGGGCGGCAGCCATGCGCAGCAGGATGTGCTGGAACAGCTTTTCCTGGATGCGGCGATGAAGGCAGGGATGCTTGCTGATGCGCGCCTGTTGCTGGAACGCGTGGCGGGGCGCCATCCCGTTCCACCAGAACGTCGCGTGGGCTATGCCAGCGCCGCGGCCGCAGTGATGCATTGAAAGGAAGGTGAACCATGACCGAAGTGAAGAATTGGGCGGAATACGGTGCAGGGCTGAAGGCGCGCGGCAAGGAATTGGGGCAATTGCACCCTGACATCGTCAAGGGTTTCGTGGCCCTTTCAAATGGTGCGGCGCATACCAGGCATCTGGATGCCAAGACGCGCGAATTCATCGCCCTTGCCGTTGCCATCACCACGAAATGCGATGGCTGCATTGATGCGCATGCGCGCAAGGCCAAGGCCGCCGGCGCCACCAAGGAAGAAATCGCCGAAGCGCTTGGCGTTGCCATCGCGCTCAATGCCGGCGCGGCCTATACCTATGCGCTGCATGTGCTGGATGCGGTAGGGGACTGAGCATTTTCAAGCCAAGTGGAACAACTTGGCGGCTCGGAAAATGCGATCAAACAGAGATTGAGTGCGCTTTCGATGAACGGAAAGCGCACTAAACCCCTCACCTCACCCCAAGCGTTTCTTGGCAACCGCGAGCGCCGCGCGCTGTTCCTTGGTGACCACGGGATAATGGAGATCAAGCTTTTCAAGCGCCTCAATGATCGCCACCACCACTGCCAGACGCGTGAACCATTTGGTATCGGCAGGCACCACAAACCAGGGCGCGTGCGGCGCTGCTGTCGCGCTGATCGCGGCCTGATAGGCCTTCATGTAATCATCCCAATGCGCGCGTTCGGCGACATCATTGGCTGAGAATTTCCAGTTCTTCTCGGGTTCATCGATGCGGGACAGGAAGCGCTTCTTCTGTTCTTCCTGGCTGACATTCAGAAAGAATTTCAGCACTACCGTCCCCTGCCGCGCGAGATAGCGTTCATAGGCCGCAATATCTTCCAGCCTTTCATCCCAGATCTTCTTGCCGATCAACGAGGGCGGCAGCTTCTGCCGCGCAAGGAATTCCGGATGCACGCGCAGCACCAACGCTTCCTCATACCAGGAACGGTTATGGATGCCGATGCGCCCGCGTTCAGGGAGCGCTATGGAATGGCGCCACAGAAAATCATGATCCAATTCCATGGGCCCCGGCGCCTTGAAGGAATGCACCTGGCAGCCCTGCGGGTTGACGCCGGAAAACACATGCTTGATGGCACCATCCTTGCCGGCCGCATCCATCGCCTGAAAGATGCAAAGCACCGACCAACGATCCTGCGCATAGAGCATGTCCTGCAATAGCGCGAGCCTTTCGATACCCTGCTGCAACAGTGCACCGGCGGTGGCTTTTTGCATATCAAGCCCGGCCGTATCGCCCGGATCATAATCCTTCAGGCGAAAGCCGCGCCCCTTCGTCACGCGGAAGCGATCCAGAAGTTTCGTTGCTCTTTTTTCCATTACGCGGGTTCCTTTCGCGGTTGCCACCAAGGCAGGAGAATCCACAGCGCTGCCATCAATTGGATGGAGAATGTCATGCCCAGCGCCCAGACATAACCCTGAGGCGCCCAGCCGCCTGTTGCGGTGCGCGGCCAGAGATCAAGAATGGCACCAATGCCGGTTTGGAAGATGAAAACAACACACAGCATCAGGAAATTGATGGCGGTGGAAACGCGCCCGGCCAGCGCCGGCGGGAAACCCTGCGCGATGGCCGCATAGCCCGCCGGCCCGACTGATCCCGAGAAAGAAAAGAAAAACCAAAGGGCGGCCATGATCCAGAAATTCGTCGGCCCAAGCATCAACATAGCCTGGGCAAAAAGGCATCCAGCGACGCCGATATAGGGCATCAACATCGGCGAAAAGCCGCGCGCCTGCGCAAAAGATGCCGCCTGCCCTGTGAAAAGACTGCCGAACATCATGCCAAGCGCGTAGATCAGCAAGGCAGCAGCGCGCGCACCATCATCAAGCCCGCCGACATCACGCAGCCACGGTCCGGCCCAAAGTCCCTGAAAGGTGAAGTTCAGCGTGGAGAGCATGCCAACCGTCGGCACCAGGCGCAGAAAAACCGGGTCTTTGAAAATGCGGCCATATTCACCGATTTCCTGGCGCAGGCTGCGTCGCGGCACGGGTGCGACACCGGGCGGCGCATTGGGCACGGAAAACCAAATCCAGGCCGAGACCATAACGGCGAGTAGTGCCAACACGGCAAAAACCCCGCGCCAGCCAATGAAGGGCAGCGCCCATTGTACCGGCATGGTGGCGGCCAGCCCGCCCATGGAAGCGAAGAACAGCCCCGCGCCTGTGACCGCCGCGACACGTTCCTTCGGATACCATTGCGTATTGGCCTTCAGCATCGCCATCAGCCCCGCCGCCACGCCGACCCCCGCCACACAGCGCCCGACAGCCAGCATCAGCACACCGTCTGACAAGGCGCTGATCATGAAACCTGTTGCGGCAATCAAGGCAAGCGTCGCCTGCACGCGGCGCGGTCCTTTCAAATCAAGCGCAAGCCCAATCGGCAATTGCGCCATGGCATAGGCCGCAAAAAAGCAGGCCGCCAGCAAACCAAGCTCTGCCGCCGTCAGGCCGAATTCAAGCGCGAGCAAGGGCCCGATCACCGCAACCAGGGATCGATTGGCCTGGTTGATGAAATTGATCGCGGCCAGCGGCAGGGTTATGCGGGTGAAAAGCGACATGGGCGGAGCATGGCACGGGTGCTGCGCCCCGCCCATAGGGCGCTTCAGGGCAGGCGGAGCCGAACCGATATCGGGCAATGGTCGCTGATCACATCGCGCAGCGCCGGATCACGTTCATTATAGGAAAACACGCGAAAACTATCCTTAATCAGCCACTCCGAAGCGCCTGGCCCTAGCAGAATATGGTCTATGAAGGCGCGCCCCTGGCCATCGCGCCGCCAGCAGGGATTGGAAAAGCCTTCAGTCGCGCGACGCAAGGGTGATGCGGCGCTGAGTATGGGAAACATATCGTCATCACGCGAAAATCGCCTGTTGAAATCGCCCAAGATAACGAAGGGCATGTTCTCGCGGCGGCGTTCGGTAATCCATTCCGCCAGGATCTGCGCCTGCCTGCCCAGGTTTTGGCAATCGCTGCTATTGGGTTCACGCACGGAACCCTGCGCACAGCCGCCATCCAGATGAATGGAGAGCAACCTCAGCCGTGCACCATTTTCACCACGCAATGTGATATCCGCACCGCGCCGCAAGGAACGCCGCGCAGTTGGGCGCAAATCCAGTGCCATCAGGTCAGGATTGCGCGTGACCTGCAGCCCCTTGCGCCAGGCGAAGCCGGAACGCTGCACATCATTCTCCGCCGGGAAGTGAAAATCATAGGCGGTAGAATCAAAGACGCGCGCCGCCGCCAAAGGGCCATCCACTTCCTGCAGCGCAATCACATCCGCTGCCAAGCGTTCAGCATAGGCGCGCAGCCGGGCAAAATCCTGCTCGTTCCGCATAGTCAGATTTTGCGGGAGATCGGGATGGCCGGCGGGCTTGGCCGTGAGCCAGGCGATATTCCATGTGGCGAGTTTGATTTCCTGCGCCCAGGCGGGGAGCGCCAAGAACAACAGGGCCAGAAGGATCAGCGCGCGCATGGTGGCCTCATAAAAGCTGCGCCAGATCAGGCGCGGGTTCTGGTTCTCTGGTTAAAGCTTCAAGGGGCCGCGCGCCAGAGGCCAGCAGGAAATCAGCCAGCGCGTCCATCTCGACCGCCCGCCGCGTGATGTCGTGGAAGGGGTCATCGACGGCGGAACCGGGCGGGACCCAGATAATGGTTTCATAGCGCGCGCGCGTCAGCAGCACGCGATAGGTATTCAGGATATAGCGCTGTTCCTCAGCGCCGCGCACGATCTGCCATTGATGGCCAGCAAAGCGCCGCGCGCGCCATTGGCTGGCATGGCGCAGGAAATCCCCGCCCCAGGCAAGGCCCACCACATCCAATTCCAAGCCCTGGCAATCATACTCAGTGGCAAAAGTTTCAAGCGCTTCGGAAGACCGGATATCCGGCCAGCGTTTCAGGAACCAATCGGCGATGTCGGGCACCTGCACGCCAAGCCCTTCAGCGCGCAAGCGCCGCGCACCGGCGGAAGCGACCAGCCCAGCGCGGCGCAAACCACGGCTGCGGGTGCGCAGGGCAGCGCGCCAAGCGAGCAGGTCGCGCGTGATGTAGTAGGGTAATTCTGGCGTTGCTTCCGCAATGGCACGCGCGGCGGGCGCATCACCGTTGAGCACCGCATCCACCCATTCCGTGCCCCTGCTGGTGCGCAGGCTGCGAATGGGGGTTTGCAAGTCCAGATCATCATCGAAGCTGAGCCACGCCGGCGCACCTTCAGCCAGGCGCTGCGCGGGATCGGCGGCGGTGGTGCTGCGCCGTGCCGCCACCGCGCGCCAGGAAGATGATGCGGCAATCACGCGGCCCCATTCGGCAAGCCCGGCTTCACCGGTATTGATTTCCTGCCCATTGCCGATCAGCGCGACAATCACCGCCCAGCCTTCATGCCGCGCCATGATTTCCAGCGCATGGGCGGGTTCGCTTTTGGTCAGATGGCTTTTGCGGCGCTGGCCATCGCGCGTTGCCTGCGCCTCATCCCAGGCGCGTTGGGCTTCATCGAAAACGATGATGCGCGCTTCGGGTTTCTCCGTCGCGTTGATCACGTGATGTTCCAGAAAGCGATGGACATTCTGCAGCGCGGTGCGCGCGGCGCGTTCTGCGGCCTGAAACGCAGCACCCCCTTGCGGCGCTGCGTCACGCGCCAGCGCCTCACGCAGCACGGTCACCAGGGGCACATTGCCGGACAAAAAGGCAGCGCCGTGTTCGCGTAAGGCGCCGAACACCAGATTGAGACCGCAAAGTGTTTTACCCGCACCCGGAATGCCCGTGACAAAAACCACATAGCGCACCGCATTTGCGCGCGCCTGCATAATGACGCGCGCGATAGCATCTGTGGTGCGCGTGAGGTTATGCGCATCGGCGCGTGTGGCGCCGATATCGGGCACGGCATTGCGCCGATACAAAAGCCGCGCCGCTTCCAAGACTGTTGGGACGGGGCGATAAGCGGCTCGCGCCCAGGCTTGTGCATCAATGGGTTCAGCGGGTGGCGCAATGGCGGCCTGCGCGCGCGCCACAACCTCCCGCAGCATGGTGCCATTTGCCACCATCACCGGCACTACGCCGTGCCAGAATAGCGGCAGTTCGAGATCACGCTTTGGCAAGCTTGGGGCGATCAGCACAGGAATGATCGGCACACCACGGCTGCCGGCATGGAAATCATGCAAATCCATGGCGTAATTATCGGTTTGGCGCAGATCAGCCAGGTCCGGCTTCTGCGCGCCCATCTTGAATTCCAGTACGAAGATTGCACGGTCGGTCAGCAGAATCGCATCCGCGCGTTCTTCCAGGCGGAGCAAATCGCATTCCATGAAGATGTGCCAGCCGGCGTCGCCCTCAGCCAAAGCATCATGCAGCAGCGCCGCGCTGGCTTCCCAGGAATCGCGCTGCTTCAATTCAAGCGAGCCAAAACGATCCGCCTGTTCATAGGCAAGACGCGCAGCGATCTCCGCCGGGCTTTGACGGCGGAAATCGCCCAGGTTTTGCGCGAACCACGGCCTCATGCGCTTGCCTTTCTCGGCCAGGTGGCGATCAACACGCTCAACATCATCAGCAGGAAGCCAATGGCGTGGGTCAAGGTGAAAACCTCGCGCAATACAAGCACGGCGACAAGCGCGGCGGTTGCGGGCAGGAAGGCCGTGAATATGCCGGCCACACCCGCGCCCACACGCTTAAGCCCCGCATACCACAGCAATAGGCACAGCACGCTGGCGGTAACACTATGAAACACCAATAGCCCGGCGAGGC
>JBIKXA010000105.1:0-12879 GCA_044356015.1 Roseomonas sp.
CCATCCCACAGCAATGTCGGCACCGCGCGCCACGGCCCCGCCCCGAAGGACCGAAGCTGTTCGGCATATTCTTCCCACATGCCTTCCAGCACTTGCCGCGTCAGCGCCGCCAGGATGGGCGTGATCAGCACGGCCTGGGCGATGATCATGGCTGTTGGCGTGAACAGCAGCCCGAAGGAACCGAGCGGCCCTGACCGCGACAGCAACAGATAAATCAGCAGCCCCACCACCACTGGCGGCAGCCCCATCAGCGCATTGGTCAGCGTGATCACGCTGCCCCGCCCCGGAAATCGCGCCACCGCCAAAAGTGCCCCAAGCGGCAGGCCAATCAGCGCCGCCAATAGCAGTGCGGAAAGGCTCACGCGCAAAGACAGCGCCACAATGGCCAGCACCGCCGGATCCAGGGAAAGAATCAAGCCAAAAGCAGTTGTAAATGCGCTGGCAAGGTCCTGCACCCCATCCTCCCGGTATCTTGCTTAAATGCGGATGGGCGAAACCTGCGTCAATTCGCCATAGCGCTTGACTCGATGCCGGTTTTTGCCGAAATTCGCCGGCATATGCCGGATGTTCTAACGCTTAAGGAAGCCGCACGCTTCCTCCGCCTTTCCGAACGCTCGCTTTATGAGCTTGCGCGCGCACAAAAGCTGCCGGCGGCGCAGCTTGGCGGCAAATGGCTTTTCCCGCGCCGGCAGCTGGAACGCTGGCTCGCTGCCCAGGCCGATGCCGGCGCCGCACAACGCCTGGACCCGCCCCCCATCCTGGCCGGCAGCCATGACCCTTTGCTCGATTGGGCCGCGCGACAATCCGGCTGCGGGCTTGCGCTACGCGGTGGCGGCAGCCTGGATGGGTTGATTGCCCTGGCCGCCGGGGAGGCATTGGTCGCCGCCAGCCATTTGCTCGACCCTGACAGTAACAGCTTCAACGAACCCGCGGCGCGGGAGTTCCTGCCCGGGCGCGCCATTGTCGGCATTATTTGGGCCTGGCGAGAGCAAGGCCTGATCCTGCCGCAAGGCAACCCTAGCGTGCTGGCAGGCATTCCAGATTTAGCGAGGCTAGGCCTGCGCGTGGCGGGGCGCCAGCCGCGCGCTGGCAGCCACGTGCTGCTGACACATTTGCTTTCAGAAGCGGGGCTGCGCCTTGATCAGATCGGCTTCCTGCCAAGCCCCGCCCTTTCGGAAGATGAGGTCGCGGCCAGCGTCGCTGAAGGCCGCGCCGATGTCGGCTTTGGCATTCGTGCCGAGGCCGCGGCGCGCGGCCTGACCTTCCTGCCCCTGTTCCGAGAGCGTTTCGATCTTGTCATGGAACGGCGCCATTACTTCGCCGAACCCACACAGAAATTGCTGGCCTTCACGCGAACCGAGGTCTTCGCCACCCGCGCCGCAAGATTGGGTGGTTATGACCTTTCCGCGCTTGGCGCAGTTGCCTTCAATGCTTAGGGCACAGCCTATTCCAGCGTAATCCCGGCATAGCCAGCAGCCGCCATGTCATTCGCCCAGGCGCGATAGGCCGGCGCGCTGCCGGTATAGCGCGCGACAATGCGCTTCTGCTTGCCCGCGACATTCAGATTGACGCCGGTCATCCAGGAATCCACCTCCATGGAAAGCAGGCCCTTGGCCAATTCCATGACGTGATCCATCCATTTTTCCATCGCCGCTTCGGTTGCTTCCACGCGCGTGATGCCCTTGGCTTGCACGTAAGCCAGCAGATCGCTCACCCATTCCACATTGAATTCAATGGAACGCGGAATATTGCCAAGCGCGGTATGGGGGCCAAGTAGCATGAACATATTCGGCATGCCCTTTTGCAACATGCCAACCAGGGATGTCGCGCCATCCTGCCATATTTCCTTGAGTGTGGCGCCATCGGCACCCTGGAAGTCGATCCGGTCAAAGGCACCGCGCAGCGCGTCAAAGCCCGTGGCATAGACAATGATGTCAAACTCATACTCGGCATCGCTGGTCTTGATGCCGGTTGGCGTGATGCGTTCGATCGGTGTTGCCTTGCTGTCCACCAAAGTCACATTCGGCTGGTTGTAGCATTCGAAATAGAAGGTTTCCAAAGGCACGCGCCTGGTGCCGAAGCCGTGATTCGTTGGAATCAGCATCTCCGCGACCTTCGGATCCTTCACGCGTTGACGGATCTTGTTGGCCACAAAACGCGACACTTCCTCATTCGCGGCGCGATTGGTCAGCAAATCCTTGAAATTGCCGACCCAAATCCCGAAGCCCTTTTCGGAATAGAGCTTTTCCAGAAAGGCTTCGCGTTCTTCAGCTGAGACATCAAAGGTGTTGCGCGGGTCAGGCGTATGCAGGAAGCAGGAAAAGGTTTCCTCACAGCGCTTGAAAATCTGATCATAACGGCTGCGGATTTCCGCCATTTCCTCGGCGCTGATCTTGCCATTATGCAAGGGCGCGCACCAATTGGGCGTGCGTTGGAACACCACTAATTGTTTCGCGGTCTTGGCGACTTCCTGAATGGTCTGCACGCCGGATGCGCCCGTGCCAATCACCGCCACGCGCTTGCCGGTGAAATCCACCTTTTCCTTGGGCCAAAGCCCGGTATGGAAGGATTGGCCCTTGAAATCGGCAATGCCCGGAAATTGCGGCATGGTGGGCGCGGAAAGCGCGCCAATCGCCGTGATCAGGAAGCGGCTTCTATGCGTGCTGCCATCTTGCAAGGTCACGGTCCAACTGCGCGCAGCTTCATCCCAACGCGCCGCCTTCACGCGCGCCTGGAATTGGATATCGCGGCGCAGATCATATTTGTCGGCGACCAGATTCAGATAACGTTCGGTCTCCGGCTGCGGCGCGAAATGCTCCGTCCAATGCCATTCCTTGAGCAATTCCTTGTCGAAGGAATAGCCATAGGAATAGCTTTCCGAATCAAAACGGCAGCCCGGATAGCGGTTCCAATACCAGGTGCCGCCAACGCCTGTGCCGGCTTCAAAGACGCGCGCCTTCATGCCCAATTGGCGCAGCTTGATCAGCTGATAAAGCCCGGACATGCCCGCACCGATGACGATGGCGTCGAAATCGAGCCCCCGGTCATTGCCCTTCGCCCTGGTCGCTTCCATGACTGCGCTCATGTCGAAATTTCCCACCCTGCTTCCGGATCAGACTGACCCATGAACCACCATATTTACGCAAATACGCAAAAAGCCAAACAGGGATAAGCCTGCCCTAAATGCCCGGCTGTGACTTGATCAGGATCAGATTTCGCGCGATGCGAGGCCTGAACCGCGCAAAATACCCTGAAACTCACGCCGCCAGCCGCGCCCGCGCATCCGCGCGCAGCATATCCGCGCCCTTTTCCGCGATCATGATGGTGGGCGCATTGGTGTTGGTGGAGGTCACGGCGGGCATGACTGACGCATCAATCACCCGCAGCCCTTCAAGCCCATGCACGCGAAGCCTTTCATCCACCACCGACATGACATCCGGCCCCATGCGGCAGGAACAGGACGCATGGAACACCGTGCTGCCAATCTGGCGCGCGTAATGCAGCCATTCCTCATCGGTTTGTACTTCCGGCCCCGGCATGGATTCCGCCACCAGATAGCGCTGCAAGGCCGGCCTGTTGAACCATTCCCGCATGGCGCGTAGCCCCGCGACAATGCTACGCTGGTCGCGATCTTCGGCCAAATAATTCGGGTTGATGATGGGCTGCTCGCGCGGATCAGCACTGCGGGCTGCGATGAAGCCGCGGCTTTCCGGGCGCATCTGCCAAACGCCGGCGGTCATGCCGGGCCTGCTATCCAAAACCCGTGCCGTGCCAGGCGCGTAACTCGCGGAAGCGAACAGCGCCTGCATATCGGGTGTGGCGCTTTCGGGCAAAGCCTTGAAGGAAGCCGCGAGAAGCGATGCCGCATAGGTCAAGACGCCGCGCCCCAAGACAGCGAATTTCAGCACCTCTCCGGCCAGACGTAGGCCACGCGTGCGTTCATTCAACGTCGCCACATCCTTCACCACGGCTTGCACACGCACCAGGAAATGATCCTGGAAATTCCGCCCCACGCCGCGCAATTCATGCAGCACTGGGATACCAAGCCCGGCCAAATGCGCCGCATCCCCCACACCGGAAAGTTGCAGGATATGCGGCGAACCAATTGCACCGGCTGAAAGAATAACCTCCACCGCCGCATCTGCGCGTTCAACGGCGCCACTGCGGGAAAACTCCACCCCCACGGCGCGCTTGCCCTCGAACACCACGCGATGCACCAACGCATTGGTCACCACGCGCAGATTGGGCCGCCCCATGGCCGGACGCAGATAGGAACGCGCAGCACTGGCGCGAAAACGCCCCCCACGTGTCTGCTGCACCCAGCCGATATGATCGCCCAGCCCATGCGGCAGATCATTCAAATCATCGCGGTAATCCCAGCCCATTTGCTGGCCCGCTTCAATCGCTGCCTGACACAATTCCGGCTGGTCTTGCGATGGAGAGGTATAGAGATAACCATCCTTGCCATGCGCCGCCCTGTCCGGCCCTTGCCATTTCTCGGACTTGTTGAAGTAAGGTAGTACATCACCCGAAGACCAGCCGCGATTGCCAAGCTGCGCCCAGTGATCATAATCTTCCGGCTGGGAACGGATATAGATCATGCCATTGATCGAACTTGACCCACCCAAAACGCGCCCGCGCGGATAATTGATTTCCCGGCCATTCAGCCCGGACTCACGATCCGCCTTGAAGCCCCAGGTCAGCGTCGGGTGATCGAGCATTTTCATGTAGCCGGCAGGAATATGGATCAGCGGGTTCCAATCCTTGCCGCCCGCTTCAATCAGCAGCACCTGATTGCCTGGGTCTTCGGAAAGGCGATTGGCAAGTACGCAACCTGCCGAACCACCGCCAACGATAACGTAATCAGCCTTCATCGTGCTTCCTTATTCTTTGGGGCACTTCAATCGAAGCGCAAACCCCAACCCAATCATCCATACTTCACGCGGCAGGACATCCAGACCCTCCCGCGATTTCAGGAGACAAGCGGCTATTGCGCGATGAAGCCGCCATCAATCACCAATTCCGTCCCCGTGATGAAGGATGCCTCATCGGACGCGAGGAACAGCACGCCATAGGCAACCTCAATCGGCTCACCCAAGCGGCGCAGCGGTGTCAGCGGAATCTTGGCTGACCGCCCCGGCCCATTCGTGCCGCCTAGCATCGGCGGCAGATAACCGGGATGGACGGAATTGACCCGCACCCCTTGCGGCCCCCAGCGCACCGCAGCGTTTTTCGTGAGCAACCGCACCGCGCCCTTGGAAGCGGAATAGCCCGGATGCCCTTCCGCACTGCTTACAAACCCCATGATGGAGGAGATATTGACGATCGAACCCCTGCCCTGCTGCGCCATCACCTGGCCCACCAAAGTGGTGCCCAAAAACACGCCTGTGGCATTGATCGCCATCAGCTGATTCCAGCCTTCCAAGGACAGCATATCACCAACCGCGCTGCCGCTGATGCCTGCATTATTCACCAGCACATCAATGCGCCCATAATCGGACAGCGCCTTTTCAATCAGCCGCTTCCAATCCGCTTCCTGCGCCACATCCATGGCGATGAAACTCGCGCGCCCCTGGCTTGCGGTGATGTCAGCCGCCAAGGCCTCACCCAAATCAGCACGGCGATCCGCGATGATCACCGCGGCACCTTCCTTGGCGAATAGCCGTGCCTCGGCTTCGCCCATGCCATGCGCGCCGCCGGTGATGATGGCAACCTTGTCCTTGAGCCGCATTTCCGTTTCCTTCCCTTCCCTAAACCCGTTGATACCATGCCTTGCTTCGCATCAGGATCGCGACAACGGAAAGCATGACCGGTACTTCCACCAGCACGCCCACCACGGTGGCCAAGGCCGCGCCGGAATCAAATCCAAACAGGCTGATCGCCGCTGCGACGGCCAATTCGAAGAAATTACTCGCGCCAATCAGCGCCGATGGCCCCGCCACCGCGTGCGCGGAACCGCATTGCCGGTTCAGCCAATAAGCCAGCCCCGCATTGAAATAGACCTGAATAATGATCGGCACCGCCAGCAGCGCAATCACCAAAGGCTGCGCGATAATCTGCGGTCCCTGAAACCCGAACAGCAGCACCAGCGTCAGCAATAGCGACGCCAACGAAATTGGCCCAAGCCGCCGCAGCACTGCGGCCAGCGCTGCCTCCCCACCCCGCGCCAGCAAGCGCCGACGCCAAAGCTGCGCCAGGATCACCGGCAGCAAGATGTAGAGAAGCACTGAGAGAAACAGCGTATCCCATGGCACGATAATCGCCGAAAGCCCCAGCAAAAATCCAACCAGCGGCGCAAAGGCGATAATCATGATGGCGTCATTCAACGCCACCTGGCTCAAGGTAAAATTCGGCTCCCCTTCCGAAAGATTGGACCAGACGAATACCATCGCTGTGCAGGGTGCCGCGGCCAATAGGATCAAGCCCGCGATATAGCTTTCAATCTGCGCTTCCGGCAGCCAGGGTCGGAATAGCCAGCCAATGAACAACCAGCCCAACAGCGCCATGCTGAAAGGCTTCACCAGCCAATTCACGCCAACCGTCACCAAAATGCCACGCCAATGCTGGCCCACTTCAGCGATGGCACCGAAATCCACGCGCAGCAGCATCGGGATAATCATCAGCCAAATCAGCACCGCGACCGGTAGATTGACCTTGGCGATATTCGCCTCACCCAAAAGGCGAAACGGCCCCGGCATAATCGTGCCAAGCCCAATGCCCACCACAATACACAGCGCCACCCAAAGGCTCAGATAGCGCTCAAAAAAGCCAAGCCCGGCTTTTGCCTTATCCATCGCAGCCAAACCTAACCGGCGCTTTTCACCGTATTGGGCGATTGCATCGAAACGCCCGCCCATTCCTCATAAAGCTGCGCGACCGACGTCATATCCGCATCCGGGCCAAAGCGATTCTTCGCAATGCTCAGCATTTCACGCGCCAAGGCCGCCATGGGTGCGGAAAGCCCAAAGGCGGCAAATTCCGCCACCGCCAGCGACAAATCCTTGGAGACAATGGCGTTGCTCGCCCCACCCGAAAACCGCCCATTCAAGACAGCGCGCGGAAATTTCGTAACCGTGGAGCTATTCCGTCCTGTGCTGGCATTGATCACATCGCACATCAGGGCGGTATCAATGCCCGCCTTGGCGCCAAGCGCAAAAGCCTCGGACGTCAACACCATGCCAGCCAGGGAAAGCAGATTATTTGCAAGCTTCATGGTCTGGCTGAGGCCGGGCGTATCGCCAATGGTAAAAACATTGCGCCCCACCACCTGCAATAGCGGCATCACTTCATTCAGCGCATCCGGTGCGCCGGAAGCAATCACCGCAAGCGCGCCGGTCTCAGCCCCCGGCACGCCGCCGCTGATGGGCGAATCAATCAGCGCGATGCCCTTCTCAGCGAGCCCCGCCGCAATGCGCCGCATGGCCGCGCTGCCGATTGTGGACATTTCGATATAGGTGCGGACCGCGCCTGGCATCCCGGCAATACCCTCAGCGCCCAGGGCCACGCGTTCTGAGGTTTCGGCACTCGGCAGGCAGGCAAAGACCACGCTGCATTGCGCGGCAACCGCAGCGACGGAACCCATGGCCTCGGCCCCCGCTTCGGTGGCGCGCTGCATCGCCTCCGCGCGCGGATCAAAGACCAGAATGCGCTTGCCCGGATTGCGCTGCGCCCAATCCGCCATGCGCGTTGCAATCGGGCCGCCCATGGCACCCAGCCCCAGAAAACCGATGCGTTCCATTTCCATGGCGCTGCCTTCCTCCCGCAATCAGAAGGGCAGTCTTCACCGGATTACGCGCAGTGAATAGCCTCAGCCCGGCTTCCGCCCCACCGCCAGGCGCGCCACGGCCACAAAGGAACGCGGCCCATCAACGCCGCCGGCGAAATAGGCGCGGCGTGCGATTTCCTTGATCGGCGGAATGCGTTCCGGCGGTAACGCCGCGATGAAGGCGCCGGCGATGCCTTGCCCGCCCGCGGCCCAGGGGTCCCACCAATCCTCAAAATCCGAGAAATCCTGCCGAATGGCGATATCGCATTCCGTCACCTGCTCGATACCCGCTGCTTCGAACAGTGCCGCCATGCGTCCCGGTGAGCCCACAGGGTCCGCCCAATAGCGCGCGCGAAACGCCTCGCCTTCCGGTTCGGTGATGGCGACACTATCGGCGAAGGCGCGCAAAAAAGAAAAACCACCGGTGAAATCCCACATCGCTGCTGCCACCAGCCCGCCCGGTTTCGTCACACGCAGCATTTCCGCCACCGCCTTGGCGCGATCCGGTACGAATTGCAGCACCAGCAAGGATAGCGCGGCATCGAAGGCGGCATCCGGCAGATCAAGTGCGGTCAGATCCCCCTGGCGGAAATCGCCAGAAGGCACGCGGGTGCGCGCCGCAGCCAAAAACGCTGGGCTGATATCAATGCCGGTGATGCGCGCCGTAGCGTCTCGCGCAGCCAGCGCATCCGAAAGCGCGCCCGTGCCGCACCCCGCATCCAGCACGGCCAAACCTGGCGGCAAGGCAAGCGCCCCCAGCATGGCATCCGCCAGTTTGCGAGACCACCTGCCCATGCTCCGTTCATAAGCCGCGCCATTCGTTGCGGCGTAGCCGGACACCGCGCCTAATCCTCATACCTGTAGCGGAAATTGCAGTGGCTCGCCCCGCCCATGATGGTTTGCGTGCGTTCCAGTTTCAGCTTCGGATCATAGCCCTCACAAAACGCGCCATCACGATTGCAGGACAGGATCGCGCCCAATTCCGCCAGCCCCATGGCGCGATACATCTCGGCATAGCGGCAGCGCGTCACGTTGAAATCATAATGCTTGGCGTCCTTGCGTAGCGTTTCGATCTGCAGCGCATCCCCCTTGGTCCATAGCGGCTGAAGGGAGATGAAATGCTCCAAGGATGGCTTCCCATCTGGCCCCTGCTTGGCCATCTCGCCGGCGGTTTCCTTGGCCAACTTGATGATGGCGGAGGACATAATGGCTTTCGCCTGATCCTCCCCGATTTGCGTCTTCATTTCCTCATAAATGCCCTTGGCAAAGGCGGCTTCGATCCGCCGTTGTTCAAGAATGCCTAAGCTTTGTTCGGCCATAAGCGCCTCCCCGGGGTTTGCAGGGCGAGCTTAGCCCGCCCGGCAAAATGGGCCAGTCCGAAAAAGATATAAAGGTATCTTTATATTCTTCTTTCCCTCTAGCCCCGCGCCCCGCCCCGTGTTACCCGCCCCGCCAGATGAAGGAGATTTCGCCATGGCCGCCCAAGATTACGTGATCAAAGACCTTTCCCTCGCCGCCTGGGGGCGGAAGGAAATTTCCATGGCCGAGGATGAAATGCCCGGCCTGATGGCGGTGCGCGCCGAATATGGCGCCGCCCAGCCGCTCAAAGGGGCGCGCATCGCGGGCTGCCTGCACATGACCATACAGACGGCGGTGCTGATTGAAACCTTGAAGCATCTGGGCGCCGATGTGCGCTGGTCTTCCTGCAATATCTTCTCGACCCAGGATCACGCGGCGGCGGCGATTGCCGCGACTGGCACGCCAGTTTTCGCCGTGAAGGGCGAAACCCTTCCTGAATACTGGGAATATGTGCAACGCACGCTGGAATGGGCCGATGGCGGGGAGCCCAATGTGCTGCTCGATGATGGCGGCGACATGACGCTGCTGGTGCATTACGGGCTGCGTGCCGAACAGGGCGATACCGCGTTCCTGGACAAGGCGACGAATGAGGAAGAGGAAGTCTTCTTCGCCCTGATCAAGAATTGCCTGAAGACGAAGCCAGGCTGGTTCGCCAAGCTTGCCGCTTCCATCAAGGGTGTTTCGGAAGAAACCACCACGGGCGTGCATCGGCTTTACGTCATGGCCAAGGAAGGGCGCCTGCTGTTCCCGGCGATCAATGTGAATGACAGCGTGACGAAGTCGAAATTCGACAATCTCTATGGCTGCCGCGAATCACTGGTGGATGCGATCCGTCGCGGCACCGATGTGATGATGGCCGGCAAGGTTGCGATGGTGTGCGGCTTTGGTGATGTGGGCAAGGGTTCCGCCGCGTCGCTCCGCAACGCCGGTTGCCGCGTGATGGTGAGCGAGGTTGACCCCATCTGCGCCCTGCAAGCCGCCATGGAAGGCTATCAGGTTGTCACCATGGAACAGGCCGCGCCGATGGCCGATATTTTCGTCACCGCCACGGGCAATGTGGATGTGATCACGGTTGATCACATGCGCGCCATGAAGCATCGCGCCATTGTCTGCAACATCGGCCATTTCGATTCCGAAATTCAGGTGGCCGGGCTGCGCAACATGAAGTGGGATAATGTGAAGCCGCAGGTGGATGAAATCGAATTCCCCGACCAGAAGCGCATCATTCTTCTGTCTGAAGGCCGCCTGGTTAACCTTGGCAATGCCACCGGCCATCCTTCCTTCGTAATGTCGGCTTCCTTCACCAACCAGACCCTCGCGCAGATCGAACTCTGGACCAATACCGCCAAGTATGAGCGCAAGGTCTATACCCTGCCGAAGCATTTGGATGAGAAGGTGGCGGCGCTGCATCTGGCCAAGGTGGGCGCGACACTCACGCAACTCACCGCGCAACAGGCCGGCTATATCGGCGTGGATGCGCAAGGCCCCTTCAAGGCCGAACAATACCGTTACTGAGTGTTTATTCTGGTCGTATTTTCCGAGCCGCCAAGTGTTCCACTTGGCTTGAAAATACTCCGGAACCCAATTCGCCGGGGCCTGGACATTGGCCATGCCCCGGCGCAAGAGCGCATGCGCTTTTTTGGTCGCATTTTCCGAGTCGCCAAGTGTGCCACTTGGCTTGAAAATGCTCCTTTCGCGGTCGCATTTTCCGAGTCGCCAAGTGTGCCACTTGGCTTGAAAATGCTCCTTTCGCGGTCGCATTTTCCGAGTCGCCAAGTGTGCCACTTGGCTTGAAAATGCTCCACCGCGAATCGGGCAGCCAGCCCGCGCCGGATATGGATGAAGCGCATGGACCTGAGCGCCCTTTTCTCCGCCCTGCTCATGGGCATTGTCGAAGGTTTCACCGAATTCCTGCCCATTTCCTCGACCGGGCATTTGGTCCTGCTCGGCGAATTGATTGGATTTCAGGGACCACCCGGCAAGGTTTTTGAAATCTCCATCCAGCTTGGCGCCATTCTTGCGGTCTGTTGGATTTATCGCGCGCTGATTGTGAACCTTCTGCGCGGCATGTGGCGGCCAGGGCGGGAACGCTATTACGTCGTCAACCTCATGCTCGCCTTCCTGCCGGCGGCGATCATCGGCTTTCTGTTTCACAAGACCATCACAACGCTGCTGTTCAATCCTTGGGTGGTCTCCATCGCGCTCATTGTCGGCGGCATCGTGATCATCGCCATCGAAAAGCTGCGCCCCGCGCCCAGCATCCATAGCGTGCCGGAAATCGGGCCTCTCGCCGCCGTGCTGGTCGGGCTTGGCCAGGCGCTGGCGATGATCCCCGGCACATCGCGTTCCGGTGCCACCATCATCACCGCGCTGCTGATCGGCGTGGAACGGCGCACCGCGGCGGAGTTTTCCTTCATGCTCGCCATCCCCACCATGTTCGCCGCCAGCTTCTATAGCCTTTGGAAAGTGCGCGGTGAGATTGACCCCAGCGCCTTTGGCCAAATCGCGGTTGGCTTCATCGCCGCTTTCATCGTGGCCTTCATCACCGTGCGCGCGGTGCTGGCGCTGATTGGGCGGATCGGCTTCACGCCCTTTGGCTATTATCGCATTGCGCTCGGCACATTGATGCTCATTGTGCTGGCCATCCGCTGATCCGCCCAATGGCCCCGCGCTACAGCTTCGCCTATGGCTCCAATACCGACGAACAGGATTGGCGCGATTGGTGCGCGCGCACCGGCCATGATCCGGCGGCGCTCAGGCCCATCGGCACTGGCATCCTGCCCGATGCGCGGCTGGCCTTTGATTTCTTCGGCAAGGGTCGCGGCGGTGGCGTGCTGAATTTCCAACCGCGGCTTGGTGGTTATGTTGAAGGCGTTGTCTTGGAAGTCTCCGAATCCGGCTGGCGGGCGCTGGATCAGAAGGAAGGCGTGCCCCATGCCTATCAGCGCCGCACGCGCCACATCATCCTGCCCGATGGTCAGGCCTTGGAAGCCATCGCTTACCAAGTCATCCCTGAACGCCAGCAGGATCACATCGCCCCGCCCTTGGCTTACCTGAATGCCGTTCGCCGAGGCTTCGCCGCCCATGGCCTGCACCCGCACCCGCTGGAAGCCGCCGCGCGTGATGAGGAAGGCTGTCACCACCTGGCCGATGTATTCGTCTATGGCACGCTGATGCAGGGCGGCTTCTGGCACGCCCCGGCGGCAGAGGCCGGCATCACCGCCATCACGCCAGCACAGGCCGCCGGCACACTATTCGATCTTGGCGATTACCCCGCCCTCACCCTGGGCGAGCCCAGGCCGATCCAGGGCGAAATACTGACCTTCCAGGATATCGCCTCTGCCTTGCCCGTTCTGGATGACATCGAAGATGCCGCGCCCGATGGCGGCGCTTCCGGCATGTATCGCCGCACCATCATGACCGTGACGGATCAGGCCGGGCAGCGCCGCCGCGCCTGGGCCTATGTCATGGCACCGCAAAACCTTGGTGCCGCGCCCATCATCCCATCAGGCGATTGGCGCGCCCATCACACAAGCAAGACAAGGTAAGGCGAAAGCGCCTTACTGTTCTTCGTCGCGGTCCGTGCCGACTTCGATATCCTCGCCGATATCCTCGGCGTCATCTTCCAGCTCTTCCGCGTCTTCAATCGCCTCATCGCCTTCGATATCGCCCACTTCGATATCATCGGTTTCGGCCTCCGCCGTGCCGGGCGCCTTCTTCACCCGCTCATCCAGCGGATTTTGGCCATTGCGGCG
>JBIKXA010000106.1:0-12826 GCA_044356015.1 Roseomonas sp.
TGGCGGGGGCAGCATCCGCGCCGAAACCCTGATCGGGGAAGGCGTGGACCCTCATCTGTTCCGCCCGACGCGGGCCGATACGGCGCGGCTGCTCGGCGCAGATATCATTTTTGCCAATGGCCATCGGTTGGAAGGCCGCATGGGCGATGTGCTGGCCCGCGCCGCCGCCAATGGCAAGCCGGTGGTGATGGTGGCGGAAAGCCTGCCGCGGGCCAAATTGCGCGCCAATCCTGACTACCCGGACGCCGCCGACCCGCATGTCTGGATGGACCCGATTTTGTGGGCCGAAGCCGCAGGCAGCGTCGCCACCGGGCTGGCCCGCCTGCAGCCTGATCAGGCCAGTATCTTTGCCGCCAACCTCGCCGCGCTGCGCAGCCGCCTTGCCGCCCTGCATGATTATGGCGCGCGCATCATAGCCAGCATCCCGGCGCGGCAGCGCCTTTTGGTGACCGCGCATGATGCCTTTGCCTATTTCGCTTCGCGCTATGGCCTGGAAGTGGATAGCATCCAGGGGCTTTCCACCGAATCGGAAGCCAATCTGGCGCGCATTGAAGCCCTGGTGCGCAGCCTGGTGGAACGGCGCATCCCGGCGGTATTCGCCGAAAGCTCGGTCCCTGATCGCGCCGTGCGCGCCTTGATTGAAGGCGCCGGGGCGCGCGGGCAGCGCGTGGCCTTGGGTGGGACGCTGTTCTCCGATTCCATGGGCAAGCCTGGCACTTATGAAGGCAGCTATATCGGCATGATGGACCATAACTTCACCACCATCGCCCGCGCCTTGGGTGGCGAGGCGCCGGCACGCGGCATGCAAGGCCAGCTTGCCACCGCATGAGCCAGACCATGACAGCGCCCGCACCACTCGCCATCACGCATTTGACGGTCGCTTACGGCGACAAGACAGTGTTGTGGGACATCACCTGGGATGCCGCGCCGGGGCTGACCGCGATTGTCGGCCCGAATGGCGCGGGCAAATCCACGCTGCTGCGCGCAGCCCTTGGCCTGATCCCAAGCATCGCCGGCGAAGCGCGCTTCTTTGGCCGCAAGCTGGATGAGGTGCGCAACCGCGTTGGTTACCTGCCGCAGCGCGCTTCGGTGGATTGGGATTTTCCGGCAACCGCGCTCGATGTCGTATCCATGTCGCGCTATCCGCGCATGCGCTGGTGGGGCCGTGTGCCCAAAGCGGAACGCGACGCGGCGCGCGGTGCGCTTGATCAGGTGGGATTGGCGGACCTGGCGGATCGGCAGATCGGGCGCTTGTCGGGCGGGCAGCAGCAGCGCGTGTTTTTGGCGCGCGCTTTGGCGCAGGATGCTGACCTGTATTTGATGGATGAACCCTTCGCCGCGGTTGATGCGGCAACGGAACAGGCCATCATCGCCGTGCTGCGCCGCGTGGTGGCAACGGGGCGGAGCGTGATTGCCGTGCATCATGATCTGGCGACCGTGCCCTCCTATTTCGATCAGGTGCTGCTGCTGAATGGCCGAGCGGTTGCGGCGGGCGATGTGAAATCCGCCTTCACGCCGGATGCGATTGCGCGCGCCTATGGCGGGCGGCTCAATGTGCTGGAACAGGCAGTGGCTGAAGGTGGGCTCAGGTGAGTCTGGGCTACAATACGCTGGTTGTTTTGCTGGGCTGCGGCTTGCTGGGGCTGGCTTGCGGCACGGTCGGCGCTTTCGCGCTGCTGCGCGGGCGCGCCTTGATGGCCGATGCGGTGGGGCATGCCGCTTTGCCCGGCGTGGTGCTGGCGGCGATGATTGTGGCCAGCTTTGGCGGCAATCCGCGCGCATTGCCGCCCTTGCTGGCGGGCGCGGTGATTGCCGGCGTGCTCGGCGTGCTTGCGGTGCAATTGCTCACCCGAGGGCGGCGCATTCGGGAAGACGCTGCGATTGCCATCGTGCTTTCAAGTTTCTATGCGCTGGGCGTTGCGCTGCTTTCCTATGTGCAGACCATGCCGCAGGCAGCGCAGGCCGGGCTTGGCAAATTCATCCTGGGTCAGGCGGCGGCGATGCGCGCGGAAGATGCGCTTTGGGCCGGCGGCATCGCGGCATTTTCCGTGCTGATCTGTCTGGTATTGTTCCAGCGCCTGCGCGCCGCGTGTTTTGACCCCGATTATGCGCGCGTCATGGGGCTTTCGGTGGCGCGCACCGATCTGATGCTGCTTGGGCTGATAGTGATTGTCGCGGTGGCGGGGTTGCAGGCGGTGGGGCTCGTGCTGGTGGTAGCCTTGCTGATCTTGCCGGCGGCAACGGCAAGGTTGCTCACGCATCGCCTGCCGGTGCTATTGCTGGTCTCGGCGTTGCTGGGCGCTCTGGCGGGGGCTTTGGGCGCGGCGGCTTCGGCCTTTGAACCGGAATGGCCTACCGGCGCGGCGGTGGTGCTGGTGGGGGCGATGTTCTTCACCCTCGCGATCCTGCTGGCGCCGGATCGCGGATTATTGCCGGAAGCCTGGCGCCGCACGCGCCGGCGCATTGCCGCGACCGAAAGCCATTTCCTCCGCGCCGCCTGGGAAGCGCAGGAAGCCGCTGGCGCCGGCCCCGGTACGGCGGGCGATCGCTGGACCCCGATTGCGGCCCTGGCTGCGGCGCGCGGCTGGTCTGAAGCCTATGCGGCGCGGCTGGCCCTTTGGCTTGGGCTGCGCGGCTTGGTGGCGCGGGCAGAGGGTGAGATTCACCTGACGCCGCGTGGCGCCGCCGCCGCGCGGCGTGCGGTGCGCGCGCATCGCGCGGTGGAACATCATCTGCTGGGGCTGGGTGCCACGGATATCGCGGGCGCGGATCGGTTGGCGGATTTGGTCGAGCATGGCCTGCCGGCGGAAATGGCGACACGCCTATTGGCGGAGCCTTCCTCCTTGCCGGCCTCACCGCATGCTTTAGGTCCAAGAACGTGACAGAGCTGGATTTCCTGAGGCTCGATCTGCCGGCCTTGCTGGCGGCGATTCTGGCTTGTGGGATATGCGGGCTGCTTGGGTCTTTTCTGGTGCTCAGGCGCGATAGCCTTTTGGGCGATGCGCTATCCCATGCGGTGCTGCCCGGCATTATCGCGGGCTTTGCGATCACCGGCGCGCGGGCGGGTTTGCCCATGCTGCTGGGCGCGCTGGCGGCGGCCTTATTGGCGGTGGTGGCGATCAGCCTGGTGCGGCGCGTGGCGCGGCTGGAATCGGGTGCGGCGACCGGCGCGGTTTTCACCAGCTTTTTCGCGCTTGGCCTGATGCTGATTGAAGCCACCGGCGCGCGCAGCGTTGATCTTGATTTGGATTGCGTGCTGTTCGGGCAATTGGAAAGCCTGGTCTGGCTGGAAGCGCAGGGCTTTGCATCTTTGCTTGATCCGGCGGCGCTGGCCTCCCTGCCGCGTCAGATATTTTTATTGGCGGCGGTCGCGGTGGTGCTGGCGGGGCTGGTCGCGCTGCTGTGGCGGCCTTTGCATTTGCTGTGTTTTGACCCCGATTACGCTGCCGCGATCGGCCTGCCGGCGCGCGGGTTGGAATTGGTGCTGAATCTGATGGTGGCGGCTGCGGCGGTCGCGGCGTTTGAAGCGGTCGGCAGCATCCTGGTCGTGGCGATGCTGGTGTGCCCGGCGGCGGCGATACGCTTGCTCACGGATTCCTATCGCGCGCAGGTTTTGGGCGGTGCGGCTTTGGGTACGGCGCTTGGCGCCTTGGGCTATGCCTTGGCTGGGCCTGTGCCGGCGGCACTTGGGCAGGATTTTGCGCTGAATGCGGCGGGCGTCATCGGCACGCTGGGCGGGCTTGCGGTGGCCGGCGCCATGCTGCTTCGCCAATGGCGCAACGCCGCGCCAAAATCAGCGGCTATTTCAGGATAATTTCGACGCGCCGGTTTTGCGGTTCGCGCACGCCATCGGCGGTCGCCACCAAGGGCTGCGTTTCACCCAAGGCCGTGATGCTGATATCCTGCCGCGCAATGCCGCGCCGGATGAGTTCTTCCGCCACGGTTTCAGCGCGGCGGCGCGACAAGGCCAGATTATATTGCGGCGTGCCGGTGCGATCCGCATGGCCGGCCAGTTCAATCCGCGTGGGTTGGGCGCGCGCCGCTTCGGCGGCTTCGCCGATGATCTGGCGGGCGCGCGCGGTCAGTTCCGCGCGGTTCCAATCGAAAAACACCAGAAAGCTCCGCGCCGCGACGGGTGCCGCGACCGCGGCAGAGGCAGCGGCGGGCGCATTGAAGGCATAGCGCAGCCCAAGCAGGAAGGATTGGTTGCGGCTTTCCGTATCCGCCTTGCCCGAGAGCACCGTCGCACCCGCAGCATTCACATAGCTGACCGGGATGCTCGGCCCCAGGCTTTCCAGGTAGCGATACTCGGCGGTCAGCGTCAGGCCCGGCACCTGGCTGATCTGCACGCCAAGACCAACAATGCCCTGAAAGGCGAAGGCGCCGCCCGTATCATCACCGCGCAGCCGCAGGGTGCCATTGCCGGGCCGGCCGTTCAGATCATTGAAGCTGGTGACAAGATAGCCGGCACCGATCCCGACATAGGGCAGGAAGGGGCCGATCCGCACCAGATCCACCAGCGCATTGCCCATCAGCCCGTAGCTATCCTGCCGTCCGCCATGCCCGCCGGGGCCGGCGAGCCCCGCAGCGCCATTGGCGCTATCAACTTCATTGGCCCGATAGCTGCCTTCGATTTCAAGCCGGATGCCATTGCTGAAACCCCAGCCCAGGCTGAGCAGCCCGACGCCGCCATAGTCAAAGCCAAGCTGGCCACCATTGGGCTGGCCGAGCGCCGTCATGCCTTGGTTCAGGCTGCTATCCAGGCGGAATTTGGCGTCATCGAGGTAATTCATGCCAATCGCGCCGGCGATGTAAGGCCCTTCGACGAATTGCGCGCGCGCTGGCTCTGCCGCGATAAACCCGAATGTCAGGGCGGCAACCGGCAGGATGCCAGGCAAGGCGGGGGGAAACTTCATGAAGCGCAATCTAGCGGCAGTTTCTTAACAAAAGAAGACCATAGCGCCGCGACACTCATGATTTTTGCACCGCGATAGCCGCCAGCGGGCCAAGAGCTGTGCCATCATCCAGACCAGCCAGCGCCCCCAAAGGCAAAAGCCGATTCGCATGGCCCATCTTCCGCCCAGGCCGGGCTTCCGCCTTGCCATAGAGATGCGGCGCGATGCCTGCCTGCCCTTGCAGCCCCGGCCAGGCCGCCATGCCTTCGGGGCCGATCAGGTTGCGCATCACCGCATCATGGTGCCGGTCCGGCACACCCAAAGGCAGCCCAACCACGGCGCGGATATGCTGTTCGAATTGGGAGGCGATGCAGGCATCCATGGTCCAATGCCCGGAATTATGCGGGCGCGGGGCGATTTCATTGCCGATCAGCCGGCCATCGGGCAGCAGGAACATCTCCAAAGCCACCAGCCCCACCAGATCAAGCCCGCGCGCCACGGCGGCCACATGTTCCCGCGCGGCGGCGGCGATCCCTGGCGCCACGCGCGCCGGGGCGTAGCTGATATCCAGAATATGATGGCGATGGGCGTTCTCCGTCGCGTCAAACACCGCGAGCGTGCCATCCGCCCCGCGCGCAGCGATGGCGGAGAGTTCCAGCGTGAAGGGCACAAAGCCTTCAAGTATCAGCGGGCGCGGTGCCAGCCTGGCCCAGGCAGCGGCCAAATCATCGGGGTGGCGCAATACCGCCTGGCCGCGTCCATCATAGCCAAGGCGCGTCGTTTTCAGCACCGACGGCAAGCCAAGCTCGGCCACCGCTGCCTGCAATTCGGCTTCCGTGCGCACCGCGCGCCAGGCGGCGACCGGCACGCCGATCCCTTCCAGAAACACCTTTTCCTGCAAGCGATCCTGGCAGATGGACAGCGCCTTCAGCCCAGGCCGGCAAGCGACGCGGCGGGAGAGGATTTCCACTGTCTCCGCAGGCACATTTTCAAATTCGAAGGTGACGACATCCACCTGATCGGCGAAGCGGGCCAGGGCTTCGGCGTCTTCATAAGCGGCAACGGTGCGCGCGGCGGCCACCTGCATCCCGGGCTCCTCCGCGCCGGGGGCGTAGATATGGCAGCGATAACCAAGCCGCGCCGCCGCCATGGCCGACATGCGCCCAAGCTGCCCGCCGCCCAGAATGCCCAGCATGGCGCCGGGCGGCAGGGGGGTCATACCGGGTTCTCCGGCACACTCTCTGTCTGCGCGGCGCGCCAGGCGATCAGGCGTGTGGCGAGCGCGCCATCTTCCAAGGCAAGGATCGAGGCCGCGAGCAAAGCCGCATTCACCGCCCCCGCCCGCCCGATGGCGAGTGTGCCCACCGGCACGCCCGCCGGCATTTGCACGATGGACAGCAGACTATCCACCCCGGCGAGAGCAGCACTTTGCACCGGCACGCCCAGCACGGGCAGATGCGTCATGGAAGCGGCCATGCCGGGCAGATGCGCCGCCCCGCCAGCGCCAGCGATAATGACGCGAAGCCCCCGCCCCGCCGCCTGCTTCGCGTAATCAAACAGGCGTTCGGGCGTGCGATGGGCGGAAACCACCCGGGTTTCATGGGGAATGCCCAGTTTTTCCAGGGTTTCTGCGGTGTGGCGCAGCGTTTCCCAATCCGAACGGCTGCCCATGATCACGCCCACAAGCGGTAATTCGGCCATCTCTGCCCCTTTCAGGCGATGATATCGGGCAAAAGCTGGCTATCGAGCCAGGCGATTTCGTCCTTCAGCTTCAGCTTGCGCTTTTTCAGTCGCTGCAACTGCAATTGGTCCACCGGCCCGGAATCAAAGCGCGCGATCACGGTATCCAAATCCCGATGTTCGGTTCGGAGTTCATGCAGGCGGCGGAGCAGGGCTTCTCGGTCAGCGATCATCGCGGGGCCAGGTCGAAATCTCTTGATGCTTTTTAAGGGTGAATTGGAGTAGCATGCCTTCGCTGCCCGGGACAGGGCCAACCGCCCGGGTTGCATCACAGCAAAGGATGCTACGGTATGCGCTTGGATGCCCGGATCGCTTCCCTCAATAACCGTCACGCCGCGCTTGAGGCGCAGATTTTCGCGGAAGACCAGCGACCGAAGCCCGATACCGAAACCCTGGCCCGACTAAAGCGCGAAAAACTGCGCCTGAAGGAAGAGATGGAAAGGCTGCGTTCAGCAAAGCCGCATTAGGCCATTGTCTGGTCGCATTTTCCGAGCCGCCAAGTATTTCCACTTGGCTTGAAAATGCGCCGCTTTACGCCGCCGCGCCTTCTTCATTCTGCGCTTCAAGTGCCGCGAGTGTCCCCACCGCGGCATTAAGCTCACCCTGCGTGCAAAGGCCCAGAATCACCGGATCGCGCGGCTTGATATTCGCGCTGTTCCAATGGGTCTTGTCGCGCACCTTGGCGATGGTTTCCTTGGTGGTGCCAAGCAGCTTCACAATCGTGGCTTCCGGCACCTGCGGGAAATTGCGGAGCAGCCAGGCAATCGCATCCGGGCGGTCGCTGCGCTTGGAAACGGGCGTATAGCGCCCGCCCTTCGCCTTGGATTTCGGCAAATGGCTGACCTGCCGGACCATGTTGAGCCGCGCTTCGCTATCCGCTTCACAGCGCTGGATTTCTTCGCGCGTCAATTGACCATTGGCGATCGGGTCATAGCCGAGGATGCCTTGCGCCACTTCTCCATCCGCGATGGCCTGGATTTCAAGCGGGTGCATGCCGACAAACTCGGCGATCTGGTCGAAAGTAAGCGCGGTCTTGTCAATCAGCCACACGGCGGTGGCCTTGGGCATCAAGGGCTGGTTCATGGCATAACCTCAAGGGGCGGGCGGGCGAGAGAAACCCCCGCCTTGTTGCGGTTCCTATAGAGAGAGGCGCGGCCAGGGTCAAAACCCGACCGCGGAAGGAGAAGTGAATGGCCCCGATCGAGGAAGAAGAAAGGCCCCGGCGCGCGCCGCGCTTCCAGCCCATGGTGTTTGACGGCTGGGATGTGGCGCAACTCCGGGAATATATCGAGGCTTTGCAGGCCGAAATCAGCCGAGCCGAGGCAGCGATAGGGGCACGGGACGCCCAGCGCGCGGCGGCGGAGGCGTTTTTCAGGAAGGGGTGAACCCCCGCCCATTGCAGGGCGGGGGCTGATCAACCTCATGCCGCCTGGGGCGCGGCTTCCGGCAGCGCCGCCGGGCGCGTGCTTTGCACCGGGATTTGCCGCGGCTTCAGCGCTTCCGGCACTTCATGGCGCAGCGCGATATGCAGCAAGCCGTTCTCCAACTTCGCACCGCTCACCACAATGTGATCGGCCAGCACGAAGCGGCGTTCAAAGCCTCGGCCGGCAATGCCGCGATGCAGGAAACGGCGGGTTTCGTCCGGCGCCGCGTGGGCGCGGCCCACCACCGTCAGCGTGTTCTGATGCGCGGTGATGTCCAGGTCGGTTTCGGCAAAGCCGGCCACCGCCATGGTCAGCACATAGCTGTCATCGCTGGTCTTTTCGATGTTGTAGGGCGGGTAACCCCCGGCATCGGCGCCGCTGCGGGCCGTATCCATCAGCCGCGCCAGGCGATCAAAGCCAATGGCGGTGCGGAACAGGGGGGAGAAATCAATAGCGTTCATAGCAGGGACACTCCTTCGCAAAGCAAGGTCCGTTGAGGCCAGCGGATACGCACCCGAATGCCCCCATCTGGGCAGCATCTGGCTTGTTCCGCGCCAGGGGCCCGAATGGCGCCCCTTGGCAGAGAGGACATGGAAATAGCCCCGCCGCCAATCAAGGGGCAGCGGGGTCAAGCATCCGGATTTTTGCGGAGTGCGCCTGGCGCCTTCAGCCCGCGCGGAAAGTAATGGGCTTCGCCCCTTCCCACAGCACCGCGCGGCCGGTCTTGGCCAGGCGGTCCAGCCCTTCGCGGATGGTCAGGAAGTGGTTGCCGGCCAATTGGCCTGCCTTGCTGGCGAAGCAGGTAGGGCCATAGGCCACCAGGATTTCCGTCTCACTCATTGTGCCAGGATGCACAATGATCTGCCCCGGCGCGGGGTAGCTGGTGGCGTTTTCCCAGGGGATGGAGAGTTCGCGTTCACCCATCGGGATCCAGCAGGCCTCGCCAGACCAGCGCACATGAATGATGCGGTCCTGATAGGGAAGCAAGGCGCGGAAGCGCGCGCAGGTCTTGGGCGCGGCGGCGTCTTCGAAAAACGCCTCGAAGATCTCGCCACCAATATCAATGATGATGTCAGCCATCTGCTTCCCCCATGTCGCGCCGGCGACACGCCAGCGCGCGGGGGTTACGCGACCCGGCCGCGATTGCCAAGCCGGGGGGCACCGCCGGGGCGCTTGCGCCCTTCCAGGCCCGGGCCGGGCTTGGCTTTCTTTTCAAAGCGCTTGGGCGGCTTGCCCGGTTTGCCTGGCTTGGGCGGCCTTGGCGCGGTGGCGGCCTTGGCGGGCCTTGCCTCACGCACGGGCGCGGCGCGTTCCGGCTTGGGCGGCGCATCGCGCGGCGTTTGCCGGAAGGGCTGCATGGGCTGGATCTGGATATCCTCCCGATCCTCGGCGCTGTTCTGCCGGGCGGCGGCGGCGAAGCGTTCCGCGGCATAGGGCGCGATTTCCACCATGGTTTCCTGGCCAAGGATGCGGATGCGCCCGATTTCCTGGCGCGTCAGATGCCCGCGCCGGCACAAAAACGGCAGCAGCCAGCGCGGATCGGCATTGCCATTGCGCCCGATATTGAGCCGGAACCACACACCTTCCCCGCTACGGGGCGCGGCTTCCGGCGCCTCGCGGCGCGCTTCGCGCCTTTCGGGGCGCTGTTCGGCGATTTCCTCAGGCGCCGGCAAGGGCGCGCGCAGCATCTTTATCAGTGCCGCGGCCAAGGTTTCGCTGGAGATTTGACCATCGGCCAGCAGGCGCTCAGCGAGCGTCTGATCATCATCTGACGCTTCTTCCGCCAATACACTCCGCGCCTGTTCGGCCAGGCGTTCAGCATCGCGCGCGCGCACAGCCTCGGCTGAAGGTGCCGGGCCCCAAGTGGCGGCGACCTTGGCAGCGCCGATCAAGCGTTCCGCCATGCGACGGCGCGGATGCGGCACCAGAAGCACGCTGGTGCCCTTGCGCCCCGCGCGCCCGGTACGGCCGGACCGATGCAGCAAAGTTTCGGAATCCCTTGGTAATTCCGCGTGAATCACCAAATCAAGTTCCGGCAAGTCAATGCCGCGCGCCGCGACATCGGTCGCAACACATACGCGCGAACGGCCATCGCGCAGCGCTTGCAGGGCGCGCAATCTTTCGGCCTGAGTGAGTTCGCCGGAAAGCGCCACGGTGGGAAAGCCGCGTTCCGCCAGATTGCCATGCAGCCGCGCAACGGCGGCGCGCGTCGCGCAAAACACCATCGCCAGCGGCGGGTTTTCCAAGCGCAACAAATTCACCACCGCGCGTTCAATTTCATGCGGGGCGATTGCCATGGCGCGATAGGTGATATCGCCATGCGCCTCACCGCCGCCGCCCACTTCCAGGCGCAGCGCATCGCGCTGATAGCTTTTCGCCAGCGCCGCAATGGCGCGCGGCACGGTGGCCGAGAACATCAACGTGCGGCGTTCGGGCGGCAGGCGATCCAGGATCGCTTCCAATTCCTCCCGAAAACCGAGGTCAAGCATCTCATCGGCCTCATCCAGCACCACGACGCGCAGCGCAGCGGGCTTCAGATTGCCGCGTTCCAGATGATCACAAAGCCGGCCAGGGGTGCCGACAATGATATGCGCGCCGGCCAGCAATTGCCGCTTTTCCGCAATGGGGTCCATGCCGCCAACGCCAGAGGCAATGCGCCCGCCGGCAGGCGCATAAAGCCAGGTGAGTTCTGCCTTCACCTGCAAGGCCAATTCGCGCGTGGGCGCGACGATGATGGCAAGCGGCGCGCCAGGCGGGGGCAGGCGGTCAGCGCTACCCAGCAATTCCGGCGCGATGGACAAGCCGAAAGCCACCGTCTTGCCCGAGCCGGTCTGGGCCGAGACAAGCAAATCCCGCCCGGCAGCATCTTCCGCCAGGACTGCGCTTTGTACGGGGGTTGGGGCGGCATAGCCGCGTGAGGTCAGCGCCGATTGCAGCGCCGCAGGGATACCAGAAAAGGACATAGGGAGATTGGTCTCGGAAAAAGCAAGCCTTTCCTTGCGCCCCGGCACCGCGCCGCGTCAAGCTTTGCGTGGCTTTGGGCATTGATCCCGGCGCATGGCTGGGTCACGCTCGGGCGCGTTGAAAAGGAGGAACACCATGCAAGAAACCATCCTGTTTCCGGGGAAAGTCGAATGGTCCGGCGAAAATCCTGGCATTTCCTTGAAGGAGGACCCGAATGGCCCCTTCACCACGCTGGCCAGTTTTTTCCGCGTGGTGCTTTCCCCGCATGGCGCCGGCCATGCGCTGGTGCTGATGCAATCCCCGCATGAGGCGAACCCGGCGGAAGCGGCCGCGAATTGGTGCCTGACGGATAATGAACCCCTCGCGCGCTGGCTGATTGCCGAATATGTCAGCCATTTCGGCGCCTTTCGTGGCATTGCGGGCCTGGCGGGCCTGCGCTTTCGCAAGCTGGATGAGGTGAAAAGCGCGGGCGATCCGCGCAGCCATTATAGTGAGAGCGTGCGTGCCGGTGACATGAATGTTTCCATGGCATGGCAGGGCCTGGGTGAGCCCTTCTGCTTCGCCTTCGCGCCGCCGCAATCCGCCACCGGCAAGCACGTGATGCCAAGCCTGTTTATCGGATGCGAAAGCGCCGCTGTCACGGTGAATGGCGTGCGGCGGCCCGGTGCGCCGATCCCGCGCGAAGTGGCGGGGCGGAAAATCTCCACCGCCATGCTGGCCTTTTGCGAAACCTGGCTCAGGGTTTGATCCGCAGCGGCCTGGTGGCTTGGCGCTTCGGTCAAGCCGCCAGAATTGCCTCCACAATTTCCTGCACTTCCAAAGCCTCTCGCAGCGTGGCCAGTCGGTGCGCCTCACCCCGCGTCATGGCCGCGACTTGCGCCAATTGGCCCTTCAGCACCATAGGGCGCATTTTCTCATTGGGCAGCGCATCCGGCGCCTGCGCCCAAGCGCCATCAGGGCCGAGCCTTTCGGCAAAGGACCAATCACGCAGCCGGATCGCGCCATTCAGCGTCCAGGTATTGTGATCATCCTTGGTGGTGGTGCCAACCGAACCCTTCAGGGTCACCGGCACACCACCCGCGCTCAGCCGCGCTTCAATCGCGGTCTCTGCGCCATCGCCGGCGGGATAGGTGGCCTTTGCGTCCAACAATGTGAGAGGCCCCAATTGCCGGCGCGTCAGGAACAGAAAATGGGAGACAACTTCGCGCGTAAAGCCACCCTCGGCACGTTTGGCGAGCCAACTTGCCGCCGCCTGCTGCCAGCCGCGCGGCCAGGTGGGGAAGGCGACTTCAATGGCAAGGCTTTCCGCCTGCATCCCCGCGCGCCAGGCGGAAAGCTGCGCGACGGCGGGGGAAGATGCCATGGGGAAATTCACCGCGGCCCGCGCGCCCGCCTCTTCCGCCCGAACGACAAAACCGCGCGCTTCGGCAAGCGATGTCGCCAGAGGTTTTTCGATGAAAACACTGCGCCCCGCCGCAATGGCGGCCTCCGCCAGCGGAATATGCGCCGCCGGCGGGGCTGCGATATAGAGGCATTCGCAGGCGGCGATCACCGCATCCGGGGTCGCCAGCATGCGCGGCGCGCCGGCAATGCCGGCCAGGCGCCCGGCGGCGGCGGGCGCTGGGTCCCAAACCGCAACCGGCGTCACGCTTTCCGCCGCATGGTCCAGGGCAGCGCGCAGCAAACGCTCACCCATGATGCCAAGGCCGATGATTCCAAGCGTGACGGGAGTGGGCATAGTGAGGTCCTTAGAAGGGGCTTGTTCGAAAGCCTGACTGCCACCACCATGGCAGAACCGCAACC
>JBIKXA010000107.1:0-12758 GCA_044356015.1 Roseomonas sp.
TCCCCCTTGCCACTGCACATGGCAAGGGGCGTCGCGGCAGCAGAACGCCGCGCGACGCCCCGATTGCCCGCTTTCTGTTCAGGCGCTGGCGCGATAGGCGTCGAGAAGCTTCTTGCCATCCTCACCGGCGCGCTGGACCCATTCATCGGCCATAATGCGGCCAACACGGGTCAGATCCTCAAGCAGCCTTGCCGAGGGTTCCGGCACGCGCATGCCACGCTGGGCGAGCGTTGCTTGCGTTTCCTTCGCCGCCGCTTCGGATATTTCATAACCGCGCTTTTCTGCGGCCTCGGCTGCCGCGCGGATCATTTGCTGCTGCTGTTCAGAAAGGCCCTGCAGCGCGCGGCGGGAAATGAAGACCGCGTTCTTGGTCATGGAAAAGCCAAGCGGCGTGAAGACCTTGGCGTAATCCCAGGATTGCGTATCCACGCCCGTGGCGGCCGAGGTGATCTGCGCCTGCACCACACCAGTCGCGAAGGCTTGCGCCAATTCCGCCGCCTGCACCAGCGTGGGCTGCGCGCCGATCAATTGCGCGAAGCGATTGGTCATGGGGCTGAAGGTGCGGAAGCGCTGGCCGCGCAATTGTTCAAGCGAGGTCACAGGTTCCTGCGAATAAAGCCCCGCCGGTGGCCAGGGCACCATGTAAAGCAGGCTCAAGCCCTGGCGGGCCAAACGCGCTTCAATGAAGGGGCGCTGCAAATCCGCAAGGCGCTTGGCCTGTGCGTAATTCACCACCAATTGCGGCAGCGCATCCGCATCAAAAAGCGGGTCTTCATTGGCATAGGCGGTCAGCAGAATCTCGCCAAGCTGTACCTGACCGGTCTGCACGCCACGCTTGATTTCCGGCATTTTCAACAGCGCGCCATTGCTGTGCAACTGCACGGTCAATTGGCCATTGCTGCCCTTTTGAATGTCCTCGATGAAACTCCGGACATTGCGCGTGTGGAAATTGCCATCCGCATAAGGCGTGGCCATTTGCCAACGCGTCTGGGCTTGGCCAAGGCTGGGGGAAAGGGCGGCCAGACCGGCGGCGCCGGCGAGGAAATCGCGACGATGAAGCTTCATGGGTTTCTTCCTTCTTCTGCCCGGCCCTAGCCCCGCCCGGCTTTCAAAGCGGGTAATCGCGCGCCGGATCTACCCCAGAATGCGTCAGAAATTGGCGAATTGCCACTACCTCATCCTTGGAAAGGCTGTGTTGGCTGTTATGGAAGGCACGGGCCTGGCCATTCAGCTTCACCGCCAACCGGCCAGAGCCGTTATGGGAGACCTCTCCGCCCAATTCCTCAAAAACTGCCTCAATGGCCTTCGGGTCAATATTGGCACTGACGGGGTGGGCGAAAATCGCGTGCAAAACCTTGCGGTGACGATGATTCATGGCTGGTTTGCCTTCCGGATGGTTCGAAACAGCCCCATCCTGACGCGACTTCACGCCCCTGCATTGATCATGATCAATCGCCAGCCGCGCCGGTAAGCTGGGTGCGCACCAGCTCCGCAAAATGCCCGCCCTGGGCCACCAATTCCTTGAAGCCGCCGCGTTCGGCGATCTGCCCGCCGGCAAAAACCAGGATTTCATCGGCGTCGCGTACGGTGGATAGCCGATGGGCGATGATGAAGGTGGTCCGCCCCGCCATCAGCGCGGCCAGGGCCTTTTGCACGCGGGCTTCGGTAGCGGCATCAAGCGCGCTGGTCGCCTCATCCAAAATCAGCACCGGCGGGTCTTTCAGCAGCGCACGCGCAATGGCCAGCCGCTGGCGCTGCCCGCCGGAAAGCGAACTGCCGCGTTCCCCGATCATGGTGTCATAGCCATGGGGCTGGCGCTGGATGAAATCATGCGCTTCCGCCAGCCGGCAGGCCTGTTCCAATTCTTCCTGAGTCGCGTTCGGGCGGCCCACCATCACATTTTCGCGAATGGTGCGGTTGAACAGCATGCTTTCCTGGAACACCACGCCGATATTCCGCCTGAGGCTTTCCAGCGAAATATCGCGCAAATCATGCCCATCCAGTGTGACGCGCCCTTCTTTCGGGTCCCATAGCCGCTGCAATAGCGCCATGGCGGTGGATTTGCCCGCCCCGGTTGGCCCCACCAGCGCAATGGTCTTGCCGGGGGCGGCCGCGAAATTCACATGGCTGAAGATGGGCGGCCCGCCGGGATAGGCGAAGGCCACGTCTTCAAACGCGACCTCACCCTTCGCGCGCGGGATATCCAGGGCATTGGGCCTTTCCGGCACGGTGGTGCGCGCATCCAGAACCGCGAAAAGCTCAGATAATGAGGGCATCAGCAGCACAAGCCGCGACGCAAAGCCAACCGCCCCTTCCAGCTTGCCGATCAGCATGGTGGCGAAGCCCATGAAGGACACAATCTCGCCAACCGTCGCCTGCCCACGCAAATGCAGCCAGGTGCCCAAGACGAAAATCATAATGACGCAAATCGTGGAGGCAGCAGAGGTCATGACAGAGACCACCGCCCACCAATTCAGGACAGGGAATTGATGCGTGATCACTTGCCGAATGATGTCGCTGAACAGCCGCGCCTCACTCGATAGCCGCGTGAAGGATTGCACCACCATGACATTGGAAAGCGCATCCTGGGCACTGCCGGCCAATTGCGTATGGAGCGATTCCACCTGCCTTTGCGCGCTTTCCGTGCGACGAATGACAAAGGCCGCCAGGCTGCCGAAAATCACGACAAGGGCAATCAGCAAAAGCCCGAGCCGCCAATTCAGAATAAGCGTGAGTGGCAGCAGCACAATGGCGGATATGAAGGTTGTCAGATGCTCTCGGAAAAAGGACAGCCATAGGCCGAACAGGTTATCGGCGCCGACCAGCATGATCTTCATCAGCCGGCCCGATTGCGTATCCCCATGAAAGGATAGCGGCAGGGACAGCACATGCTGGAAATAATCATGCATGACCTTCAGGCGATTGCGATGCGCCATGCGGTCCGCGAAAAGGGCCACCGTGACATTGGCGCCAATGGCCGAAAGCCCAACCGCCCCCCAGATGATCAGCAGCGCCAGCGCTTCCGCCCAAACCGCCGATTCCTGCATGCGGTCCGACCGGGCAAGCAGATCAATCACCCGCCCAAACAGCACCGGTTCCAGGAATTGCAGCCCGGCAATGGCGAGCGCCGCCAAGGCAAGCCCCATCGCGACAGCGCGATCCGCGGCCAGCAGCCTGAGCACCCTTCCGTAAAGCCGCAAAAACTCCATGGCCCCCGCCACCCCTGAATTGCCTTCATCATAGGGGGCGAATCGGGGAAGCCCAAACCGGGTCGCAAGCGGGTTGATCTGGCGCGCTTCACGGGCCACCTTGGACTTAACATAACCCTCGGGAGGCAAAGACCATGATCACTCGCCGTAACCTGGGCGCGCTTACGCTTGGCGCAGCCCTGCCCATGCCTGCTTTGGCGCAGGGGCTCTCCGCGCGCCCCATTCGCCTGATCATCCCCTTCACCCCAGCCGGCACCACGGATCTGGTCGGGCGGCTGACCGCCGAACGGCTCGCGGCCCGGCTCGGCCAGCAGGTGGTGGTGGATAACCGCCCCGGCGCTTCGGGCAATGTCGGCGGTGAATTCGTCGCGCGCTCCGAACCCGATGGCCATACGCTGCTGCTGACCACCATTGGCACGGGCGCGATCAATTTCGCCGTTTTCGGCAATCGCATGCCCTTCAAGCCCGAGGATTTGGCCGCGGTCGGCCTGATGTGCCGCGTGCCCAATGTGCTGATGGCGGCCAATCGCATGCCTATCCGCAGCCTGGCTGATATGACCCGTGAAGCGAAGGCGAAGCCCGGCGGGCTGAATTACGGCACGGCGGGCATCGCCACTTCGCCGCATGTGGTTATTGAGCAAATTCGCTTGGCGCAGGGCATTCAGATCACTCATGTGCCCTTCCGCGGTTCCGCCCCGATGCTGACCGAAATGGTGGCCGAGCGCATCGAACTCGGCATGGACAATATCCCCTCGGCGCTTACTTTCATACGTGACGGGAAGATTCGTGCCCTTGGCGTGACCGGCGCGCAGCGTAGCGCCGTGCTGCCGGATGTGCCAACCATCGCCGAACAGGGCATGCCGGGTTTTGAGGCAACCGCCTGGTTTGGCGTGCTGGCGCCAAGCGCGACGCCGGCCCCGGTGATCGCGCGGCTGGGTGCCGAATTGGACGCGATTGGCAAGGATGCCGATTTCCGCGCCCGCATCGCGGCCTTCGGCGCTGATCCGCCGCGGCTGACCCCCGATGGCGGTTCAAGCCCTGAAAGCTTCGCGGCCTTCATGCGCGCGGAAGTGACGCGCTGGGCCGAGGTAGTGCGCCAAGCCGATATTCGTGTGGAATAGAAGGAGCAGAAAAATGACTCAGAATAACGCCCTGCTGGGCCGCCGCATCATCCTGGCCGGCATGGCCGGCGCGCTTGCCGCGCCCGGCATCGCTCGCGCCCAGGCCTTCCCAACCCGCCCCTTGCGGCTTGTGGTTCCCTTCCCGCCCGCCGGCACCACGGATATTTCCGGGCGCATCATGGCCGAACGCCTTTCGGCGCGCATCGGCCAGCCGGTGATTGTCGAGAATCGCGCTGGTGCCACAGGTAATCTTGGCGCCGAAATGGTGGCCCGTGCAGAGCCCGATGGTTATACATTGCTGGTCTGCACCATATCCACCGCGTCGATCAATTACTCTCTCTGGGGGTCACGCATGACCGTGAAGCCCGAGGATCTGGCAGCGGTTGGCCTGCTTATTCGTGTGCCGAATGTTGTGTTTGTTCCCGCCAATTCGCCCTATCGGACTGTCAGTGATCTGGTCGCTGGCGCCAAGGCCAATCCGGGTAAGCTGAATTACGGCAGCAGTGGATCAGGCGGTTCGCCGCATATGACCATGGAAATGTTCAAGCTGCGTAGCGGGACCGATCTTACCCATGTGCCCTTCCGCGGCGCGGGGCCGATGCTTGTCGAAATAGTGGCTGGCCGCCTGGATGCGGGCTGCGACAATATGCCAAGCTGCATTGGCCATATTCGCGATGGCCGGCTAAGGGCCCTGGCGGTCACCAGCAATGTGCGCAGTGCCGCACTGCCCGATGTGCCAACCCTGGCAGAGGCCGGCATTCGAGAGTTTGAAGCAACAGCCTGGTTCGGTGTGCAAGCACCGGCGCGCACGCCGCGCCCCATCATTGAGAAATTGGGCGCCGAGATTGACATCATCACGCGTGATCCGGGCTATATTGCGCGCATAGCGGAATTGGGCGGCGCGCCGCCTGCCCTGACACCGGCCGGCGGCACAAGCCCCGAGACGTTTGAGGCCTTCATCCGCAGCGAAATCGCCAAATGGGCCGAAGTGGTGCGCGTTTCGGGTGCAAAAATAGACTGATCACCAAAGGGCGCTTGCGGGCGCCCTGCCCTTGTCTCTAGTCTTGGCCTTCCAACAGGGAGCAACTGAGATGAAGATCAGCAGACGAGGCCTTGGGCAGGGTGTGGCCGCTGCCGCCGGCGGCTTGGCGCTGGGTGGCATTGGTGCCGGCCCGGTTTACGCGCAGCGCAGCGCCAATACGCTGCGCGTCGCCTTCCGCGATGCCGTGCCGAATATTGACCCCTATTTCAACAGCCAGCGCACCGGCATCATCATCGCGCACCAAGCCATGGATGGGCTGGTGCATCGTGATCCTGAAACCTTCAAGAACGTGCCAGCCTTGGCAACCGAATGGGCCTGGCAGGGCAATACCGCGATTGATTTCAAGATCAGGCCTGGCGTGAAATTCCATGATGGCAGCGATTTCAGCGCGGATGATGTTGTCTATACCATGAACGGCATTGCCGAATTGGGCGGTCGGCTTTCCACACCGGGCAATTATTCCTGGATCGAGGGCGCGGAAAAGCTTGATGCCAATACGGTGCGCGTGAAGATGAAGCGCCCCAATCCTGCCGCGCTGGATTACCTGGCCATGGTCACACCGATCTGGCCCAAGGCCTATCGCGAAAGGGTGGGGCCTGATGGTTTTTCGCGCATGCCGATCAGCACCGGGCCGTATCGCTTCACGAAGGTGGATGTCTCCAACGGTGTCGAATACGAACGCTTCGATGGTTATTACCAGGGCGGCCCCAAGGGGCGGCCTGCCATTCAGCGCATCACCGCGCGCTATCTGTCCGATGCCGCCACTGAATTGACCGAGCTTCTGGCGCAGCGCGTGGATTGGATCTGGAACATGAATCCAGACAATATCGCCAATGTGAACCGCTTGCCCTTCCTGCAGGCAGTGCAGCAGGAATCGATGCGCGTGGGTTACCTGAACATGGATGCGGCGGGGCGCACCGGTGCCGGTAATCCAATGACCAACCTCAAAGTGCGTCAGGCGATTTTCCACGCGATTGACCGCAAATCCAAGGCCGAAAAACTGGTGACCGGTGGTTCCCGCGTGCCGCCCGCGCCTTGCTACCCTTCCCAATTCGGCTGCAATGGTGATGTTGCCGTGCAGTATGAATACAATCCCGCCAAGGCGCGGCAATTGCTGGCGGAAGCGGGCTATCCAAACGGCTTTGATGTGGAGCTCACTTCCTATGTGCAGCCGCGCCAATGGTCCGAAGCGGTGCAGAATTACCTGCAGGCGGTGGGCATTCGTGCCCGCCTGAACCTGATGCAGGTGGCGGCGCAAATCCAGCGTTCCCAACGCGGCGAATTGACGCTTGGCATGGGAAGCTGGGGCAGCTTTTCGATCAATGACGTCTCGGCCTTCCTGCCGCAATGGTTCGCGGGCGGCAATGAAGACTATGCGCGCGATCAGCAGGTGATTGACCTGGTGAATGAAGGCGGCAACTCAGCCGATGAGGCGGTGCGCAAGCGTGCCTATGACGCGGCGATCAAGCGGATTACGGAACAAGCCTATTTCGTGCCGTTGCACACTTATGTGAATACCTATGCCTTCCAGCGGCAATTGGAATTCAAGACCTATGCGGATGAATTGCCGCGCTTCTATCTGGCGAAGTGGAAGTAAGCCAGGTTTCGCAGGAACAGCCCCGCTTGGTGGATCACCGGGCGGGGTTTTTTCTTACGTTTTTCACCCCGCCAAATGGCATTCCACCAGCCCATCTTCCAGGCTGTTGATGCGTGGCGCGGTCGCGGCACAAGGCGCGAAGCAGGCCGGGCAGCGCGGATGAAAGCGGCAACCAGGCGGGATATTCGCGGGATCGGGCATGATATCGCCAAGCCCGACATCCGGCACGCCAAGCCCGGGTTCGGGCGTCAGCACCGAAGCCAAAAGTGCGCGCGTATAGGGATGGCGCGGGTCGCGGAACAGCGCCTCACTTTCGCGCTTTTCCACGATGCGACCCAGATACATGACAGCGACTTCACTCGCCACATGTTCCACCACCGCAAGATTATGGCTGATGAAAAGATAGGTCAGCCCCAGATCACGCCGCAATTCCGCCAGTAGATTGAGGATTTGCGCCTGCACGGAAACATCCAAGGCGCTGGTCGGTTCATCACAGACCACAATGCGCGGGCGCAGCACCAGCGCGCGCGCAATCGCCACGCGCTGACGCTGCCCGCCCGATAATTGCGATGGGAAACGCGTGCCCTGTTCGGTGGAAAGCCCAACCCGTTCCAGGCTTTCGGCAACGCGGCGATCAATTTCCGCGCCCGTCACATTGCCCTGCGCCACCAAAGGCATGGCGATGATATCACGCACACGCCGGCGCGGATTGAGCGATGAAAACGGGTCCTGAAACACCGGCTGGATCAGCCTGGCGCGCGCACGGCGATCCATCCCGTCAAGCCGCTTGCCATCCACCAAAACCTCTCCGCCGCTGGGTTCCAAAAGACCCAGGATCATGCGCGCCAGCGTCGTCTTGCCGCAGCCACTTTCACCCACCACGCCGAGCACGCTGCCGGCGGGGACGGAAAAGCTGACATCATCAACGGCCACAACGCGGCGCGGCGGCGCGAAAAGCCCTTGGCTGGCGCGAAATTCGCGCTTCAGGCCGCGCACTTCAATCGCGGGCGTGCTCATGCACCGGCCCCTTCCGGCAGAACACAAAGCATCTCATGCGCGGGGCCGACATTGCGGCGCGGGATATCGCTGGCGCAGGCGGCTTCCGCAAAGCCGCACCGATCACGAAAGGCGCAGCCAGTGAAGCCGGGCGGAATACGCGGCACGACGCCGGGGATGGACCCCAAAGGTTCATCACGCTTCACCTTGCCCGGCACCGGCACGCAGGACAGCAAGCCGCGCGTATAGGGGTGGCGGGGCGCGCGGAATAATTCTGCCGTTGGCGCGCTTTCCACCACCTTGCCGGCATACATCACCGAAACGCGATCCGCGACGCGCGCCACGATACCAAGATCATGCGTGATGAGCAGAATACCAAGGCCAAGATCCTTTTGCAGTTCTGCCAAAAGCCGCAGGATTTGCGCCTGCACTGTCACATCCAAAGCCGTGGTTGGTTCATCGGCAATCAACAATTCCGGATCGCACATCAGCGCCATCGCGATCATGACGCGCTGACGCAAGCCCCCTGAGAGCTGATGCGGAAATTGGCCAAGCCTGAGCCCCGGCGCGGTAATGCCAACGCGCGTCAGCAATTCCACCGCGCGATCCACGGCCTGCGCGCGCGGCGTGCCGCGATGGCGGCGCAGCACCTCGGTCATTTGCGAACCCACCGTGTAGGCCGGGTTCAGGCTGGTCATGGGTTCCTGGAAAATCATCGCCATGCGATCGCCACGCAGGCGGGACATCTGCTTTTCATCGTAATCGCGGATGTCATCACCGGCGAAGGAAAGCCGCGCCGCTTCACGCTTGCCACCCTTCGCAAGCAACCCCATCACGGCGAGCGACGTGACTGACTTTCCGCAGCCGCTTTCGCCGACCAGGCAATGGGTCTCGCCCTTTTCCACCGTGAGGGATATGCCGCGCACGGCAGCCGTGCCGCCGAAGGTCACGCGTAGATCATCAATTTCCAGCAGCGCGCTCATCGGGACAGATCCGTGCCCAACATATCGCGCAACGCATCACCCAGCAGATTGACGCCAAGCACCAGCACGAAAAGCGCAATGCCGGGGATCATGATGATCCAGGGGCTGAAGAACATGTATTCCTTGGCTTCCGAAATCATCAGCCCCCAGGAAGGCAAGGGCGGCGGCACGCCAAGGCCGAGGAAGGACAGTGCTGCTTCCAGCAGAATCGCAAGCGCCATTTCCAGTGTGGCCACCACGGCAAGATGTGTGGCGATATTGGGCAGCACTTCCTTCAGCAGCACGATCATCGGCGAACAGCCCGCGCAACGCGCCGCCGCCACATAATCCAGATTGCGGATTTGCATGGTGGTGGACCGCGCCACCACGGCAAAGCGATCCCACAGCAATAGCCCCAGAACCAGGATCACCAAGGTAAAACTGGTGCCCATAAGCCCCGCGACTGCCAGTGCCACCAGCACCACCGGGATGGAAAGCCGCGCGGTGATGGCAAAGACCACCGCATCATCAATCCGCCCGCCATAAAACCCACCCATCACACCAAGCACTGTGCCGATAATGCCGGAGGTGATGATGGTCGCGACACCAATGATCATAGAAACCCGCGCGCCATAGATCAGGCGCGACAGGTAATCTCGCCCCAATTGATCCGTGCCGAGGATATTGGCAGGCGTGCCGCCTTCCATCCACATGGGTGGAATGACGCGCCGCCCAAGATCAATGGTGAAGGGATCATAAGGTGCCAGCAACGGTGCAAAGATCGCCACAAAGGTGACGAAGCCGACAATGCCCACACCGAAAATGGCGCCTGCATTGCGCCAGATACGCCGTCGGCTACTGGCACCGGCCGGTTGCAACACCGTGCTCATGCCGACCTCAAGCGCGGGTCGAGCACTGCGTTCAGCAGGTCGGATAGTAGCGTCAGGCCGATATAGATCAGCGCCAGCACCAGTACCACCGCCTGCACCACGGGGAAGTCGTTCTTGCTGATGCTCTCCCACGCCAGATAGCCAACGCCATGCAAGGCAAAAACCGTCTCGATCACGATGGACCCGCCCAGCATGAAGCCAAGCTGCACCGCGGCAATGGCAACAACCGGAATCGCCGCATTGCGAAACCCGTGCTTGACCAGAATGGACAACCGCGACAGGCCCTTCGCTCGCGCGGTGCGAATATAATCGGAAGCCAGCGCTTCAATCATGCCGCTCCGCGTGAGCCGCATCAGCGATGGAATGGCCGAAAAGGACAGCACGATGGAGGGCATGACATAATGTTCCCAAGACCCCGTGCCTGAGATCGGCAGCCAGCCCAGGTTCAGGCCCAGCACGATCATCAGCGTCAGACCAAGCCAGAAGGAAGGCATGGCCTGGCCAATCAGCGCCACCATCAGCACGCTGCGATCCACCCAGGTATTTTCCTTCACCGCCGCCAGAATGCCCAAGGGCAATGCCACACAAAGCGCGATGAACAAGCCACAAAGCCCAAGCGTCATGGTGATTGGCATGCGTTCCATGATCAGCCGCGACACGCGGGTCTTGAAGAAATAGCTATCGCCAAAATCACCTTGCAGCGCGCGCCAGAGCCAATCGAAATACTGCACCCAAAGCGGCCGATCGAGCCCATAGGCGCTGCGGATGAGTTCAATATCCTCCTGCGTCGCATTTGGCCCGGCAATGGAAATGGCAAGATCACCCGATAGCCGCGTGAGCAGAAAGCTCAACGTCAGCACCGTCAGCGCGACCAGAATCGCAACCGTCAAGCGGCGTCTTAGAAAATGAAGCATCCCATAGCCAGCCTAGGCTTGATGGGCCGGCGGCGGCAAGGGGGCCATCACCAGGCCCCCGCCCAGCCATCCCGCCTGGGATCGGATGCCGCCATGCGCACGCCGTTTTCCAGCACGCGAATGGCCTCCACGCTGCAGGGCCCTTCCAGATCGGGCACGATCTTCACCCTATGCCCGCGCGCTTGCAGTGCGGCGATCACCTCTGCCCCCAAGCCCGCTTCGATGGTAAGCAGATCCTCACCGCCATGCGGGTAATTGCTTTCCTGGCCGGGCTGAGAGGATGTCCAGCGCGGCGCCTCCAAAGCCTGTTGCGGGTCCATGCCGAAATCGGCGCAGGCGACCAAAACCTGGGTATTCACCTGCACCTGATTATCGGCGCCTGGTGTGCCGAAAATCAGCCAGGGCTTGCCTTGCTTCATCAGCATGGGCGCATTCATGGTGTGGCGCACGCGCTTGCCGGGCGCGAGTGCATTCGCGTGGCCTTCTTCCAAATGCCAATAGCTCATGCGGTTATTGAACAGGATGCCGGTTTGCGCGCCCGTCACGCCGGAACCGAAGGCGGAATTGATGGATTGAATGGCGGAAACCGCATTGCCATCGGAATCCACCACGCAGAAATAGGTGGTATCTGTCTCTCGCGCGGGGCGCACCGGCACATGCGCCGCGCGATCCGTGATGGCGGCGGCATGCGCGCCGGCGCATTCGCGCGAGAGCAGCATATCAAGCGGCGGATTCGCTGCCCCCGCAAAAGATTCCCTGTCCAGAAAAGCGCGTTTCTTCGCTTCCACCATCAGGTGAATCAAGGCGGCGCTGCCCCAGCCAAGCGCGGCGAGATCGAAGCGATCCAGAATGCGCGCCATTTGCGCCATGGCAAAACCCATGGAATTGGGCGGTGTTTGGCGTAGTTCAAAACCGCGATAAGGCACGGCGATAGGCGGCGCGATGATTGGCGCCACCCCCGCCAAATCCACCGCGCGCACCAGGGCGCCCGCCTTTGCCAGATCAGCGGCCAGCATCGCGGCCAGCCTTCCCTGATAGAAATCCATGGGCCCCGCCGAGGCCAAACGTTGCAGCGTTGCCGCCAAAGCGGGCTGCAGCATCAAATTTCCCAAAGCGGGCGGCTTGCCTTCCGGCAGAAACAGCGCGGCACTCAAAGCATCAGGCGAAAGCCGCGCGCGGTTCTCACCGGCGAAATGGCGCAGCGCATGGGTCGCGGCAAAACCATCCCGCGCCGCTTCAATCGCTGGCCCAAACAGCGCGCCCCAGGGCTTGCTGCCCTCTGCGCCATGCAGCGCGGCAAGCCCCGCCACCATGCCAGGCGTTTGAATGGAAAGCGCGCCATGCACAGGAATGCCGCCCGCCGCGCGATAATGCGCAATGCTTGCCGCCGCCGGCGCCGCGCCCGTCCCGTTATAGGTGGTGCTGGCGCCGGTTTTCGCGTTCCAGGCATGGTAGAAACCATCGCCACCCAGCCCCGACATATGCGGCTCGACCACGCCAAGCGTCATTGCAATCGCCACCGCCGCATCCGCCGCATTGCCGCCGGCGCGGAGTATCTCCATCCCCGCCGCAGTTGCCACCGGATGGTTGGTTGCCACCGCCCCGCGTCGGCCCATGATCAAAGGGCGACGCGCGCGAATGCCCTCATAAGCCATGGGTCAGCCCCCGAGATTCATGCGCGCGACAATCGGCGCCCAGCGCGCCACTTCCGCCTGCACATGCGCTGCCGCGGCAGCGGGCGAAGGGTCGGGCCAGGTCTCCACACCCGCCGCCGCCAAACGCTGCTTCACGGCGGGGTCTGCCACCGCGCGCAACGCTGCCTCTCGGATTGGGGACAGCGCTTCTTCCGGCGTACTGGGCTTGGCAAACAATACCTGCCAGGCGGTCACTTCATAGCCAGGCACACCAACCTCAGCGAGCGCCGGCAGGCCAGGCACAAGATCGGATGGTGTCGCGGAACTCACGGCCAGTCCGCGCACGCGCCCGTCACGCATCAGCGGTGCCAACATGGTTGGGCTATCAATCGT
>JBIKXA010000108.1:0-12751 GCA_044356015.1 Roseomonas sp.
CATCGGCGTCCAAAACTTCCGCCCAAAGATAGAAGTAATACCCCGCCGCATAGCCATCACCGGAAAACAAATGCCCGAAATGAATCGGACGATGCCGGAGCGCCATGCCCTCTGGCATGCCGATCTCGGCCAGGAAGGCGGTTTCAAATTCCTCCAGGGCCAAATCTTCCGGCGCCTCATGCCGATGCAGCGCCAGATCAATCAAGGCGCAGGATAGGTATTCCACCATGGCGAACCCCTGCCCATCATTGCGTGCGGCCAGCACGCGGGCGAGCAAAGCCTCATCCAAAGCCGCGCCGGTTTCGTGATGGCGGGCATGGGTTTGCAAGGTCTCCGGCAGGCTCAGCCAATGTTCCATGACTTGCGATGGGAATTCGACAAAATCGCCAAGCACGGCAGTGCCGGATTGCGATGGGTAGCGCGCGCGACTCATCAGCCCATGCAGCGCATGGCCGAATTCATGAAACAGCGTGCGCGCCTCATCAAAAGAAAGCAGCGTTGGCGTGGCGCGGGCTAGGTTGTTGTTGTTGATGATGATGGGCGCGGTGCGACCATTCAGGCCATCGGCGACGCGAAAGCTGCTCATCCAAGCGCCGGAACGCTTGCCTGGGCGGGCGTAGTTATCAAGCAGCAGCAGGCCGACATGATTACCCGCTTCATCAAGCGCTTCGAAGCCGCGCAGATCGGCATGATAGCGCGGGATATCGGCGCGCTCTTCGAAGACCAGGCCAAACAGGCGCCGCGCGGTATCGAAAATGGCGCGCAGCATGGCTTCCAATTCGAAATGCGGCTTCAGCGCAGCGCCATCGAAATGATGCTTCGCTTGTCGTGCGCGTTCCGCCCAATAGCGCCAATCCCAGGGCTCGATCGGGCCGTTATGGCCGGCGGTGCGGGCAAAATCTTCAAGCTCCGCCTTTTCGACCGCAATGCGGCGCTTGGCCGGCCCCCAACAGGCGCGGAGCAACGCCTCGGCGGCATCGGGCGAACCCGCCATGGTATCGCGCAGGCGAAAGGTTGCGAAATCAGCCTCCCCCAGCAATTGCGCGCGTTCACGGCGCAGCGTCAGAATATCGCGGATCAGCGGCGCATTCTCGCGCCCCTCAGTCAACGCACCACGCGCGGCGAAACCGCGCCAGAGTTTTTCGCGCAAATCGCGCCTGGCGGAGAAGGTCAGGAAGGGTTCGGCGGAAGATCGCGACAGTGTGAAGACATAGCCTTCAAGCCCGGCGGCGGCGGCGGCTTCTTGCGCGGCTTGGCGCGCGAAATCGGGCAGGCCATCCAGGTCGGCCTCGGTCAGCACCAGGCGCCATTCATTCTCATCCGCCAGCACATTCTGCCCGAAGGCGGTATGCAGCGTGGCCAAGCGGGTGGAGATTTCCGAAAGCCGCGTGCGGGCGGTGTCATCCAGGCCAGCACCAGCGCGTGTGAGGCGGAGATGAAGCCGTTCCAGCAGACGGCGCTGATCGGGGGCAAGCCCCAGCGCATCGCGCTGTTCATGCAAGGCCAAAACACGACGGAAAAGCGCGGGATCAAGCGCGATCGCCATGCGATGCGCGGCGAGCTTGGGCGCGATGTCGCGTTCCACCTGTTGCAACTCGGCGGTCGCGTGGCTCGCGGCCAGGTTGAAGAAGGTTGCGCCAATGCGGCTGAGCAAGCGCCCGGCGCCTTCCAGCGCTTCGACCGTATTGGCGAAGTTGGGGGCTGCCAGATTGGCGCCGATGGCAGCAACCTCAGCGCGATGCGCGGCCATGGCGGCTTCGAAGGCGGGCGGGAAATGCGCGGGCTCAATGGCGCCAAAGGGTGGCAGGCCAAAGGGGGCAGTCCAGGGGGTCAGAAGGGGGTTTTCGATCATTCGCCCAGGATGGTGCGGCCGGCGCGCGGCGTCGAGGGGTTTTCTCTATTCTCCGAAGGCGCGGCTTCGGCTAAACTTTGACAACCGAGGCTGAATGGCCGGGAAAACATAGGCCTTGGGCGCGGCCAGCGTCCTGGCAGAACAGGGAGAAAAGCAACAATGATACAACGCAGAACAGCTTTGGGCTTGGCCTTGGCGGCGGGGCTTGCACCCAATGTGGCGCGCGCCCAGGCATGGCGCCCAACACGGCCGGTGCGCCTGGTGGTGCCCTTCGCGCCGGGTGGGTCGAATGACATTGTGGGCCGCATCATTGCCGAAGCGGCGGGCAATATTCTGGGCCAGCCCGTGGTGGTGGAAAACCGCGCCGGCGCGGGCAGCGTGATTGGCGCGGAACATGCCGCGCGGTCCCCCGCAGATGGTTATACCGTGCTGATCAATAGCGCCCATGCATCTGTGCCGGCGCTGGTGGCACGCGTGCCTTATGACACCATCAATGATTTCGTCGGCATTGCAGTGGCTGGGTTTTCGCCACACGTGCTGGCGATCAATCCGCGTTTGGCGGCGAATAGTGCCGCCGAATTGATCGCGCTGTTGCGCGCCAGTCCTGGGCGTTTGAATTTCGCTTCTGCCGGGATTGGCAGTGGCGTGCATCTGGCGGGCGAGATCTTCCGTGGCATCAGCGCCGCGCAGTTTGAAATGGTGCATTATCGCGGTGGTGGGCCAGGTGTGGCCGCGCTGGTGAGTGGTGAGGCACAATTCGGCACGCCCACCATGGCATCATCCTTGGGTCAGGTACGCGGCGGCGGTTTGCGGGCCTTGGCGGTCGCATCAAGCCAGCGCAGCCCTGCCCTGCCCAATGTGCCAAGCGCGACCGAAGCCGGCATTCCGGGTTTTATCTTTGAGGAGTTCTTCCCGATGTTGGCGCCCGCCGGCACGCCAGCCCCGATTGTGGCCGCCTTGGGGGCAGCGTTTCAGGCAGCCATTCAGCAAAGCGCGCCGCGCCTGAATGAACTGGCCGGCGTTGTGCCGCGCGCCGGTTATGAGACGCCGGATCAGGTGATGAATCTGGTGCGCGAGGGGGTGAAGACCTACACCGATGTGCTGCGCGCTGCCGGCGTGAAGCCGGAATAACAGCCCATGTATCGACCAACCGCGCCCTGAATGGGGCGCGGTTTTTCTTAAGGAAATGAACCATGCCCGAAGCTTTCATCTGCGCTGCCTTGCGCACGCCAATCGGCCGTTATGGCGGAAGCCTTTCCGGCGTGCGCACCGATGATCTTGGCGCGGTGCCGCTGAAGGCGCTGATGGAACGCCACGCTTCGGTGGATTGGGCGGCGGTTGATGATGTGATCTTCGGCTGCGCCAACCAAGCTGGAGAGGATAACCGCAATGTCGCGCGCATGGCGCTGTTGTTGGCCGGCCTGCCGCAAGCCATTCCCGGCAGCACGGTGAACCGGCTTTGCGGATCGGGCATGGATGCGGTGGGCATTGCCGCGCGCGCCATCCGCGCAGGCGAAGCGGAATTGATGATCGCGGGCGGCGTTGAAAGCATGTCTCGCGCGCCTTTCGTGATGCCCAAGGCCGAAAGCGCCTTTTCGCGCAGCAATGCCATTTATGACACGACCATTGGCTGGCGCTTTGTGAATCCCGCCATGCAGAAGCGCTACGGCACGGATTCCATGCCGGAGACGGCGGAAAACGTCGCCATTGACTACAATATCGCGCGGGAAGATCAGGACGCCATGGCGCTCCGTTCCCAGGCGCGCGCGGCGGCGGCACAGAAGAATGGCCGGCTGGCGAAGGAAATCGTGCCGGTGACCATCCCGTCCCGCAAGGGCGATCCCGTGGTGGTGAGTGCGGATGAACATCCGCGCGAAACCTCCATGGAAGCGCTCGGCAAATTGAAGCCGGTGGTGAAGGCGGATGGGACGGTGACGGCGGGCAATGCATCTGGCGTGAATGACGGCGCCTGCGCGCTGATCATCGCGAGTGAAGCGGCGGCGAAGCGCCATGGGCTCACGCCGCTGGCGCGTTTTGTGGGCGTGGCGACCGCGGGTTGCGCGCCGCGCGTGATGGGCATTGGACCGGTGCCGGCGACACAAAAGCTGTTTGCGCGGCTTGGCATGACGCAAGACCAGATGGACGTGATCGAATTGAACGAAGCCTTCGCCGCACAGGGCCTGGCCGTGCTGCGTGGGCTTGGCATTGCCGATGATGATGCGCGCGTGAACCCGAATGGCGGCGCGATTGCGCTCGGCCATCCGCTGGGCATGAGTGGTGCGCGGCTGATCGCCACCGCGACGCATGAAATGCAGGAACGCAAGCTGAAGCGCGCCTTGGCCACCATGTGCATCGGCGTGGGGCAGGGGATTGCGACGGTGCTGGAAAGGGTTTGATCAACCCTTCACTGCCATAAGGGCGCCATGGGGAAGTCTGGATTTTGGGCTTCCTTGTGGTTCGTGTTGAAGGATGCCGCCCGATGCTGCTGCGCGCTGTTGTTTTGGGTCTTGTGGTCTCCGGCGCTGCCTTCGCGCAGCAAATGGTGCCGGCGCATAAAGGTTCCTGCCCATCGGGGGCGAGCCATGCCGGGTCGGGCTATTGCCGGTCTTCCTCAGGCGCTGGGTTTGTGGCGGCGCAGAACGGGTCCTGCCCATCCGGCACCAGCCATGCAGGGGCAGGCTATTGCCGGACGGATGGGCGCAGCGAATATGTGCCAAGCCGGGGTGGTTCCTGCCCATCGGGGACCAGCCATGCCGGCGCGGGGTATTGCAAGGGGCGCTGAACCGGCGCCTGCTTTTGCAGAAAGGGGCCATTCATGCAGGCCATCGGCAAGGCCTTGGGCCAAAGCCTGGATCGCGCGACCTATGCCGGGTATCGGCTGGGCTTCGAAGCCGCGCGGGAAGAAGCCGCCTTGCTCGCGGAATTGGCCGGGCAGGGGGCGGTTGCCGCACAAATTCGCGCCATGCGGCCCTTACCCGACAAGCATGAGAAAACCGCATGATCCCGCGTGCGGTGATAGAATGCCCCCATTGCGGGGAAGCAACCCAGGTGAACCGCCTGCCGCAGGGCCTGGCTTTCTGTTCCTGCGCGGCGCAGAAACCCTTGCCAATCCCGCCACCCGGCGCGGATGATGCGCCGGAAAAGCGATAGGAAATGCCGATGATCTTGCCGAGATTGGCCTGCGGGCTTGCCGTGCTGCGCCTTGGTGGTGTTGCGGCTGTCGGGTTTGCGGGGCTGGCTGGGCTTGGCGCTGCGGGCCTTGGCGCGGCCTATCTGCTGCGAAGCCGCATGAAGAAAAGCACCGATTGGGCGGAAGATTACCGCCAGCCCGTGCCTGATCTGCCGGCTGATCCGGAATAGCCTTTTCTACAAGCGCCAGCCGCTATGCATGGCGACAATGCCGCCCGATAGGTTGCGATAGGAAACGCGTTCCAGCCCCGCACGGCGCATCATGCCGGCGAGGGTTTCCTGATCGGGGAACATGCGAATGCTCTCGGCCAAATATTCATAGGAAGCGCGGTCTTTCGCGACATACTCCCCAATCACGGGCAGGGCCTTGAAGGACCAGGCATCATAAAGCCGATCCAGCGCGGCCACTTCCAGCTTGGAAAATTCCAGGCAGTGAAAGCGCCCACCGGGGCGGAGCACGCGCCGCGCTTCGGCCAGCACCGCATCCTTGTCGGTGCAGTTGCGCAAACCGAACGCAATCGAAACACGCTCCACGCTGCGGTCCGGCAGGGGGATGCGTTCCGCATCCACGCACATGAAGGAAAGCCCGCTGACCAAGCCACGCGACAGGGCGCGGCCTTGCGCCACTTCCAGCATGGCGGGGTTCACATCCGTCAGAATCACGCGCCCCGCGCCGCGTTCCAGCGCGAGGAAGGAAATATCGCCCGTGCCGCCCGCAAGGTCCAGCAACGTGTCATGCGGCCCGGCGCCAATGGCATTCACAAAAATGCGCTTCCAGACCCGATGCACGCCAAGCGACATCAGATCATTCATGATGTCATATTTGGGTGCCACGCTTTCAAACACGGCGCGCACCATCCCGGCCTTTTCGGATTTGGGGATTTTGCGGTAACCGAAATCGGTCTCAGGGGCGGCGTTGTTCATGGGCGCATCATAGGCGCTGAGCCGCGGAAAGGGGAGGGGCCATGCCCGAATTGCCGGAAGTGGAAACCGTGATGCGCGGGCTTCAGGCCGTGCTGGAAGGTGAGCGCATAGCCTGGGCCGAGACGCGCCGCGATGGCATGCGCTTTCCCTTCCCGCCGCGCCTGGCGGCACGGTTGCGCGGGCGGCGGGTGCTGGGTTTCCGGCGGCGGGCGAAATATATCCTGATGCGCCTTGAAGGGGGCGAAAGCCTGCTGATTCATCTTGGCATGTCAGGCCGCATGGTGGCGCGGCGGGAAGGCGCGGCGGTTGAGCCTCGGCAGGGCAAGCAAGGCGCCTTTTCCGATGCGCGCGGCCATAACGCCCCGCCCGAGGCGCATGAACACCTGGCCTTCGGTACGGAGGGCGGCTGGCATATCGGCTTTGTGGACCCGCGCCGCTTCGGCAGCGTGGATTTGGTGGCAACCGACGCTGAGGATCACCACAAGCTGCTGGCCGGGCTGGGGCCGGAACCGCTGGGGCCAGAAATCACCCCAGCCTGGCTTTCCGCCGCGCTCACGGGCAAGCGCACCCCGATCAAGTCAGCACTTTTGGATCAGCGCGTCATCGCCGGGCTTGGCAATATCTATGTGTGTGAGGCGCTGTACCGCGCCGGCATTTCCCCCCGCCGTTCCGCCCATACGGTGGCCGGGGCGCGGGCGGCGCGGCTGGCGCCCGCCATCAAGGCCGTTTTGGCCGAGGCGATTGCCGCCGGCGGGTCGAGTCTTCGGGATTATGTGCGCGCCGATGGCGAGATTGGTCGGTTTCAGGAGAATTTCGCGGTTTATGGTCGGGAAGGGGAAGCCTGCCCCGCCTGTCCCGGCAAGCCGGAATGCCCGGGCATCAAGCGGATTGTGCAATCCGGGCGGTCCAGCTTTTTCTGCCCCATTCGGCAACGCTGAAGCTGTGCTAATGGGGCTGCACAACAACAGATGAAGGAGACCCGCCATGGCACCTGAAATGATCCTGGTTGAAACCCACGGCAAGACCGGCCTGATCCGGCTGAACCGCCCCCAGGCGCTGAATGCGCTGTGTGATCAATTGATGATCGAACTCGGCACCGCTTTGCGCGCCTTTGATAGGGACCCGGCGATTGCCGCCATTGTCATTACCGGCAGCGAAAAGGCTTTCGCCGCGGGTGCCGATATCAAGGAAATGAAGGATCGCAGCTTTCCGGGCGTCTATTTCAATGATTTCATCGGCGCCAATTGGGAAACCGTGCTGGAAATCCAGAAGCCGGTGATTGCTGCCGTGGCCGGCTTTGCGCTGGGTGGCGGTTGCGAATTGGCGATGATGTGCGATTTGATTATCGCCGCTGACACCGCGAAATTCGGCCAGCCGGAAATCAACCTTGGCATCATCCCGGGTGCGGGTGGCACGCAGCGGCTCACGCGCGCCATTGGCAAATCCAAGGCCATGGAAATGATCCTCACCGCGCGCATGATGAATGCCGAGGAAGCGGAGCGCGCCAATCTGGTCTGCCGCGTGGTGCCTGCGGCTGACCTGATCGCGGAAGCGCTGAAGATTGGCGAGAAGATCGCGGCCCTTTCCGGACCTTCCGTCGCCATGGCGAAGGAAGCGGTGAATGCCGCCTTCGAAAGCAGCCTGACGGAAGGTGTGCGCACGGAACGGCGCCTGTTCCTTTCCCTGTTTGCCACGGCGGATCAGAAGGAAGGCATGTCGGCTTTCGCGGAGAAGCGGAAGGCCGCTTTCACGAATCGGTAAAGGCTGCTGCCCCCTGTTTCGCGGCCGCGGGGCAGGGGGCAGAACCCTTGGTTGAATTGAAGTAAAAGCAATTTCATCTGAAGTTTTATTTGGTAAAGACCGCAGGATATATCTTAAAAATATTCACGAATTTTCGTTTTTTTCTTAAAAAACTATGGATAAGTTTCTTGAACCGTCTTAGGCTTCGGTTAACCAATTGGAGACCGGAGCGATGAGCGCATCCACCATCACCCTCACCGAAACCGAACCCAAGGCGGCTGAAGTTTTCGCCTTCCCGCAGCGCCCGCAGGATCGGCTGCGCATCGCGCTGCATAAGCTGGATGAGGCTTTGCGCGCCCAGGCGCGCGCGACATCGGATTTCCGCTCTGCCATGGGTGAATTGAAGTCCAAGGTGGGCGGCATGCAGGATGGCATGATGGCCTATCGTGACGCGCTTGACCGCACGGCGACTGAAATTGACCGCGCGGTGAAGAAGGCCAAGGAATTGCAGGAAACCGCTCGGCGCATGGCGCCGAATAGCTGAAGGCATGAAGGGCGGGTTTCAGGCCCGCCCATACTTCTTACAGCTTCACGCTATCCCAGACCCAGCCGCGTTTGGCACGATCCGCAGCCTGCCAGGCGGCGATCTGATCCTTCAAGCGCAGGGTCAGCGCAATATCATCCAGCCCTTCCAGCAGCGCATCGCGCTTGCGCGCATCAATGCTGAAGGGAATCTCCGCACCTTCCGGCGTGATCACCACCTGGCGCACCAGATCAATCGCGGTGTGGCGGGCACCTTGGCTTGCTTCCGTCTCGGCGGCGATTTGCTGCACCACTTCCTCGGGCAGGGCAATCGGCAGCAGGCCATTCTGGAAGCAGTTATTGTGGAAGATATCGCCGAAGCTTGGCGCAATCACGCAGCGAATGCCCGCCCCCATCAGCGCCCAAACCGCGCCTTCGCGTGATGATCCGCAGCCGAAATTCGCACCCGCCAGCAGAATGGGCGCTTCACGATAGGGCGCCTTGTTCAGCACGAAATCCGGGTTCTCCGCGCCGTCGGGCAGGAAGCGCAGATTTTCGAAAGCATAAGGCCCAAGGCCGGTGCGGCCCGTGCCCACCAGGCGCTGGATGCGGATGATCAAATCCGTATCCACATTGGCGCGCATCAAGGGCGCCGCGGGGCCGGAGAGTTTGGTGAATTCTTCCATGATGCCTTACCCCTTTACGCCGCGAATTGCCGCACATCGGCGATCTCACCTGCCAAGGCCGCCGCCGCCGCCATGGCCGGAGAAGCCAAATGCGTCCGCGCCCCCGGCCCCTGCCGCCCAACGAAATTGCGGTTCGATGTGGAAACGCAGCGCGCGCCAGGCGGCACCGCTTCTCCATTGGCGGCAACACATAAGGCGCAGCCGGGTTCGCGCCATTCAAAGCCTGCGGCGGTGAAAGCCGCATCCAGCCCTTCCGCTTCCGCTTCGCGCTTCACGCGCTCAGACCCCGGCACCACCCAGGCTGTGACATGCGGCGCCACCTTGCGTCCGCGCAGCACGGCAGCGGCGGCGCGCAAATCCTCGATGCGGGAATTGGTGCATGAACCGATGAAGACCCAATCAATCTTCGTGCCCGCAATCGGCTGACCGGGCTTCAAATCCATATAGGCCAAGGCGGCTTCATAGGCGGCGCGCTTGATTGGGTCAGGCGCCGAGGCAGGGTGCGGCACATGACCCGTGACAGGCAGCACCTGTTCCGGGCTGGTGCCCCAGGTGATTTGCGGGGCGATATCGGCCATGTTGACCAAAAGATCCACGTCAAACACCGCATCCGCATCACTCGGCAGGCTGCGCCAATGCGCCAGCGCCGCATCCCAAGCGGCACCCTTGGGCGCAAAGCGCCGGCCCGCGAGCCATGCGTAAGTCACATCATCGGGGGCGACCATGCCCATCTTCGCCCCCATTTCAATGGAAAGATTGCACAGCGTGAGCCGCCCCTCCACCGACAGCGCGCGCACCGCGGAACCGGCATATTCCACCGCGTAACCCGTGCCGGCGCCGGTGCCGAAACGGCCAATGGCATGCAGGATCATGTCCTTCGGCGTGACACCTGCTGGTGCCGCGCCTTCAAAGCGAATGCGCATGCGCTTCGGTTTTTTCTGCGGCAGGGTTTGTGTGGCCAGCACATGGCGCAATTCCGATGCGCCAATGCCGAAGGCCAAAGCGCCAAGCCCACCATTGGTGCAGGTATGACTGTCACCACAGACAAGCGTGGTGCCGGGCAGCACAATGCCAAGCTCCGGCCCCATCACATGCACAATGCCATTGCCATCCTGACCGAGATCGAAAAGCCTGACGCCGGTTTCCGCAGCCCGTTTGCGCAAGCCCGCAATCAGTTGCCCGCCTTTCGGGAAGCTTTCCGCCGTGCGGCCAGGCGTTGTCGCCACCGCGTGATCCGGCGTGGCGAAGACAAGCTCAGGATGCGGCACGGCATAGCCGGCTTCGCCCACTTCTTGCAGCGCGCGCCCGCCCGAGAGATCATGCAGCAGCACGCGGTCACAATGCAGCAGCGACCAGCCGGAACCGAGATCGGCAATCACATGCGGGTCCCAAATCTTGTCGAAGAGCGTCGCGGCCATGAACTTCCCCTTATTCTTGACTTGGGCGCCATCTGCGCCGCACCGTCTGCCTCTATCACGCCGCGCCAGGAAAGCGCGGTCAAGCCAGGGGAGGGTAAGATGGTGCGGATCACGCGGCGCGGGTTGGCAGGCTTGGGATTGGCGGCGCCTTTTCTGGCGCGCGCCAGCTTTGCGCAGGGCAGCTATCCGGATCGGCCCAGCAGTATCATCAAGCCGAAACTGGCCGAACATCTCGGTCAATCCCGCATCATCGAAAACCGCACCGATGCGTCGGGGTTCATTGGCTGAAATGCCATAAGGCCTGAAACCATTCCGAAAGCCCAGTATTGGAGTAGCCCATGAACCCCTTTCCTGAACTGCAAGCCTTCAAGGTCAGCATTACCGATCACGTCGCCACCGTGACGATTGCGCGCCCGCCGGTGAATGCGCAGAACAGCGCCTTTCGCGATGAAATCACGCGCATCTTCGACACCTTCCACGAAATGCCGGAAGTGCGCGCGATTGTGCTGACGGGTGAGGGGCGGAATTTCTCCGCCGGTGCGGATTTGAAGGATAGGCCCGATGTGACACGGCAAGGCGCCTTTCCACGCCATAACCGCCTGGTGCGTGCGGGCTTTGATTGCGTCATGGAATGCGGCAAGCCGGTGATTGCCGCGGTGAATGGTGCAGCCATTGGCGCGGGTTGCGTGCTTGCTTTGGTCTGCGACATCATTGTGGTTGCCGAAGACAGCTTCATGTCCATGACCGAGGTTGAGGTCGGCCTTGCCGGCGGTGTGCGCCATGTGCTGCGCCATTTCGGGCAATCCAATGCGCGGTTGATGCTCTATACGGCGCGGCGCTTTTATGGGCCGGATCTTTATCGCATGAATGTGGCTTCCGCCTGTGTGCCGCAGGATCAATTGCTGGCAACAGCGCAGGGCATTGCGGCCGAGATCGCTTCCAAGGTGCCGCTGGCGGTGGAAGCGGCGAAACGTGGCTTTACGCTGACGGAATACCTGCCGCTGTCAGAAGGTTACCGCTACGAACAGACGCAAACGGCAGCGCTGTCACGCACCGAAGATACGCGCGAAGCGCAGCGCGCCTTCGCCGAAAAACGGAAGCCGGTTTTCAAGGGGCGCTAGCCTGTCAAGAAGGTTTACGCGCCGCTTCATCCATCAGGTTTTGCTGGCGCCGCGCTTCTTCCCGCGCTGCCGTGGCGGCGCGGTTTTCACGAAGCTGTTCCACCACGCGTTCTGCCGCGCGCGCATCCGCCAAAATCTGCCGCTGAAGATTGGTTTCCTGCCGCGCGGTTTCCTGTGCTTCCTGGGCTGCGGCGCGATCATCCAGCGCCTTTTGGATGAAGGCGCCAAGCTGCGGGTTCAAGCCTTCTGAGCTTTCCTGCCGCAGCGCCTGTTCAGCAGCGGCAAGGGCTTGCTCGGCGGCGGCCTCGGCGGCAAGTTTTTCGGCCAAGGCGCGCCGTTCCGCCTGGGCTTCCAGGCGGCGAAGTTTCTGCAATGTCACCAAAGGGTCTTTCGCCATGGCGCCCTAAGTAGAACGTCGCGCTCGGCCTTCCAAGTCAAAAGGGGGCTATTCGACGCCATGCTATGTTTGGGGCATGATGATGCGAAACATATGGAGCCCATCATGACCCGCCATGTGCTTTATGTCCGCCTCGCCGAAACGCTCTATCGCATCGAACGCCCCTGGGGCGATGTGCCGATGGGGGTTGGCGCGCCTTCTGATGTTGCCTGCGATGCCGAAGGCAATGTGTATTGTCAGTTGCGGCAAGACCCTTACACGGGCGCCGCAGGTCCTGCGGTCGTGGTTTTGGCGCCTGATGGCCGGCGCATCGCCGCATGGGGTGGGGATGAGGTTGCGGATGGCCATATGCTCTCTGTCCATCTCGATGGGCGCGTTTTTGTCGTGGATCGCGACGCGCAGGAAATCATCATTTTTGATCGTCACGGCAAAAGGCTGGGCGGGCTTGGCAAGCGGCATCGTCCTGGTGAGCCCTTCAACGCGCCCTGTGATGTTGCCTTTGGGGCCGATGGTTCGATCTATGTCGCGGATGGCTATGGCGCATCGGTGGTGCATCGCTTCAGCGCGAATGGCACGCCGATGGGCCATTGGGGGCGACCTGGCACGGGGCCTGGTGAATTCTCCACACCGCATTCCGTTTGGGTGCTGCCTGATGGCCGCGTGACGGTGGCGGATCGGGAGAACAATCGTGTGCAGGTCTTTACCGGTGATGGCGCATGGCTTGCGGATTGGACAGATCATCACAAGCCGATGTCCGTGCATGGTGGGCCAGGGGGCACGCTTTACGTCACGGATCAGGTGCCGCGGCTTTCGCTGGTGGCGCAGGATGGGACGCTGATTGGCCGTTGCCGCCCGGTGCTGAATGGTGCGCATGGCATGTGGCTGGCGCCGGATGGCAGCAT
>JBIKXA010000256.1:0-3651 GCA_044356015.1 Roseomonas sp.
TCGTTGTCATGCCCGCCGTATGGGATGGGCTTTCCGCCAAGATGGCTGCTGGCGCAGGGTTTGAGACCGCGTTTCTGTCCGGTTCCTGCGTGGCGGCAAGCCGCCTGGGCGGGCCGGATCTGGACCTGATTTCCTTCGCCGAGATGTTTGACAGTTTCAACATGGTGCGCGGGGCCGCACCCAACACGCTGGTGCTGGCCGATGGTGATCATGGCTATGGCAATGCCATGAATGTGCAGCGCACGGTGCGCGCTTATGGCCGCGCCGGCGCTGCCGCGATTCTGATTGAAGACAAGATCACGCCGCGCGCGCTGACCGCTGCCGGCAAGCCCTGCCTGCCGCGCGAAGAAGCGCGCATGAAAATCCGCGCTGCCGTGGAAGCGGCGAAGGATTCCGGCATTCTGATTCTGGCGCGCACCGATTGCCGCCCCACGGCGGGCATTGATGAGGCTGTGGCGCGGATTGAAATGTTTGTGGAGGAAGGCGCGGATATCCTGTTCCTGGATAGCCCAGCCGATAACGCCGAAATCCATCGCGCGATTGCCGCGGCCAAGGGCCGGCCTTCCTTCGTGGTGCTTTCCCCCGGCGGGGCGCGCGCCACGCCGACGCAGGCGGAAGCCAAGGCGCTCGGTTTCAAGATCGGCACCTTCCCGACCGGCATGCTCTCCCCTGCCGCGGCGGGCATGAAGGCGGGCTTGGCCGCGCTGCAAGCCGGACTTTCGGAGGCAAGCAGCGCCATGCCTTCTGCAGAATTGCGCGACACGCTCGGCTATGGCGATTACGACGCCAAGGCCAAGGCTTTCATCGTTTCCTGAAGCCGGTGGAGGCACTGACCCATGCGCTGATTGGTGCGCTGCTGCCGCTGCCAGCCTGGCTTTGGCTGCGTTGGCAGGTGGCGGCGCGCTTCAGCGCCTGGGTCGTATTGGATGCGGCACCCTGGCTTGCCGCCTATCTGATCCTGCTTGGCGTAACCGCGCGTCCATTGCTTTGCGGAGGCGTGGTTGCGGGCGCCTTGATCGCCATCGGCATCGCACAAATGGCGAAACGCGCAACGCTGCGCGATAGTCTGGTGTTCACGGATGGCGGCTTGTTGTGGCAGGTCTTTGCCCATCCTCGCTTCTACCTGCCCTTTGTGCCAAGGCCCGTTTTGGCATTGGGTATTGCCGCCGGCATTGTGGTGATTGCCGCCGTGCTGCTGCTGGAAGCCGGGCTTGATCTTCACCCCTCTTTACGCCTGCTGCTTATGGCGTTTGGCACCGCCTTGTTCGGCATTATCCTGCGCCCGCTATTTCTGTTAGGCGAAGCACAGATGGCGCGCGAACCGGCATCTGATGCCGCGCGTTTTGGCCCCCTGGCGTGTTTCGCCCTGCATGCGCGCATGGCAGCGCATGAACGCCCCGCCCGGCAAGCGCGCCACCAGCCCCAACCGGCGGTGCTTCCGCTGAATCGGCCTGAACCGCATCTTTTATTGCTGCAATTGGAAAGTTTTTGCGATCCGCGCCGCTTCGGCTTGGCGCGCGCACTGCCGAACAAGGACAGGCTGGCGGCTTCGGCGCTGAAACAGGGTTTGCTTTCCGTTTCGGCTTTTGGCGCCAATACCATGCGCACCGAATTTGCCGTGCTGACCGGCATTGATGATGCGGCGCTTGGGCTTGATCGCTTCAACCCTTATTTCCGTTTCGCACGCCAACCTTTGCAGTCACTGGCTTGGGCATTGCGTGGCGCAGGCTATCAAACGGCCTGCCTGCATCCCTTCGATCCACATTTTTTCGGCCGCGATAAGGTTCTGCCCGCGCTTGGCTTTGCGCGTTTTGATGCGGCGGCGGCCTTTACGCAGGCAGAGCGTATGCGTGGCTTGGTTGCCGATGCCGCCATCGCCGCGCGCCTTCAGGATGAACTTGCAACGGCAACCTCTCCTGGGCTTTGGTATGTCATCAGCGTTGCGGCCCATGGGCCATGGCCTGGCGAAAACCCAGCGCTTGGCTGGGCCGATTGCATGGCAGCAACGGATGCCATGTTGGGCGCGGTGATGCAGGCCGCACAGCAAAGCCCTAGACCGGTGGTGATTGCGGCCTTTGGCGACCATCGCCCCGCGCTGCGGGAAGCGCAGGGCGGGACGGATACGGATTACCTTGTTTGGCGCAGTGATCGCCCCGGCAAGGGAGAGGCTGAAAACCTCAACGCCATCAGCCTGCATCACGCCATCATGGATGCGATGCGCGGCTGACGCCGCCGATCACGCCACCGGATCAATCGGCGTAATCGGCGCTCCGGCGGCTTCAATGGTGGCGCCGGCTTGCAGCAGCAAATCTTCTCGGTAGCGGCCGGCGAGTAGCTGAACACCCACCGGCACGCGCCCGACAGTGCCGGTGGTCACTGTCAGCCCCGGCAGGCCCATCAGCGGCAGGCCCACTTGCGTGAGCTGCGCTTCCATGATGCGCCGGAAAGCCGCCGGGCTTTCGACATCTTCCTGATCGCGGAAGGGCAATTCGCCGGAAACCGGCGTGATGGCGACCGGGAAGCGTTCAAAAAACTCCATCCAAAGCCGCACGAAATAAGACCGCTTCTGCAGCGCATCCATGAAGCTGTTCAGATCGGGATTCGGGCAGAGTTCTTCCATCTGCGTGAAGATGAAGCTCGCATCCGGATCACCTTCCTGATGCAAAGCGTTGTTCAACCCGCGCCGGCTTTCCGCGAGCCATAGCATCGCCTGCAATTGCGCGGGTTCGCGCAGCGGCGGTGTATCGGCTTCCTCAATCGTCCAGCCGGCGGCTTCCAGGCGCTTCGCGGCATCGCGGAGCGCAGCCTGCACTTCGGGCTGAAGCTTCATGCCATCCGGTGAAAGGCAAAGTGCCGCACGCTTTGGCGCGGGCGGGCCTTCCATGGCGGCATCCACCCACCAGGGATCGCGAATATCCCGCGCACACATGGCCCCAAACGCGAGTTTCACATCGGCGATGCTGCGCGCCAGCGGGCCACTCACGGCCATGATCTGCCCGCCAACATGGCGTTCCGCACCCGAAGCATTCCAGGCGGGAATGCGCCCAAGCGTTGGGCGCAGTCCGTGAATGCCGCAGGCATAGGCCGGGTAGCGAATGGAACCGCCAATATCCGTGCCGTGACCAATAGCGCCAATGCCGGCCATTGTCGCAGCACCGGCACCACCCGATGAACCGCCAGGCGTGATGCTTGGATCGCGCGGGTTTTTTGTGTGGCCATGCAGCGAATTGCGCGTGAACCAGCGTAGCGAAAAGGCCGGCGTATTGGTCCGCCCGACAATCACCGCGCCCGCCTTGCGCAAATTCGCCACTACGGGATTGTCTTGCTTCGCGATCAAATCCTTTTGCAAGCGCAACCCATTGGTGGTGGCAAAACCTTTTTGATCCGCATTCACCTTGATGGTGATGGGCACGCCGGCGAGCGGCCCGGCATCCTCACCACGCGCGATCATGGCATCAATGCGCGCGGCGTCGGCGAGCGTTTCCTCTGGCCGGTGATCCACCACGGCATTGATCTTCGGGTTCACCGCAGCAAGCCGGGCCAGCGCATCCTTCGCGGCTTCGGTGGCGGAGACCTGCTTGCCGCGGATACGCGCCGCCAGGTCGGTTGCGTTCAGGCGCCATAGATCTGTCATGGTGGATAGCCCCCTTT
>JBIKXA010000009.1:0-38871 GCA_044356015.1 Roseomonas sp.
TGTTCAGGCAGGATGAAATCATAATCATCCAGCCGCAAAGGAGGTGGTTGAGCCAGCACGCAGGGGCGGTAGCGCGAAGCCGCCCCCGGTGCAACCGGTGCGGCCCTATTCTGCTGAACGCAGGCCCGTCGCTTCAATCAGGCTGCGGAATTTTTCGCTTTCCGCGCGCGAGAAAGCGGCGAATTCGGCCCGGTTGCGAAACAGGATAGGCTGGGCCACGCGCTTCATGCCTGCAATGAAGCTTTCCGACTTCACTGCCCTTTCGCAGGCGGCTTCCAGCCGCGCCATCACGGGTTCCGGGGTGGCGGCGGGGGCGTAAAGCCCGCTCCAGATCGTATAGACCAGGTCATGGCCTTCTTCGCGCATGGTGGGGACATCGGGGAATTCCGGATTGCGCGCTGCGGTCAGAAAGGCAATCGGGTGCAGATCATATTGGCGGATCAACAAGGTCTGGTCCGTGAAAAGCTGCAATTGGCCTTGTTGGAAAGCGAGCATCACTTCGCCCGAGCCACGGAAGGGCACGTGGTTCATTTGGATATTCGCCGCACGCATCAGCGCCACCATGGAAATATGCGGAATGCTGCCCGCCCCGGTGGAGGCGAAGGGCATGCCGCCATTTTCCGCCTTCGCCCGCGCGATCACATCCGCCACGCGCCGGAGGCCGGAATTTTTCGGTGTCATCATGATGACCGGGCTATCGGCCACCTGGCAAATCGCCTGGAAGTTTTCCAGCCCATAAGAAAGGTTGCGTCTGAAATGGGGCTGAATCGTCATGGGCCCGATGGGTGAAAACAGAATGGTCTGCCCATCGGGGCGTGCACGCGCCACTTCCGCCGTGCCGATGGTGCCACCAGCACCGGTGACATTGCGAATCACCACAGGCTGGCCGAGAGCGGCGGCCATGTCATTCTGCATCAGCCGCGCAACAATGTCCGAAGGTCCTCCTGCGGAAAAATTCACCACGAGCGAGATTTGCGCATGGGCGGGCAACGCCCAGGCACCAAGGATCACTGCAAGCGCGATAAGAGATTTTTTCATGTGTTTCCTCCCCCCCGCTTGTTCCTGCGGGCTCTAACGGGCAGGCTAGACCGAAAGAGCCAGGAAAAGGAAGCAGAGCCCATGACCGCAAGCTATGATCTGAAAGGCAAGACCGCCTTGGTGACGGGGGGAGCTTCCGGCATCGGCCTTGCCACAGTGGAAATGCTCGCGGCCCATGGCTGCAAGGTGGCGATCAACCATTTGGCCGGGGATGAGCGTGGTGCCGCTGAAGTGGCCAGGCTGCGCGCGCTGGGGCGTGATGTGATTGCGGCACCCGGCAATGTGGGGGATGCGGCGGATTGCAAACGTATGGTTGAACAGGCGGTCGCTGACCTCGGCCGTTTGGATTATCTGGTGAATAATGCCGGGACGCCGGGGACGAAAACCACGATTGCGCCCCATGAATTTGACCGGCTGACGGAAGAATTATGGGATACGGTGTTGCAGGTTAATCTGCTGGGCGTGTTTCGCTGCACCAAGGCAGCGGCACCTGCGCTGCGCGCTGCCGGTGGCGCGGTGGTGAGTGTGGCGTCCATTGCGGGCCTTAACCACGCCGGGTCTTCCATGGCCTATGGCGCGACCAAGGCGGGGGTGGTGAGCCTGACCAAGAATTTGGCGCGCGGCTTGGCGCCGGAGGTGCGCGTGAATGCGGTGGCGCCAGGTGCGGTTGATTCCACCTGGATGATTGAATGGACCGAAGAACAGCGCCGCGGCAGCATCGAAAACGCCCTGCTGAAACGGCGTTGCACCACGGCTGACTTGGCCGAGGTGATGGTATTTCTGCTGGCGGGTGCCGCCATGGTGACCGGCCAGACCATTGTGGTGGATGGGGGGCTGACCTTGTAGGGGCTAATGCTTGCGACCGCCTTGCCGACGCGCATGGGGCGGGCGGTTTAAGGCCGCCAGCATTGCCAAATGGCTGCCCTGGTCGGCATCGCGCAAGGGAAGGCGAAGCAATTTGCCGCGCGCATCGCGCATATGGAGTTCAGCGCCGGCGCTGGTTTCCAGCAGCGCAACACAGGTGAAAGCGGCTTCGGGTGTTTCAACGCGACGATTGGTTTGCATGGATTTTTCGCTCCTCAGAGTCACGTTTGTTGTGACGCGCTTAAGAAAAGCCCATTCCTGGTTGTTGAACAGTTAACAGGAATGGTTTCAGGGCAATTTTCTTGCTAAGAATTTTTTGTTATTAAGCAAAAGTAAAATTTCTCAACCAGGGGTTCCCGTCATGGTGCAGATCAATGCCGAGCGTTTCCTTGCCGATCTTCATGAATTGCGCAAAATCGGCGCCTATAAGACCGGCGTTCATCGCCCGACCTATTCGCCGCAGGATATGGAAAGCCGTCATTGGCTGATGGAAAAGCTGCGCGAATGGGGGCTGGACGCGAGCATTGATGGCATCGGCAATGTTTATGGCCGCCACAAGGGGCCAGGGCCGCATTTGCTGGTAGGCAGCCATATCGAAAGTCAGAATTACGCGGGCTGGCTGGATGGCGCGCTTGGGGTGATGGCGGGCGTTGCCTTGGCGCGTGCTGGCCTGCCCGTGGATGTCGCCGCTTTCGCTGATGAGGAAGGGCATTTCGAAGGCGGCTTTCTTGGCAGCCGTTCCATTATTGGTGATTTGACGGAAGCGGAAATTGACCGCAGCCGCAGCCGCAATGATGGCACGCCCTTGCGTGATGCCTTGGCGGCGGCGGGGCTGGCTGGCAAGCCCCGCATGCAATTGGAACCCGGGCGGCATAAGGGTTTCTATGAAATGCATATCGAACAAGGCACGCAGTTGGAAAATGCCGGGCTGCGCGTGGGTGTGGTGACCGGTATTGTTGCTATTTGGCAATGGCGTATTCAGTTCCAGGGCCAGCAGGACCATGCCGGCGGCACCACCATGGCGGAACGCAAGGATGCCGGGCTTTCTGCGGTGCGGTTGTTGGCCGCGATTGATCAGGAGTTTTCGCGCATTTGCGGCCCGCGCAGCACCTGGACCACCGGGCGCATCAGCCTTGATCCCGGCGCGCCTTCCATCATCCCCGGCAGCGCGGATGTGCTGTTTCAATTCCGTGATGTCTCTGTGCCCGTGCTGGAACGTATGGAAGCCGGGCTGCGCGCCCTGGTGCAGGAAAGCAATCGGCGCGAGAAATGCCCCGCCACACTCACGCAAATGAGCCGTGCGACGCCCGCCATTTGTGACCCCGCGATGATGGCGGCCCTGGAACAGGCGGCGGAAGCCCATGCGCCGGGGCTGTGGCAGCAAATGCCATCAGGGGCCGGGCATGATGCGCAATATATTGCGCGGCTGATGCCCGCTTCCATGATTTTCGTCCCATCCATTGGCGGCATCAGCCATCACTGGGCGGAAGACACGAAGGATGAGGATTTGGCGCTAGGCTGCCAGGTGCTTGCCAGCGCCGCAGAGAAATTCCTGGCTGGATAGAAGGCGTCTATTCCAGCTTGATGTTTGCTTCCCGGATCACGCGGCCGAATTTCTCTGTCTCGCTGTGTAAAAAAGCTTCAGCTTGGGCAGCCGAATTGGGCTGCACCACCATGGCAAGCTGCGTGTAGCGCGCGACCACTTCCGGGTCCTGCGCCACCTCATTCAAGGCTGAATTCAGCTTTTCAATGATGGCGGCGGGCGTGCGGGCCGGGGCAAGGATGCAGTTCCATTCATAAGCCTCATAACCGGCCAAGGTATCGCCAATCGCGGGCAGATCAGGGAAGGCGGCGATGCGCCCGCGCCCGGTATGCGCCACGGCGCGAATGCGCTCACCACGCACGAAAGGCAGGGCAACATTCGAATTGCCGAAGAAATAGCCGACCTGTCCGGCCACCACATCCGTCATGGCCGGCCCGCCACCACGATACGGCACATGGTTCACGGTAATGCCTGCCGCGCGCGTGAATAATTCCAGCGCCAAATGCTGCGCTGAACCATTGCCGGAAGACGCCCAATCAAGCCCGCCAGGGCGTGCCTTGGCGAGTGCGATGACCTCGGCCAGGGATTTCGGCGCCTGGGAAGGATGCATCACCAAAAGCATCGGCACCTGCATGGGCAGGAAGACTGCCTTCAAATCATTCAATGCATCAAAGGAAACGCGCAGCAGAAAAGGATTGATCGCCAGCGGCGTTGCATCATGCAGCAGCGTATAGCCATCGGGCGCGGCACGCGCGACCTCAGCGGCACCGATACTGCCCGAAGCACCGGGGCGGTTTTCAATCACGAAAGGCTGGCCGAGCTTTTGTGCAAGCTTCGGGAAGATCATGCGCGCGGTGGTATCGGCACCGCCACCAGGCGGCCAGGGCACCACCACGCGCACGGGGCGATTGGGCCAATCGCTGGCCTGCGCCATGGCCTTCGCACCAAGGAACGGTGTTGCCAGTAGCGCCGAAAGCGTCACACGGCGGGTAGGATTGGAAGGTTTCATGATAAGCCCTTTCATGCCGCGCGGCGGATCAGGTCTGATGCGCGTTCGGCCAGCATCAGCACCGCAGGGTGGATGTTGGAAGAAGGCACGAGTGGAAATACTGAGGCATCCACCACCCGCAAGCCCTGAACGCCACGCACGCGCAATTCCTCATCCACCACGGAACGCTGATCCACGCCCATACGGTTGGTGCCGCAGGGGTGATACACCGTGGTGCCATTGCCACGGATATAATCCAGCATCTCATCCTCGGAACCCGTGCTGGGGCCGGGATATTGTTCGCTTTCGATCAGGCCCGCGAAGGGCTCGGTCGCGGCGATGCGCCGGCCAAGCTTGGCCGATTCCAGCATGATGCGAATATCGGAAGGTGCGGTCAGGTAATTCGCGCGGATCACCGGCTTATCCGCAACATTGGGCGAACGCAGCGTCAAATCACCGCGGCTATCGGGCCGGCAGACGCAGAAATTGAAAGTGAAGCCCGGATGTTTCGCGAGTGAATTCGCCGAAGTGCCCTGATTGCCACCCAGGCTGAAATTGACGAATTGGAACTGCACTTCGGGTTCTTCCGACCCCGGCAGAACGCGCGCAAAAAGGCTCGCCTCCGAAGCGCCCACCGCCATCTGGCCCTTGCGCCGCAGCGCCCATTCCAAGCCAAGCCCGGCAGCACGAATGGGGTTTGCCATGATTTCATTCAAAGTGCCGCAAGGCTTGGTGCGATAGGCAAAGCGCACCATGAAATGATCCTGCAAATTTTTGCCCACTTCCGGCGCATTCACCTGCACCTGAATGCCCATTTCCTTGAGCGCATTGGCCTCACCAATACCCGACAGCATCAGCATTTTCGGGCTTTCGATGGCACCCGATGAAAGGAGCACCTCGCGCCGCGCGCGATAGGTTTCCTCACCTGCCGGGCCGCGCACCACCACGCCAACCGCGCGACCATTTTCGATCAGGATGCGCTGGCCGAGCCGTTCGGTTTCCACGCGCAGATTGGGCCGCTTCAGGGCAGGACGCAGATAGGCGACCGCCGGGCTCCAGCGCCGGCCGCGATGCACATTCAATTGATTGGGCGCGACCCCTTCATACCAATCGCCATTATTGTCGCGATTGCGCGTGAAGCCGAGTTTCACACAGGCTTCAACAAAGGCGCGGCAACCAGGTGAGGGTTCAGGCACCTCGGCAATGCGCATCGGGCCATCCTTGCCGCGAAATTCACTGTCTTCACCAGCGAAATTCTCAAGTCGCCTGAAATAGGGCAGGCAGTCCTCATAGGACCAGCCGCGCGCGCCGGATTGCGACCAGCGATCATAATCGCGCGGACTGCCGCGCAAAAACACCAAGCCATTGACACTGCCGGAACCGCCGATCACGCGCCCGCGCGGCCAATAGACGCTACGCCCGCCGAGTTCGCCTTCTGCTTCGGTCTGGTAGTTCCAATCGAATTTCTTTGTTACGTAAAGCCGCGCAAAGCCCATGGGGATATGAATCCAGGGGTTGCGATCCCAGGGGCCGGCTTCCAGCAGCGTGACACTTGTGCCGGGTTCCTCCGAAAGCCGGGTGGCCAGCACACAGCCGGCAGAGCCCCCACCCAGAATGACGTAATCCGATTCGTGCTGTGCCATGGCGGCTGCCCCCCTGTTTCTGATGACAGCATGCCATTACCCCTCGGCAAACCGCAATCTTGGTCTATAAGGGGGTATGGAGTGGTCCTCGATTTTTGGCTTTCTGGGTTTTTTGGGCGCCAGCATCACGGCGGCCATGTCGGGTGCCGTTTTCACCCCTGGCCCCTGGTATGACGCACTGAAAAAGCCAAGTTGGTGCCCGCCGAATTGGCTTTTCGCGCCGGCCTGGGCGGTGCTGTTCCTGATGATCGCCATTGCCGGCTGGCTGATCTGGGAAGCTGTGGGCTTTGCCGGCGGTGCGCTGGCGCTTTCGCTTTTCGCCCTGCAATTGGTGCTGAATGCTGCCTGGTCCGGCATTTTCTTTGGCATGCGGCGGATGGATTTGGCCTTTGCCGAGCTTTGCCTGCTTTGGCTTTCCATCCTGGCCTGCATCATTGTCTTTTGGCCGATTGATACCCGCGCCGCGCTGTTGATGGTGCCCTATCTCGCCTGGGTCAGCTTTGCGGGGCTGTTGAATTTCACCATGTGGCGGCTGAATCCGGGCCTGCCGCGCTGAGCGCCGCCATGCCATCCTCCGCATTCACTGAAAGGCTAACAGCATGACCGAAACCATGAAGGCAGCGGTAGTCACCGCGGAAGGTGTCAAGGTTCAGCAGGCGCCGCGCCCGGTGCCGGGGCCGGAGCAGGTATTGGTGCGGGTGCGCGCGGCGGGGCTGAACCGCGCTGATCTTGGCGTCGCGGCAGGGCATGCGCATGGGCGCATGGGTGGCGCCGGCACCATTCTGGGGCTGGAATTCGCCGGCGAAGTTGCGGCGGTGGGTGCGGGCGTTTCCGGCATCAAGCCAGGCGATCGCGTGATGTGCGCGGGATCGGGTGGTTATGCGGAATATGCCATTGCCGATATGGGCCGCGTGCAGCCCGTGCCGGACCGCAATATGTCCTGGGAAGAAGCGGCGACCTTGCCGGTGGCGCTGGCCACCATGCATGATGCGCTGATTTCCAATGGGCGCCTGGCAAAAGGCGAAGCAGTGCTGATCCTGGGCGCTTCCAGCGGCGTTGGGCTGATGGGCATGCAGATCGCGAAATACATGGGCGCGGGGATGGTGATTGGCACTTCCACCAATGCTGAACGCCGCGCGCGGTTGAAAGACTTCGGCGCTGATCACGCCATCAATACCAATGATGCGGATTGGGCGGATCAGGTGCTGACGCTGACCAATGGGCGCGGTGTTGAGGTAGTAATTGACCAAATCTCGGGCGGCACCATCAATGCCGCCATGCGCGCCACTGCCATTCTGGGCCGCATTGTGAATGTCGGGCGGCTTGGCGGGGCGCATGGCGATTTCGATTTTGATCTGCATGCCACGCGCCGCATTGCCTATATCGGTGTCACGCATCGCACGCGCAGTGTGGCCGAAATCCGCGAAGAAGAACGCGTGGCGCGGCGAGATTTGCGCAAGGGCGTGGATGAAGGCGTGTTCCGCCTGCCGATTGACCGCGTATTCGCGCTTGATGAAGCGGTGGAAGCCTTGGCGCATATGAAGGCCAATGCGCATCTTGGCAAAATCATCCTGAAAACCTGAAAGGAAGCGCCATGGGACGGGAAGCAAGCCTGATCATTCGTGGTGGCACGCTGGTGGATGGCACCGGCGCCGCACCTTATGAAGCCGATATCGCCATTGGCGATGGCCGCATTCTGGACATCGGCAAAATCTCTGCCCGCGCGGCGGAGGAAATTGACGCCAAGGGCCTGATCGTCACACCCGGCTTTGTGGATATCCACACGCATTATGATGCGCAGGCCACCTGGAGCAGCCGGCTTTTTTCTTCATCCATCAATGGCGTAACCACCGCGCTGCTCGGCAATTGCGGTGTGGGTTTTGCGCCGTGTCGCCCTGATCGGCGCGACATGTTGGTGAAGCTGATGGAAGGTGTGGAGGATTTGCCGGAGGTTGTGCTGACCGAAGGCCTGCCCTGGAATTGGGAAAGCTTCCCGGAATATATGGATGCTTTGGATGCGCGGCCTTATGACATGGATGTCGCCGCCATGGTGACACATGCGCCCTTGCGCGTGCATGTGATGGGTGAGGCAGCGGAAGCCCATGCAGTGGCCACGCCGGAACAATGCGCGGAGATGGCGCGGTTGACGGCGGAAGGCCTGGCCGCCGGCGCGCTGGGCTTTTCAACCTCGCGCGCCATTGCGCATCGCACGCTGGATGGGCGGCATATTCCAACCCTCGGCACGCCTGAGGAGGAATTGGAAACCATCGCGCGCGCAATTCGCGCGCAGGGTTCCGGCTGGATGCAGGTGATTTCGGATTTTGACGATCCGGAAGATGAATTCGCCCGCCTGCAACGCATCGCGGCGGCGTCCGGGCGGCCCATGACATTCTCGCTGCTGCAACGGGAATCAAAGCCGGGGCTGTGGCGCTGGCTGCTGGATAAGGTGGAAGCCGCGCATGAAGCGGGTGTGCCCATGTATGGCCAGGTGATGGGCCGCCCCGTTGGGCTGATGTTCGGCTTTGAATTGTCGCAGCATCCCTTCCTGATGCGCGCTTCCTATCAGGCGATTGCGCATCTGCCGTTTGAACAGCGCATTGCCGCGCTGCGTGACCCGGCGCTGCGCGCGCGTATTCTTGCCGAACCTACGGAAGACCCGGCGCTAAAGGTTCGGCTGAATAATTGGGAAAAAATCTTCCCGCTGGGCGATCCGCCGGATTATGAGCCTCCGCCGGAAAAATCAGTGGCAGCGATGGCGGCGGTGCGTGGCATGGACCCCGCCGCACTTTGCTATGACATGATGATGGAAAAGAATGGCCGTGCCATTTTGAACCGGCCCATCCTGAATTATGCTGATGGCGATCTGACGGCCATTCGCAATATGGTGACGCATCCGCATACGCTGATGGGTCTTGGCGATGGCGGTGCGCATGTTGGCTATATCTGCGATGCGTCCTGCATGACGCATATGCTGGTGCATTGGGCGCGGGACCGCGCGCGCGGGCCACGTTTGCCGCTGGAATTTGTGGTCAAGCGCATCTCTCGAGACAACGCCCACGCGCTCGGCCTCAAGGATCGCGGCGTGCTGGCGGTGGGCAAGAAGGCCGATATCAATGTGATTGATTTCGGGCGGCTGGCGCTGGAAATGCCAAAAATGCATTACGATCTGCCCGCCGGCGGCAAGCGCCTGATCCAGAAGGCTGAGGGCTATGTCGCAACCATTGTTTCCGGCACACCGGTTTATCGCGAAGGCGAAGCAACCGGGGCGCTGCCAGGGCGCCTGGTGCGGGGGGCGAAAGCCGCTTAGAGCAGATCGCGTTCAGATGGAATCATCTGAACGCGTGAAGATGCTCGAAAAACAATGATGTAGAGCAGGTTGCGTGAACCCATCTGAACGCAACATGCTCTAGCGCCCTACCCCACCGCTTCCGGCAAGCCCGCCCATATTTCATCAAGGCTGAGCGGGCGCGCCATCAAGCCCTGGTCGGCGCACCAGCGTGATGCCAGTTGCAGCGCGGGATTCAGCGCGGCGCGGCTGCGCGGTGCGGTGCCGGCAGCGTTGAATTGGCGCAGCACTTCGGCCACCAGCGCGGCATCGCGCGCATAGGCGCCCTTCATCACCACAAGATGATTGACCGGCTTGAAGCCATAACGCACCAGGAAGGCCGCGCCCGCCGCCGCAGGGTCTGGGAAAACCGTGCGCACATCATCACCCGCGGGCAATTCGAAGCCCATGATGGCGGCATCCAAGGCGCCGCTTTCAAACATGCCATTCAGCGTTTCGCTACCCGTGGCGCGACGCACCCAGGGAGGGTCGCGGAAACTTGGTTCATGCGCGTCTTCAAACGTCACCCACTGCATGGCATCCGCCCGCAGCCCGAAGCTTTCCTGCAACACGCCCCTGATCCACATGCCGGTGGTTTGGCTATAGGCGCGCACACCGATGCGCTTGCCCGCGAGATCAGCGGGGCTTTCAATGCCCCTGCCTGCGCGGCAGAACATCGCGGTTTCCTGAAAGCGTTCCGCCACCACCAGCGGCAGCAGCACCAAATCGCGGCCTGCCGATTTCGCCATCAGAAAAGTCGCAATCGCCATTTCGCTGATATCAAAACGCCCTTCGCGCACCATGGGGGCGAAGGCCTTGCTGATGGGCTTCACGACCTGCATCGCAAGGTTCAGCGCTTCACTTGCTGTCTCGCCACGATGCAGCGCCAAGGTATGCGGGTAATCATCCACGCAAATGGAAAGTGTCATGGCGTTCATGCGCCGATCTCCTCAAAGAAAGCATCCACCAAAGCGTTGAAAGCCGCCGCGCGCTCAAAATGCCCGGAATGGCCGGCCTTGTGCAGCACGGCGTAACGCGCGCCCGGAATGGCGCTTGCCATCGCGCGCGCGGCGAAGGGGGGCAGCACGATGTCTTCCTCGCTTGGGATGAACAGCAAAGGGCAATTCGCGGCGGCGAAGGATTCTGGCGCGCGGTTGCGCCCCGCTTGCAGACGCGCGCGCACCGCTTCACGATCGAAACCGCCAGTCAGGCCATAGACGTGGTTATAGAGGTGATACAGCGCCGGCTGTTCCGCCGCCATGCGCGCACCCGCCGCCGGGTTGATGTTGCGCTTCAGCCCCGCCTCACGCGCCGCGGCGCTTTCTTCCTGCCAGGTCTTTAGCCTCGATCGTTCCGGCTCGCGCATCTGGCGTGGGTCGAGTGTGCCGGTGGTCGCCCCCAATACCAGCGCCTTCACACGCCCCGGGCGCAGCAGCGCATATTCCACCCCGGTCCAGCCGCCCATGGATTGGCAAATGATGCGGATATCGCCCAGGCCGAGTTCATCCACCAGCGCCGCCAGATCACCCGCATAGGCGGCAGGGTCCGGCCCTTCCGCCGGCGCGGTGGAAGGGAAAAAGCCGCGATGGGAAAAGACAACGCAGGTATAGCGCGGCGCAAAATGCGCCACCTGCTGCCACCAGGACATGAGATTCCCGCCAAGCCCATGGGCGAAGACAATGGCAGGGCCTTCGCCGGTAATTTCATAACGGATGCGCGCATCCGGCCTTTCAATCCAACCGGCACGGCGCGGCGGGGCGGAAAATGCGGCTTGGTTGGTCATGGCGGTCTGCTCCCCGAGACTTGCCCGACATCATGGGCCAAAAAGCCCGGCCTGTCTTGGGCTGGCGCGGCGGCCAAAGCTTGCTAGGATTCGATCCGAAAAGGATGGGGAAGCAACCATGGCCGCAGCGGAAGCCGATACCTTCGATTATGTCATTGTCGGTGCCGGGGCGGCGGGATCCATCCTCGCGGCGCGGCTCACGGAAGACCCGGAAACCACGGTTTGCGTTCTGGAAGCCGGACCGCCCGATACCAACCCCTTCATTCACATCCCGGCTGGATTCATCAAGGCTTTGGTGAACCCCGACATCACTTGGCAATTCAGCACTGAACCCACGGAGAATACCGCCGGGCGTCGCGTGAAAACCGTGCAGGGCCGCACGCTGGGCGGCGGTTCTTCCATCAATGGCATGATCTATAATCGCGGCCAGCCAGGCGATCAGGATAGCTGGGCGCAGCGCGGCAATCGCGGCTGGGGCTATGCGGATTGCCTGCCCTATTACAAGCGGAGCGAAAAGCGCCTTGGCTTTGGCGAGGAACGCCGCGGCCGCGATGGCGGCGTTCCTGTAACTGATATGGATTGGTTCAACCCGGTATCGGAAGCCTTCATATCGGGCTGCGTCGCTGCCGGCATCCCGCGTAATCCTGATTACAATAACGGCAATCAGGCCGGCGTTGGCTATTTCCAGCGCGCCATTCATCGTGGCCGACGCGTCTCAGCCGCGCGCGGTTTTCTGCATCCCGCCATGGCGCGTAAGACGCTTGATGTGCGCACCAATGCGCGCGCCTGCGGCATTATTCTGGAAGGCAAGCGCGCGGTTGGCGTGCGCTATCTGAACCAGCGCGGTGGCGTGCCGCGAGAAGTGCGCGCGCGTCGTGAGGTGATTATCTCTGCCGGCACCGCGAATACCGCGCGGCTATTGCAGGTTTCTGGCATTGGTCCCGGCTGGCTTTTGCAAAAGCTTGGCGTGCCCGTACTGCATGACTTGCGCGGCGTGGGCGAGAATTTCCGCGACCATTACGCAACCCGCGTGGTGATGCGTGCCAAGCCCGGTGTCACCACGCTGAATGAATTGGCGCGCGGCGTGAAGCTTGCCGGGCAAGTGGCGCGTTGGGCCATGGGGCGGCCTTCCATCCTCGCCACCGTGCCATCGCATGTCTATGTTTTCTGGAAATCCTTTGAAGGGCTGGACCAGCCCGATCTGCAATGCGTCTTCACGCCCGGTTCCTATGCAGAAGGCAAGGTTTATGTGCTGGATGATTATCCGGGCGTGACCGCCGGCGCCTGGCAGCATCGGCCGGAAAGTATCGGCTGGGTGCGTGCGAAAACCGCTGATGTCTTTGATGATCCCGAAATCCAGCCGAATTATCTGGCAGACCCGATGGATCGGCGCGTGCATCTGGGGGGCATTCGCCTGATCCGACGGCTGCTGAATACGCCGGAATTGAAGCCCTTTCTGGCAGAAGAGACCCTTCCCGGCCCGCATATCGAATCCGATGATGAGTTGCTGGATTTCGCGCGGCGCAATGGTTCGACGACATATCATTTGATCGGCACGGCGCGCATGGGCCCAAATACGGACCCGACCGCGGTGGTGGATGATCGGCTGCGCGTGCATGGGCTGGAAGGCTTGCGCGTGGTGGATGCTTCCGTGATGCCGAATATGACTTCGGCCAATACCTACGCCACCACCATGATGATCGCGGAAAAGGCATCTGATTTCATTCGTGGCCGCCTGCCTTTGGAGCCGATGTTGTAGAGCGTATCCCGTTCACATCCGTTCACGGGACACGCTCTAGACTTTTGTTTGATCGCATTTTCCGAGTCGCCAAATGAAACCATTTGGCTTGAAAATGCTCAGGTATCGGAGGAAAAAACAATGGAATTGCCGCTGCACGGCATGCGCGTAATTGAAGTGGGCCAGGCTTTGGCCGGCCCGCTGGCTGGCGTGATCATGGCCGATATGGGTGCGGATGTGATCAAGGTGGAAAAACCGGACGGCGGGGATGATGCGCGCGCCTGGGGCCCTCCCTTTGGGCCGGATGGCGAAACCTCGCTTTATTTTCATGGGCAGAATCGCAACAAGCGCTCCATCACGCTTGACCTGAAAAAGCCTGAGGATATCGAAGCATTGCACAGGCTGGTGGAGTCCGCCGATGTGCTGATCCAGAATCTGCGCCCTGGCGTGGTGGATGAAATCGGCATCGGGCCGGAAGCCATGCTGAAGCGCCATCCTCGGCTGGTCTATTGCTCCATCTGGGCCTTTGGCCATGAAGGGCCGATGCGGCTGAAGCCTGGCTTCGATCCTTTGCTGCAGGCCTATGGTGCGATGATGTCTGTCACGGGCCGCCCGGAAGACCCTCCGACTTTCTGTGGTGCGTCCATCAATGACAAGGCGACGGGCATGTTCTGCGTGATTGGTGCGCTGGCGGCGCTACGGCAGAGGGATCGCACCGGGCAAGGATGTCTTGTGGATACATCGCTGTTTGAAACCGCCGTGCATTGGGTGGAAGGCCATGTGAATAATCACGTCGCCAGCGGGGAAATCCCGAAGCGCCACGGCACGGGCGGCGCGGTGATTGTGCCCTATCAGGTGTTCGATACCGCTGATCGGCCTCTTTGCCTCGCTGCCGGGAATGACCGGCTTTGGGCACGCTGCGCGAAGGTGCTGGGCCATCCGGAATGGGCGAGTGATGCGCGTTTCGCGACAGGCCCCGCGCGCGTACGCAACAAGGCAGCGCTTTTGCCGGTGATCGCCGAAGCGCTCCGCCAAAAGCCGCGCGATCATTGGCTGGCCGCTTTGGAAGCCGCCGGCGTGCCGAGTGGCCCGGTGAATGACATCGGAGAGCTCGCCGCCAGCGAGCAATTCGCCGCTTCCAAAATCATGCAAACCCTGCCGGAAGCCGGGCCGCGCGTGGTGGGGCTGCCGATTTCCTTCAATCGCCGCCGTCCGGTTTCACGACGCCCGGCACCACGCATCGGGCAGCATAATCAGGAGATTTTGGGTCGCCCGTGAGACGGTTCTGACACCCTGGACTCTGGTGGGGGTCCGCGATACCAGCCTTGCATCAGCAAAGGCGGAGTCCCCCCATGCCCCTTCCCAGCCGTTATTGGCAGGACCTTACCTGGCCGGATTTTCGTGCCCTTCCCGCCAATACGGTTGCGGTTTTGCCCGTGGGCGCCATTGAACAGCATGGGCCGCATTTGCCGGTGGCGGTGGATACCGCGATCAATCAGGGGATTGTCGCGCGCACGCTGAAAGTCATTCCGGATGATCTGCCGGTGCTGGTGCTGCCAACCCAGGCAGTGGCGCTTTCGGTGGAGCATTTGCGCTTTCCCGGCACCATTACCACCAGCGCCGAGACATTGCTTGCGCTGGTCTGCGATATCGGCGCTTCTGTTGCGCGCGCGGGCGTGAAGCGCTTGGTGTTTTTGAACAGCCATGGCGGCAATGTCTCCGCGCTTGATATCGCGGCGCGCAGGCTACGCATCCAGCATGGGCTTTTCGTGGTGAATGCCATGTGGGCACGCATGGGCAAGCCCGAAGCCTTGCGCGATCCGGTGGAAGCGCGTTTCGGCATCCATGCCGGGCGCGATGAAACCGCGGTGATGTTGGCGCTGCGCCCCGATCTGGTGCGGATGGAAAAGGCACGGAATTTCGTCAGTCGCTGGCAGGGTGTTTCCACTAATACACCAAGCATGGCGCCGGATGCCGGTGCGCCGCCGGCCTGGCAGGCGCAGGATCTTGGGCCGGCTGGCGCGGTGGGTAATGCCGCCGCTGCCACGGTTGAGATTGGTGAAGCGCTATTGGACCACGCAGCGCAACGCATGTCGGCGTTGTGGCAACAGGTGGCTGGCATGGATATTGCCAATTGGCTGGAGCAGGAGCCCAATCCCGATGCCTGATATCGCTGCCTTCACCGCCGAATTGGCCGGTATTGAACAATCCGATGATACCGCTTTGCTGCGCCAGAAAAGCCGCGACTTCTATTGGTATAGCCCCATTCTGAAGCGGCAATTGGATGGCAAGCGCGCCGATCTTTGGACCCGCCCGCATTCGGAAGATGAGGTGATGCGCATCTTGAATGCCGCGCGTCGGCATGGCGTGCCGATTACGGTGCGCGGTGGCGCGACGGGTAATTACGGCCAATGCGTACCACTGCAAGGTGGCGTGGTGTTGGATACCACGGCCATGATCGCGCCCATCGCGCTGAAGGATGGCATACTTGAAGCCGAAGCCGGCGCGCGCATGATTGATCTTGATCTCTGGGCGCGCGAACGCGGCTTCGAATTGCGGCTGTGGCCCAGCACCAAGCGCACCGCGACCATTGCGGGTTTTGTCGCCGGTGGCGGCGCCGGGGTTGGCGGCATTAGCCATGGCACCATGCGCGAACGTGGCAATCTGCTCGGCGTGCGTGTGGCAACACTGCAAGACCCGCCCGCGCTTCTTGATCTGGAAGGTGATGACGCCAATCCGGTCAATCGCACCTATGGCACGACGGGGGTGATTACACGCGTGCGCCTGCCGCTGACGCCGGCGCAGGATTGGCGCGATATTGCCGTGGTGTTTTCTGATTTTGCCGCTGCCGGGCGCTTTGCCCTGGCGCTGGCTTTCGCTGATGGCATCCCCAAGAAAATGTGCGGCGTGTTCGATGCACGCCTACCGCCTTTCTTCCGTGCCATTGCCGATGTGGTGCCGGCGGATCATGCTTTGGCGCTGGTGATGGTAGCACCCTCCGGCCTTGTGGCGCTCCGCGATATGGCGCGCGAACATGGCGGGCGGATTGTGGCGGATCAGGATACGGTCGCTGCCGAACGCGACCCGGAAGCGACGCCCTTCTACGAATATTGCTGGAACCACACCACGCTTCAGGTGTTGAAGCGCGATCGTGGCGTGACCTATCTGCAATGTCGCTTTCCCTTTGAAGGCACGCTTGAATCGGTTGAGAAGGTGCGCGCTGCCTTCCCGGATGAGGTTTGGATGCACACGGAATGCGTGCGCTTTGGCGGGCGTACCACCATGTCTGCGCTGCCGGTCATTCGCTGGAATGGCGACGAAAGGCTTGCGGAAATCATGGCGGGCTTTGAAGCCGCCGGCGCGGGCATTGCCAATCCGCATGTCATGACGATTGAGGAAGGTTCTGGCTATCGCCGCGTGCCGGGGGATCAGCTTGGCTTCAAGCGTCGCGTTGACCCGCTGGGTCTGTTCAATCCTGGCAAGATGAAAAGCTTTGACGAGCCTGAAAGTGATGCCGCATGAAGCACGATATTGCCGGCCTGATGGCCGCCCTGCCCGATCTGCGCTGGGTGACGGATGCCGCGCTGGTGCGGCAGCGCAGCCGGGATTTCTTCTGGTATAGCCCCGTCTTGAAGCGCCAATTGAATGGTGTGAGTGCGGATGTGGTTGTTGAAGCGCAGAACGAAAAGGATGTGGTGCGCATCCTTGCCGCCTGCCATGCGCGGCGCATTCCCGTGACACCGCGCGGGGCCGGCACCGGCAATTACGGCCAGGCCATGCCGCTTTTCGGTGGTGTGGTGCTGGATGTCTCGGCGCTTGATAAGCTGCTTTGGGCCAAGCCCGGCATCATGCGTGCGCAGGCCGGCGCCAAGCTGATCGCGCTTGACGAACAAACGCGCCAGCAAGTGGGCGGCGAATTGCGCTTTCATCCTTCAACCAAGCGCACGGCGACCATTGGCGGCTTTGTGGCTGGCGGTTCCGCAGGTGCGGGTTCCTGCATGTGGGGATCCTTCCGTGAACCAGGCAATGTGCTCGGGCTTCGCGTGATCACCATGGAAGCCTCGCCGCGCATTCTGGAATTGCGCGGTGCTGACATAGAAAAAGCCAATCATGCCTATGGCACGAATGGCATTATCACCGAGGTCGAAATGCCGCTCGCCCCCGCGCATGATTGGGTGGATGTGATGCTGGCCTTTCCAAGCTTCATGGAAGCCGCGCGTTTTGCTGAGGCCGTCACGCTCGCGGATGGCATTGTGAAAAAGCTCGCCACCGTTGTTGCGGCACCGGTGCCGCAACAATATTTCCGCCATTTTGAGGGCCGTATTCCAGCGGGGATGAGTGTTGCGCTACTGATGATTGCTGCCCCCTTCCTGGAAGCTTTCGAGGCGCTGAAAATCAAGCACGGCGCCATGCAGGCAGAAATCTATCGCTGCGCAACGGAAGAAGCGGCCGTGCCGCTTTATGAGTTTTCCTGGAACCATACCACGCTGCAAGCTTTGAAGCTCGATCGCAGCATTACCTATTTGCAAACGCTTTTCCCGCCGCCAGGCCACATGGCGCTCGTGGAAAAGATGGAAGCGCTGTTTGGTGATGAGGTGCCAATGCATCTGGAATTCGTGCGCTTTGGTGGGCATGTCACCTGCTTCGGCCTGCAATTGGTGCGCTATACCAGCGAAGAACGCCTGGCCGAGATCATTCGCATTCATGAAGCCAATGGCTGCCCGGTCTTCAACCCGCATGCGTTTTCGCTGGAAGAAGGCGGCATGAAGCGCGTGGATGCGCGGCAATTGGCCTTCAAGAAGGAAGCCGATCCGCTGGGTTTGCTCAATCCGGGCAAGATGCTCGCCTGGGATGATCCGGAATGGTCGCCGGATCACCCGCGCACGCATTACATGTATGGTGACCCGGATGCGCCCGAGATTGAAGAAAAACTGGATTAGGCGCGCGTCATGCGGGTGCTGCTGATCCATTGCCATCCGCGGGCGGAGAGTTTTTCAACAGCGCTGCGTGATGCGGCGCGTGAGACATTGCAAGCTGCCGGGCATGACGTGGAATGCCGTGATCTTTACGCGGAAGGCTTCTCGCCCGCGTTAAGTGCCTCTGAGCACCGCGACTATCTGGACCCTTCCAGCCATCCGCCCGATGTCGCGGATCATGTTGCGGCCTTGCAACGCGTGGATGCGCTGCTGCTGGTCTATCCCACCTGGTGGTATGGGCTGCCGGCCATGCTGAAAGGTTGGTTTGATCGCATCTGGGCGCCGGGGGTGGCGTTTCGGCTGGGCGACGGCGCGATTGAACCGCTGCTGACGAACATCAAGCGTATCGGCGTGGTAACGACCTATGGATCGCCGCTGTGGTTGCTCTGGGTGATTGGTTGGCCTGACAAGAAGCTGATCAATCGTGGCCTCAGGCGGTTATGCGCCCGCGGTTGCAGCGTGGAATGGCTGATGCTGACCCGCATGGATCAGCGCCAGGCACCCGAACGCGCGGCGTTTTTGGCGACGGTGAAGGTGCGGCTCAGCCGGTGGTAGAGCATTTTCAAGCCAAGTGAGCTCACTTGGCGACTCGGAAAATGCGATCAAAAAGATTACTCAAAAAGGTGATCCAAGTCGCGCCAATCCGGGACTTCGGCATCCAGCAATTTTCCAGCGCGCAGCACAATCCGGTCTGACTGCGGGCGCGACAGCCATTCTGTCATGTGGCGCGCGCGGAACAGGATTAGATCAGCCGGCGCGCCAGTGCGGATCATGCCCGCGCCATGCAGACCCATCGCCGCGGCAGGCCGCGCACCAACTGAAAGCGGCCAATCGCCATAGGGGTGATCCAGATGCAGGATCCGTGTGGCTTCGCGCATCACCTCCACCATGTCCAGATCGCCATAGGCATAGAAGGGATCGCGCGTATTATCGGACGCGAGGGACACGGAAACACCCGCGGATTGCATTTCATGCACCAAAGTCACGCCGCGCCAGCGTGGCGTGCGCCCAGCTTCACGGTCCTGCAAATACATATTGCACATGGGCAGTACCACAATCGCCACACCCGCATCGGCACAGGCCTTGATGGTTTCCAGCGCGAATTCATCCGTCTGGCGGGAGAGTGAACAGCAATGACCGCATTGGATGCGGCCCTTGAAGTTGCGCCGCATCGCGGTCAGCGCAATTTCGCGCAAGGCGCGCGCACCGGTCTCCCCGCTTTCATCCACATGCAGATCAAGATCAAGCCCGCGCGCTTCGGCGAGTGTGAAGAAATGATCCAGCATGGGTTGGAAATCCGGCGGGATGTCATCATGAATGCCGCCCGAAAGTCGTGTCACCATGCCCAAGACACCGCCGGATTCCGCAACGATATCCGCAAGTTGATCACCTTCTTCGCCCGCGAAACGATCAAGCGGCGCGATGGAGGAAGCCTGCAAGATGATGCGCCCCGCCCAGTCATCGCGAAGTTGCCGGAACATGCGCCAGGCCTTGGGCGCATGGGGCATGTAGCTATCCAGATGCGTGCGCAGCGCAACCGTACCATGGGCGTAAGCCGCGCGGAGCGCGAATTCAGCCCGCGCACGCATATCGGCTTCAGACCAATTCACATCCCGATCCGCCATCACGGTGGTGAGCGCACCGAAGAAACTGCCATCGGGGTTGGCGGCGCGCTGCCAGATATGGCCCTTATCCAGATGCGTATGCGCATCAATCATGCCGGGCCAGATTTGACCGCCATCCAAAGAAACCCAATCCGGCGCGGAGCCAAGCGGCGCAATGGCGGTGATGCGCCCCTGTTCAATGCGCAGATCAAACCGCGCAATGCCGTCCCGGTCCAAGGGCAGCACCGGCGCGCCTGCCAGCACCGCTGCCGGGGCGCGCACATCACGCAACCAGAAATCACTGCCCGCGCCGGCCAAGGCAGCGCGCGTCTTTGCCATGGCAGCGCTCATCGCCGATCCCCCCGCCCCATCGCGCTTTCATGCCAATGGCGCAGGAGCAAATGCGTGAGCAGGCTGAGCGCCAGGAAAATCGCGATCCCCGTCGTGGAAACCAGTACAAGGGCCGCGAACATGCGCGGGATTTGCAACTGATACCCCGCTTCCAGAATGCGATAGGCCAAGCCCGAAGCACTGCCACCTGTGCCGGCCACGAATTCCGCAACAATCGCGCCAATCAGCGCAAGCCCACCGGAAATCCGCAAACCTGCCAGGAAATAGGGCAGCGCAGATGGCAGCAGCAGCCTGGTCAGCACCTGCCAACGCGACGCACGATACAGCTTGAACAGATCCTTCAAATTATGATCCGCCGAATTCAAGCCAACCGTTGTATTCGACAGGATCGGGAAGAAGGCGACGATCCATGCACAAATCAGCAGGGATATCGCGATATCATCCACCCAAATAATGATCAGCGGCGCAATCGCCACAATGGGTGTCACTTGCAGGATCACCGCGAAGGGAAAGAGCGACAATTCAACGATGCGCGATTGCGCAAACAGGATCGCCAGCGCCAGCCCCAAAATTGCCGCCACTGATAACGCCATGAAGGTGATCTTCAGCGTGATCAGCAGCGATACGGAAAGCGATCCCCAATCGCTCAGCAGCGTCTGCCAAATGGCAATCGGCCCCGGCAGGATATAGGGCGGGATTTCACGCATCCGCACCATCATCTCCCATCCACCCAGGAACAGCAGCGCCAGCAATGTCGGCGCCAAAATGCGCAGCCAAGGGCCCTCCAAAAAGCCGTCGGCGGAGGGCGTGGTTTCCGTGCTCTCACTCATGGGCACCTCCCATGGCGGAGGAAAGCGCAAGCGACACGGTGCGGCATTGCGCGGCGTATTCGGGTGAGGTGCGGAACTCCTCTCCCCTTCCAATCGGCGCGGTGATGGCGACTTCCTCTGCAATGCGGCCCGGGCGCGGAGCCATCACCACAATGCGATCCGCCAGATAGACGCTTTCAAACACCGAATGGGTCACGAAAATCACCGTAAAACGTTCCTGCGCCCAAAGCTGCACCAGATCATTGTTCAGCCGAAAACGCGTGATTTCATCCAAGGCCGCGAAGGGTTCATCCATCAGCAGAATACGCGGGCGGGTCACCAGCGCGCGCGCGATGGAAACCCGCATGCGCATGCCGCCTGAAAGCGCGCGCGGATAGGCTTTCTCAAACCCTTTCAGATCAACGCGGGCAATCCATTCGGCGGCGCGTTCTTCGGCTTCGCGCCTTTTCATGCCGGCCAATTCCAAGGGCAGCGCAACATTGCGGATGACACTCGCCCAGGGCATCAACGTAGGTTCCTGGAACACAAAGCCGATATCGCGTTCCACATCGCCAGCCGCATCATGCATGGCGGTCGGCCATTCCATGGTCCCGCCACTCGGCGCCGTCAGCCCAGCTATCAGGCGCAGCAGCGTAGATTTGCCGCAGCCCGAAGGCCCCAAAAGTGCGATGAAATCACCCGGCATGATCGTCAGATCAATGCCATCCAAGGCCAGGGTTCCCGTGGCGTAGCGCTTGGAAACCCCGGTGAGTGAGAGCAGCGGGCGACGAGGGCTCAAGCCAGCCCAGCCCGCCGATTGACGAAGCGCAGCGAATAGGCGCGCTTCACATCAAGCCCGGGCGGCATCACTTCCGCATCGCGCATGGCGGTGTAGAAGGCTTCCCAACGCGCATCCGTCATGGCGCCAATGCCAAGCCGTTCCGCATCACCAGAAAACACGATGCCGCGCTCATTCATGGCGCGCACGGCGTAATCAATCTTCTCCTGCGTCATTTCCTGATTGTCGCGCATGATCAGCGCATTGGCCGCCGCCACATCCTGCCCGCGCAAATATTGCGTCCAACCCTGCATGGTGGCGTCCACAAAGCGCTGGATCAGATCAGGCTTTTCCTCGACTAACTTGCGCGAGATATCAATCGTCGTCTGATAATTCGGGAAGCCCGCATCAGCGAAAAGCAGCACACGCGGATCGGCGCCACCAAGCCGCGCCGCGAAGGGCTCTGACGACACAAAGCATTGCTGAATGGCCTGCTTATCGGCCAGGAAGGGCTGGATATTGAAGGTATAGGGGCGGATTTGGCTATCGGTGAAGCCAAAGCGCCGACGCAAAAAGGGCCAATAGGTAACGCGCCCGCCGGCACCCACCAGAATGGAGCGGCCACGCATTTGCTCAAAGCTCGTGAAGCCGGCTTCGGCATGGAACATGAAGCCCTGCGGGTCCTTTTGCATGATGGCGCCAATCGCCATGAAGGGGATATTTTCCCGCACGTAATTCAGCGCCTGAAAGCCCGACGACATGATCATATCCACGCGCCCTGCCAGCAGCAGCTGCGCAGGATTTTGCTGCGGCCCACCCATGCGGATTTCGCAATCAATGCCGGCGCGGCGATAAAGCCCATTGGCGAGCGCCAGATAATAGCCGCCATGTTCCGCCTGGGCGCGCCAATTGGTCTGGAAGGAGAGTTTTTCGAGTGTCTGCGCCAGCGGCACACGCGCGCCGGCCACCGCTGAAAGCACAAGGGCCGTGCCGCCTGTGAGCAATGCGCGGCGTTCAATCCGATACCTGGTTCTCATGGGGGAATCTCCTCGCTGGGGGACGGCTTGGCGTGTCTCCATGCCTCAGGCAGATGGTGGCAGCAAGGCATATGCCAATCCTTTGGGCGGTTCTTGGGCGTGAATCCTGCCAGCATCGCCTGTTTTTCGTGCATTGGGCGCCATTGATGCGATCATTTGGCCCATCCATCTAACCCGGAAGTGCCTCCACCCATCCGAGTCGCCAAGGGACGATGTTTCCCCCGTGCCGGCTTATGCCCTATCCTGCCCGCGGCCAGGAGCCTCCGGGAGGGCGCAAGCCTCATGACAACCACCGCGGTGCCGCCGCGTCAGACCAGCTTGTTGCTCGGCATTTTCTTCATGTGTGCGGCCTGCACATTGTTTCCGATCATGAATGGCATCGTGCAGGTCTTGAGCCGCAGCTACCCCTCGGAACTGATCATCTGGGCGCGCACCACCGGCCATTTGCTGATTGTGCTGGCGCTGATTGTACCGCGCTACGGGCTTGGTGTGCTGCAAAGCCGCAAGCCCGGGGTGCAGATTTCGCGGTCCCTGCTGCTGCTGGCGTCCACCACCTTCTTCTTTTTCTCGGTCAAGGATGTACCGCTGGCCAAGGCATCTTCCATTTCCTTCATGTCACCGTTTTTTGTGACCTTGCTCGCGCTACCCATGCTGGGCGAGCAGATTGGCTGGAAGCGCCTGGCCGCGGTGACGGTGGGGTTCCTTGGCGTATTGGTGGTGATCAGGCCAGGGTCCGAGGTTTTCCAGCCCGCCGCCCTTGGCATTGTGGCGAGTGCCTTTTGCTATGCGATCTACCAAATTCTGACACGCCAGGTTGCCGGGCTGGATCGGCCCGAAACATCCGTAATGTATAGTGGGTTGTTTGGCGCATTAGTGATGTGCGCTGTCATTCCCTTCTTTTGGGTGCCAATCCATAACTGGGCTGATGTTTTTTGGCTTTTGTCGCTCGGCATTCTGGGTGCCGGCGGACATTGGTGCGTGGCCAAGGCCATGACTTACGGCGCGGCCAATGTGATCGCGCCCTTCCAATATTGGCAAATGATCGGCGCCATCGCGGTGGGCTATGTCATTACCGGGCTTTGGCCGGATCAATGGACCTGGCTTGGGGCCAGCATCATCATCGGCGCGGGGCTCTACATCGCCATTAGCGAAACAAGGTCCCGAAAGCCGTGATGCCCCCTTGCCATCGGCGCCGCTTCGGCGAAGCATAAGCTGGCAAGCGAAAGGGCGTGGCATGGCGCGCGACAAGACCTATCCGGATTTCGATGCGGCGGTCGCTGATATTCCGGATGGCGCGGTGATTGCCATTGGCGGCTTCGCCGGGCCGGGCATACCTTACAACCTGATCGCCGCCTTGGCGCGGCGCGGGGCCAAGCGCCTGACCTGCATCGCCAATACCACAGGTGGTGCTCATAAGCCGCGCATGCCCGATATCGGCATGCTGGTGGAAAACGGCCAGGTCGCGAAAGTGATTTGCTCCTTCACCGCCGCCACACGCGCATCTGATGTGCTGCCCTTCACGAAATACTATGAATCAGGCGAAGTCGCCGGCGAAATCGTCCCGCAAGGCACCCTGGCAGAAAGGCTGCGCGCCGCAGGTGCGGGTATTCCCGCCTTCTACACGCCAACCGCCGTTGGTACCGAACTAGCTGAAGGGCGCGAAACGCGCGAGATCAATGGCAGGCGCTACTTGCTGGAATATGCGCTGCCGGTGGATTACGCGTTTATCCGCGCCGCGCGGGCGGATGCCGTGGGCAATCTGCGCTTTCATCGCAGCCAACGGAATTTCAATCCGCTGATGGCGATGGCTGCAAAAACCACAATTGTGGAGGTGGAGGAAGATATTCTGCCCGCCGGTGCCATGGATGCGGATGATGTCCATACACCTGGCCTTGTGGTGCATCGGCTGATCCGCGTCCCACCTGCCCCCATGGGTCTTTGGACCCAAAAGCGGGAGGCCGCACGATGAGCTGGACTCGCATGCAAATGGCCGAAAGGCTGGTGCGCGAATTTCAGGATGGCTGGGTGGTCAATCTTGGTGTCGGCATGCCGACCATGATCGCCGATGTGCCGATGGGGGATCGTGACATCATCTTCCATGCCGAAAATGGCGTGATTGGTTATGGCGCAGTCTGCGCGCCGGGAACCGAGGATTTGAATCTGGTCAATGCCGGCGGGCAGAATGTCATGCTCAATCCCGGCGCTTCCATTGTGCATCACGCCGATAGCTTTGCGCTGATTCGTGGTGGGCGGATGGATGTGACGGTGATGGGTGCCTATGAAGTCTCGGCGAATGGCGATTTCGCCAATTGGAAACTGAAGGGCGCCAAGGGCGGCGGCATTGGCGGGGCGATGGATTTGGCCGCCTGCGCCCAGCGCGTTTTCATCATGCTGGAACATCGCACGCGTGATGGCGCTTCCCGGCTGCTGCCGCGTTGCAGCCTGCCGATTACCGCCGCTGGCGTTGTGACCTTGGTGGTAACGGACCTTGGCCTTTTCGCACCAATGGGTGAGGGTTTCGCCTTGCGCGATCTTGCGCCCGCTGTGAGTCTGGACGAAGTGCGTGCTGCCACCGCCTGCCCCATCATCGCTTAGGGAAACGCCATGACCCTGCTGATTGATTATTATGTTTCGCTGAATTCGCCCTGGACGCATTTGGGCGCGGCGCGGATTGAAGCCTTGGCAGCGCAACATGGGGCGGAACTCCGTATCTGGCCGGTGGATTTCGGCACCATCTTTGCCGGTTCCGGTGGCTTGCCGCTACCCAAGCGGTCACCGCAGCGCCAGGCCTATCGCTTGCAGGAATTGCAGCGCTGGCGCGATGCGCTGGGTATTCCGATCAATATTCATCCCAAGCATTTCCCGGCCAATGAATTGCCAGGCGCGGCAAGCGTGATTGCGCTGCGCGAAACGCAAGGCCATGCGCCGGCCATTCGCCTGGCGCATCGCATCCTGAAGGCGTTATGGCAGGAAGAACAGGATACGGGCGACAAGGCGATACTCGCGACGCTGATGCGCGACTGCGGCCTGGATGCGGATGCGTTGCTGCGCCTGGCGGAAGACCCGCGTTGGCTGGAACAGCGCAAGGCCGATACCGCCGCCGCGCTGGAACGCGGTGTCTTCGGTGCGCCTTCTTATGTGATTGGTGAGGATATCTTCTGGGGCCAGGACAGGCTTGAATTTGTCGCCAAGCGCTTGAGCAAAGGCGCTTGATGTTCAGCGGCAAGTCCATCGCCAGGCTGGAAGATGCGCGGTTTCTGACCGGGCGCGGGCGTTACGTTTCGGATATCATCCCCGCTGATGCGCTGCATGCCGTGGTGTTGCGATCACCCCACGCCCATGCGGTATTGCATGAGATCAATACGGCAGCAGCGCGCGCCATGCCGGGCGTGGTGGATGTTTTCACTGCAGCGGACCTCGCCCCCGATGATCTGGCGCCTTTGCCCTGTACGGCAGTGGTCGCAAGTGTTGCGCCCATGATCGTGCCGCCGCGCCCCGTGCTCGCCACGGATCGCGTGCGGCATTTGGGTGAGGCAGCGGCCTTGATCATTGCAACCAGTATCGCCGCTGCGCGTGACGCAGCGGAGGCGATTGAGCTCCGCTACGATCCCTTGCCTGTCGTGATTGATGGCGCGTTTGCGCTTTGCGCGGAAGCACCACAAATCTGGCCACAAGCGCCCGGCAATGAGGCATTTCGTTTCCTCAAAGGCGATCGCGCGGCCACCGATGCAGCTTTCGCGCAGGCGGATCATATTGTTAGCCTTGATCTGTTCAATAATCGCGTTCATGCCGTGCCGATTGAACCCCGCGCCGCGCTGGCGCGTTTTGATGATGAGCGCTTCGAGCTGATCTTCACAGGCATGGGCGTGCATGGCATTCGCCGCCAGCTCGCGACCGTGTTTCGCCTGCCGGAAGCCATGTTTCATCTTGTCTGCCCCGATGTCGGCGGCGGCTTTGGCGCCAAGAATTTCCTGTTCCCGGAATATGTACTGGCGCTTTGGGCCGCGCGGCGACTTGGCCGCGCCATTGCGTGGCAGGCGGAACCGAGCGAGGAATTCGCCGCCGCCGTGCATGGCCGCGATCTGCGCGCAAAAGCGCGACTGGCGCTTACGCATGATGGCCGATTTTTAGGTCTGGAGATCAGCAGCATCGCCGATATGGGCGCCTATCTTTCCGCGGTGGGGCCCCATTGTCCGACCAATGCTTTCTCCACCGCCATGGGCGGTGTTTATGCAATTCCGGCGATGCATCTGGAGGTGCGCGGCGCCTTCACCAATAGCCTGCCCGTGGATGCTTATCGCGGTGCTGGCAAGCCAGAGGCGAATTACATTATCGAAAGGCTGGTGCATGAAGCCGCGCGCGTGCTGCGCCGCGACCCGGCCGCGCTGCGCGCGCTGAATATGCTGCCTAATGCACCGCATCGCACCGCCATGGGCATGGCCGTGGATGGTGGGCGCTTCGCCGCCAATCTTACTGTGTTGGAAAGGGCTTCCGATGCGGCAGGTTTTGCGGCCCGACGAAAAGAAGCGACGCGGCGCGGCATGTTGCTCGGCCGCGGGCTTGCCTGTTTTCTGGAAACCGCCCGCGGCGCACCGGGTGAATGGGCATCAGTTTCGGTTGACGCGTCAGGCCAGGCACTTGCGGCGATTGGTACGCATAATAATGGGCAAGGCCATGAAACCAGCTATGCGCAAATCATCGCTGACCGGCTTGGGCTGACGCCGGCGGAAGTGCATGTGCAACAAGCCGATACGGATCTACTGCCGAATGGTAATGGGCATGGCGGCGCGCGTTCACTCCATTTGGGTGGTGGTGCGCTGGTGCTGGCGCTGGATGCACTCATGGAAAAAGCGCGCCTGATTGCCGCGCATTTGCTGCAAGCCGACCCCACCGTGCTTTCTTTCGCTGATGCGCGCTTTATCCTGCCCGATGGGAAGCGCTTCATCACCTTGGCGGAGATCGCGCGCGCGGCTGAAGATTCCATGAACCTTCCTGAAGGCGTGACGTCAGGGCTTGCCGCAGCTGGTCACAATACCTCCGACCTGGTGACCTTTCCCAATGGCTGTCAGGTGGCGGAGGTAGAGATTGATCCCGATACTGGCCATGCGCGCCTCACGCGCTATGTTGCGGTGGATGATTACGGGCGTCTCGTGAATCCACGCCTGACGCAAGGCCAGGTGCAGGGCGGGCTGGTGCAGGGCATCGGTCAAGCCATGCTGGAAGACATCATTTATGATCGTGAGTCAGGCCAATTGCTGAGTGGTTCCTTGATGGATTACGCCCTGCCGCGCGCGGATGATGTGCCCGCGATTGAAGTGATACTGGAAGGCACTCCAACAGCGGCCAATCCGCTTGGTGTGAAAGGCTCTGGCCAAGCGGGGGCGATTGCCGCGCCGCAAACAGTGATGAACGCCATAGCCGATGCGCTTGCGCTACGCGGCGCGCCTGCGCCCGATATGCCTGCGACACCTGAGAAGATCTGGCGCGCCTTGCAGAAGGCCGCCTCCACCTGAAAGGACTCGACGCCATGACTTATCAAGTCACACGGGATTTCATTGGCTACGGCGCCAATCCGCCCGATCCGCAATGGCCAGGCGGCGCGAAAATCGCCGTGAATTTCGTGATCAATTATGAGGAAGGCAGTGAGCCTTCTTTCGAACTTGGTGATGGCGTCACGGAAAATGGCCTGACGGAAGCCCATGGCCTCAATCAGGTGAAATCGGGCCGCGATCTGGCGGCTGAGGGCATGTTTGAATATGGCAGCCGCGTCGGTTTCTGGCGCCTGCATCGGCTGTTCCAGGAACGCAACCTGCCGGTGACGATTTTCGGCTGCGCGCTGGCGCTGGAACGCAACCCCGAAGCGGCAGCCGCCATCAAGGCCGCAGGCTATGATGTCTGTTCCCATGGCTGGCGCTGGGTGAAGCATTTCGAATTATCGGAAGAAGAAGAACGCGACCACATCCGCAAAGCGATTGAAAGCCAGCAAAAGACCGTCGGGCATCGGCCAGATGGCTGGTATTGCCGCTATGGACCCTCCGTGAATACGCGCCGATTGGTCGTGGAAGAAGGCGGGTTTCTATACGATAGCGATTATTACGGGGATGAATTGCCGATCTGGACGCGCGTGAATGACAAACCGCATCTGGTGGTGCCGTATTCGCTCACGAATAATGATGGCAAATATGCCGGTTGGATGGGCACGTCTGATCAATGGTTTTCCTATATCCGCGATGCCTTCGACATGCTCTATGAAGAAGGCCGCAAGGGGCAACCCAAGATGATGTCGGTTGGGCTGCATATGCGCCTGATTGGCCATCCGGCCCGCGCGGTCGCGCTGCAAAGACTGTTGGATTACATGGCGGATAAGCGCGATGTCTGGATCACGCGCCGCGTGGATATCGCCCGGCATTGGATGGCGGTGCATCCGGCGAAGTGATGATGCCACCACTACCAATCGCCTGAGTCGAGACGTTGAAATTTTTGGAGAGTAATACTGCCATGACCCTGCCCCTGCTTTTCACGCCGTGGACCAAGCGCGGCATTACGCTGAAGAATCGCGTGGTGGTCGCGCCGATGCATCAATATGCGGCGGATCGTGGCTTCATCACTGATTGGCACTTGATGAACGCAGGCCGCTTTGCCGCGGGTGGTGCCGGCATGGTGATGGTGGAAAGCACCAAGGTAGAACGGCGCGGTTGTGGCACGCTTGGCGATACCGGGCTTTGGGATGATGCTTTCATCCCAGGCATGAAGCGTGTGGCGGATTTAATCCGCGCCAATGGTTCAGTGCCCGCGATTCAAATTGGCCATTCCGGCCGCAAGGCGCGGCGTTTTCGTCCCTGGGAAGGTGGTGCGCCACTCGTTCAAAGCGCTGCGATGACGGATTGGGATGCTTGGGAACTTGTCGCACCCAGTGCCGAGATCGGCGATGCAGGGGACCCCATGCCGCGTGCACTGACGCGCGATGAAATTCCACAAATGGCGCAGCATTGGGCGGATGCTGCGCGGCGCGCGGATGCTGCGGGATTTGATGTTCTAGAAATCCACGCGGCGCATGGTTATCTGATTCATCAATTCCTCTCTCCATCCGCCAATCGGCGCAATGATGATTATGGCGGGACGGAGCGTAACCGCATGCGCTTTGCGCTTGAAGTGGTGGAAGCGGTGCGTGCGGTGTGGCCGGCGCATAAGCCGCTTTTCATGCGCTTCTCAGTCGAAGATGATGCAGGCTGGGATGTGGAACAAAGCATTCGCCTGGCCAAGCTTGTCGGCGCTGCTGGTATTGATGTGGTGGATTGTTCATCGGGTGGCATCACGGGTGGTCCGCCCATGGCGGCGCGGCCTGGCTATGGCTATCAGGTGCCATATGCGCGGCGGTTGCGCCACGAGGCGCCCATCGCCACCATGGCGGTTGGCCTGATTGTGCATGCTGATCAGGCCGAGGCGATTCTGCAAGCAGGCGATGCGGATCTGGTCGCGATCGGTCGGGAGATTCTCTATAATCCGAATTGGCCAACCGATGCCGCGCGCAAGCTTGGCGTGGAGGCGGCTTTCGATGCCATGCCGCCGGCGCAGAGCTATTGGCTCGAAAAACGTGCGAAATCGGTGAAGGATATGGAACCTTCCACCTATCGGCGGGGCCTGCATCAGGCGTGATTGAGACCGCCGCATGAGTAACCCTCATGGCCTCACACTCGCGCTTTTTTTATTGGCGGGGGCGCAAGCCTTGGCGACCATGGCGGTTTACGCGCTGCCCGTTCTGGTCGCCTATGCCGCGCCGGATTTCGGCATGGCGCGCGCCAATATCGGCTATCAGGTGGGCCTTGTTTATCTCTGCGCGGTTTTCGCTTCTGCTTATGGGCCGCGTTGGCTCGCGATATGGGGACCGGCGCGCACCACGCAAATTGCGCTGCTGGCGGCGGCGATTGGCGTTTCCTTGCTGAGTTTCGCGGAGCTTTCCATCGCCGTGCCAGCCACGATTCTGATCGGACTTGCCTATGGGCTGACCAACCCGGCCGCGTCACAATTGCTTGGCAAGCTTGCGCCGCCATCACGCCGCAATATGGTCTTTGGCCTGAAGCAAATGGGGGTTCCCTTTGGTGTCGCTCTCGCGGGCTTGATGCTGCCTGGCACGGCGGAATTCTTGGGCTGGCGCAACGCCATGCTGATTGCGGCTGCGATGTTGCTAATGATGGTGATCGGCCTGCATTTCAAGCGCGCAGATTGGGATCAGGACCGAGGAGCGCCTGCCGTGCAAGCAGGACCATTGCTGCTGCTGAAATCGCCCGCGCTTGGCGTGATTGGCCTTGCGGCTGCGTGTTACGCCCTGGTGCAGATTGGCCTTGGCGCGCATATGGTTGCGATGCTGATTGGTGATTATGGCTGGGATTCCGTATCGGCTGGCGCGCTGGTTGGGCTCTGCCAGGTGGTGGGCGGGCTGTCGCGTATTGGTTGGGCGTTGGTTGCCGATACGCGCATGGGCGGTCAGCGTGCGCTGATGCTGATCGGTGCGCTGTCAGGAATTTTCCTGATGATGCTGCCACTGGTTGGCGGCACCCAAACCCTGCTGCTGGTGCTGCTATTTGTTGCGATCGGCGCCAGTACTGCCGGATGGAATGGCGTATTGGTGGCGGAAAGTGTGCGCCTTGCGCCGCCCGGCGCCGCGGGCGCTGCATCGGGTGCGGTGATCTCACTCAGCTTCGCCGGCGCCGTGCTTGGGCCACCGCTGATCGCCGTGCTTGGGCAGGAATTGCACGGCTATCGCTACGCTTTCGCGCTACTCGCCACGCTGCCGCTTGCCGGTGCGGCGCTGTGCTGGTTCGGACGGCATGCCCGCAAAGGAGATTTCACATGACACGCGACATGGTCGGCTATGGTGGCAAATGGCCGGATATGTGCTGGCCGAATGGCGCGCGGCTTGCCGTTTCCATCGCCGTCAATTTCGAAGAAGGCGCGGAACAGCAAGTGGGTGACGGCGACCCGCAATGCGAACGCATTGGTGAGGTGATCAGTGTCGTCGCCCCAGGTATCCGGGATATGGGGCAGGAACAAATCTTCGCCTATGGCACGCGTGCAGGCTTTTGGCGCATGTTGGATGCGCTGGACCGTCACGCACTTCCCGCCACTTTTTTGATGTGCGGCCGTGCCGTTGAACGGGCGCCCGCACTCGCCGCGGAAGCAATAAGGCGCGGACATGAAGCCGCTGCCCATGGCTGGCTCTGGCGCCCACAATCGGATTACACGTCACGCGAAGCGGAAGCTGCCGATCTTGATCGTTGCATAGCGGCCATGACCAAAGCTTGTGGTCAAACGCCGCAAGGTTTTTTCTGCCGAGGTTCGGAAAGCATCTGGACACGCGGGCTGCTGCAGGAACGCGGATTTACCTGGGTATCCAACGCCTTCGATGATGACGTGCCATATCATGACCCGGCATATCCGGGGCTTTCAGTGCTGCCCTATGCGCTTGATACCAACGACATGAAATTCTTCCACCCAAATGGCTTCGTGCGCGCCAGTGAGATGGTGGAATATGTGAATGACGCGTTGGACGTGCTGCTTGCCGAGGCAAAACAAGGAAAACCGCGCCTGCTCAATATCGGCTATCATTTGCGCATCGCAGGGCGGCCTGCGCGCTTCCCTGCCTTTGAGAAAGTACTGGCCCGACTTGCAGAATTGGGCGATCAGGTTTGGGTGGCAAAGCGTATTGATATCGCCAAAGCCTGGTGCGCCGCCACCCGCGCGTAAACGCAGGGCACAGCGCACCAGGCGCGTTACGTCAACCGGGCGGGACAGTGCGTGCCATGGCCGGCATGGTGGCAACCTTCGCATACCAGGCTTCAAGCTTGGGATGCCCAGGCCGCCAGGGTTCATTCGGATAGCGGAAATCCATATAGCCAAGCGCGCAGGCAATGGTGATTTCACCAATATTCGTCAGCATGCCAAGGCTATCGGCTTCCGCTTCCAACACCGCTAGCGCTGCCTTCACCTTACCCTGCTGCAGCGCGATGTAGGACTGCCGCCCTTCATCCTGCGGCAGCGCAATTTCGCGCCGACGCGGCTGGGTTGCATCCAGAATCCCATCGCCCAGCGCTTCCTGACGCAACGCCTTCCAACGCGCTGGCCCGGCAGGCGGAAACATCTTCGGCCCATCACCCACACTGTCCAGATATTCGCAAATCACGGGGCTGTCATAGAGCGCGGTGCCATCATCCAGCACCAAGGTCGGCACTTTGGAAAGCGGATTGACCTTCAACAGCGCGGGATCGGTGGTGCCAACCGTCCAAAGCTCCATCTGCTTGTCAATGCCGCGTTGGATCGCCAGCACAACACATTTCCGCACATAGGGGCTATTGGGTGAGTAAGCGAGTTTCATACTGCGTTTCCTTTCTTAATGTTCAGAATCATGTCGGCGGGGTGCCAAGCGCATTCATTACCGCGCCACGCTTTTCCATCCACCAGCCATGCTGCGGCGGCCAGCAGCCAAAAACTTCCTCTGTGGTGCCGGGTTCAAGTACGGCACGCGCATGCAAGGGCCAATTCGGGTTATTCATGCCTTCGCGTCCAATCGCGATCAAATCTGCATCGCCCGCGGCAAGTGCAACTTCGGCCTGATGCGGGCCGATGATCAGCCCAACCGCCATGGATTTCATCCCAAGTTCTCGGCGGATTTGCGCGGCATAGGGAATCTGAAAACCATAGCCGCGCGGCACCCGCTTGCTGCCCGTGGCGCTGCCGCCAATGCCACCTGATGAGCAATCCATCACATCAACGCCAAGTCTTTGGCATTCGCGCGCATAGGCCACGCTGTCTTCCATTTCCCACCCGCCATCAGCGCCATCAACGGCGGAAATCCGCACAAAAAGCGGCAGGTTTTCCGGCCAGGCTTCACGCACAGCACGCACAATTTCAAGCGGGAAGCGCATGCGCCCGGCAAGATCGCCGCCATATTCATCATTGCGCGTATTGCAAAGCGGAGAGAGGAATTGATGCAGCAGATAGCCATGCGCGCAATGCACCTCAATCGCCTCATAGCCGGCGGCAAGCGCACGCCGCGCGGCAGTGGCAAAGGCTTCACGAATATCGGCCATGCCGTCCTTGGTCAGAGCCTCTGGCTGCACATGGCCTTCACCAATCGCCGTTGCGGTCGGCCCCACCAACGGCCAAGGCTTTTCGCCCTTGGCGGCCTCCGGCGCGCCCAAGGGTCCATTGCCTTCAAAGGCACGCTGCGAAGAACCCTTGCGCCCAGCATGGCCAAGCTGCATCGCCGGGACCGCGCCCTGCGCCTTGATGAAGCGCGCAAGCCGCTGCACCGGTTCAATATGCGCATCCGACCATAGCCCAAGATCACCATGGGTGATCCGACCTTCGCGCAGCACGGATGTCACTTCGGTGAAAATCAGCCCAAAGCCCCCCACCGCAAAGCGACCCAGTTGCACCATATGCCAATCATTCGCCAAACCTTCGATCGCGGAATATTGGCAGAGCGGCGGCATCACCACGCGGTTCGGGATCGTCACACTGCGAATGGTGAGCGGCGAGAAAAGCAGGGAACCCATGGGCGTCTCCGATAAGGCGCGTGTTTTGCGCAGCGTGATACAGCTTGGCGCGCGCGTCCAGACCGCGCCTTGAACGCGCGCCATTGCCATCGCGTGACGGCCCGCCTAGGAAGCGCGGCTTCTACCTTCCCAACCGCAGGGAAAACCACTTTGCATGATCCGCTTTTCTGGGCGCTGCTTGGTTTCGCCTTGACCACAAGCTGTACGCCCGGGCCGAACAACGCGATGCTCACAGCCTCCGGCGCCAATTTCGGTTTTCGCCGCGCGGTACCGCATATGCTTGGGATTATTCTTGGCTTTCCGGCCATGGTACTCGCGATTGGGCTTGGGCTTGGCACGGTTTTCACCGCGCTGCCCTGGCTGCATCTGGCGCTGAAATATGTCGGTGCTGGCTATATGATCTACCTCGCCTGGCGCATCGCAACAGCGGGCCGCGGCAAGGGTGCCGGTGCGGCGCAACCCATCGGCTTTTTTGAAGCGGCGGGCTTTCAATGGGTGAACCCCAAGGCCTGGATCATGGGGGTCGGCGCACTCGCCGCCTATACCGCGCCCGAGGCGCCCGTCTGGTCTGAGGCAGCGCGTGTGGCAGCGGCTTTTCTTTTTGCTGGGGTGATTTCCTCAACGCTTTGGTGTGGTTTTGGGGTTGCGATTGGCCGGCTGCTCACTTCTGATCGTGCTTTTCGGCTTTTCAACTATGCCATGGCCTTGGCATTGGTGCTGTCACTGATTCCTGTTGTCCTCCTTTAACGCAAAAGGGTTCAACGCTGTGCCTCAAGCCCTGCCAGCCATGATCGCGGCTTTGCTTTTGCTGCTGGGTGCGTTTGGGTTGGCGCTGCACTATGGCGCCAATCACGCGCTGCTGTGGGGGCTGGGCGCCGCCCTTGGCTTTACGCTTTATCGCGGTGCCTTCAGCTTTGCCGGTGGTTTTCGCCAGGCGCTGGCGGAAGGGCGCGGGGCGGGGCTGCGCGCGCAAATGCTCATGCTCGGTATTCTGGTGATCATCATGCTGCCCGCCATTCATGCCGGCACGCTGGCCGGTGCACCGGCGCGCGGCATTGTGTTTCCCGCAGGTGTCGCGGTGATCATTGGCGCCTTTATTTTCGGCCTTGGCATGCAATTGGGTGGCGGCTGCGCTTCCGGCACGCTCTATACCACCGGAGGCGGCAATACGCGCATGCTGCTGACGCTGATGTTCTTTATCATCGGTGCCACCATCGCGGCTTATGATTCCGAAAGATGGGCGGAGCTTCCAGCACTTTCCGCGACATCCCTGCCGGATCTGATTGGGCTATGGCCAACAATCATCGGCAGCATCATGATTTTCGCCGTTGTGGCGCTGGCATCGCGCGTGATCGAACAACGCCGCCATGGCCGTGTTGAACCGATCTTCATTGCGCCATCAGCAGCATCACCGCGGCTTTGGTCCTGGGCCATGGCCGCGATTATCCTCGCCATTCTCAACATCATCACGCTTTGGGCAGCGGGGCGGCCCTGGGTGATCACGGCATCCTTCCCACTCTGGGGTTCGCGCATCGTCGCTGAATTGGGCTGGGATGAACCCGCCTTCTGGATGTTTTGGGAAGACCCGACACGCACGGAAGCGTTCCTGCGCCCGCTGCTCGCGGAACGCAGCAGTGTGATGAATTTCGGCCTGATGCTGGGCGCGTTTTTCGCCGCCGCACTTGCCGCACGTTTCAAACCACAATGGCGGTTGCCATGGCGGCATTGTTGCGCCTCCGTCATTGGTGGCCTCTTGCTCGGTTATGGTGCCGTCATGGCTTCGGGCTGCAATATCAGCGCCTATGTGGCGGGGATCGCGTCCGGCAGCCTGCATGGCTGGCTTTGGATACTGCCGGGGCTGGCCGGCAATTGGCTGGGGCTGCATTTGCGCCCGTTATTCCGTCTGGATCAATGAGAAGGATTTTCCAAATTTCCCCCGTTCGGCAGCAAGCCCTTTATCCCAGATAACCTACTGATAGTATTAAAAATTTCTGCTTGCACCTGAAAAATACTCGCGCCATATCACTCTTGATCAAGGGCTCAAGACGCCCGGAATTGGAGAATTTCTTGCTGCGCCCCCCTTTTGCCACGGCGCGGCATGGAGGTGTTGATGATCGCTCGCAGAACCTGCCTCGCGCTTCTGGCGCTACCCTTCGCCGCCGCGGCGCGGGCGGATGATCCACTCAATGCCGCCCTGCGGGACGCGGTTGGCGACAAGCCCGTCTCTGATGGCGGTATTGCGCTCCGCGTGCCCGCGCTTGCCGAAAATGGCGGCCAGGTGCCGCTTGGTATCGTTGTGGAAAGCCCGATGACCGCGCAGGACCACATCACCGCCATTCATGTCTTTGCGTCCCGCAACCCCACACCTGGGGTCGCGACCTTCCGCCTGACGCCGATGCTGGCGCGCGCAGAAGTGCAAACGCGCATTCGCCTGGCGGAAGATCAGCGCCTGATCGTGCTGGCGGAAACCAGCACTGGCCGCGTAATGCGCACCACCGCGGAATTGCGCGTTGGCGCCGGGGGGTGCCTTTCATGAGCGCGCTGCCAGCCCAACCCCGCATTCGCATCCCCCGCAGCGCCCGCGCTGGTGAGGTGATTGAAATCCGCACGCTGATCGAACACCCGATGGAAACGGGGCTGCGCCATGAATCTGGCCGCGCCTTGCCGCGCGATATGCTGACGCGGCTGATGGTGCGGCTGAATGGTGAGACGCTTTTTGCCGCCGATTTCCAGAATGGCACGGCGACCAACCCCTATCACGTGTTTTTCGTGCGGATGGAAAAGCCGAGCCATTTCGAATTCATCTGGACGGATGAAAAGGGCCGCCAAGCCCGCGCCGAAGCGCGGGTGGCGGTTAGCTGAAAATCCGCCTCAGGACGCCGGTTCCGGCTTATCCGCATTGGGGAAGAAAAGCTGTTCCCCATTGATGCGATAGGAAGCAATCGCGGCCTGACCGGCGGATGAAAGCAGCCAATCAATGAAGCGCTGCCCATCGGCGGCCTTCACATGCGGATGGCGCTGCGCATTCACCAGCATGATGCCATATTGGTTGAACAGGCGCGTATCACCCTCAATCAAAATCCGCTGATCCTGCCGATTGCGAAAGCTCAGCCAGGTGCCGCGATCGGCAAGGATATAGGCGCCTTGCGCGGCAGCAGTATTCAGCGCCGGGCCCATGCCCTGCCCCACTTCACGATACCATTGGCCGCGCCCGCTTGCGGGATCCACGCCGGCCAATTGCCACAGGCGAAGTTCTGCCGCATGGGTGCCGCTGCGGTCCCCCCGGCTGATAAAGGGCGCGCGTGCGGCGGCGATGCGGCGCAGCGCTTCCGCCGTATCGCCAAGCCCGGCGATGCGCGCGGGATCAGAAGCGGGGCCGGTGATAACGAAATCATTGAACATCACATGGCGCCGAGGCCCGCCGAAGCCTTCCGCGACAAAGCGTTCTTCCGCCGCGCGATCATGCACAAAGACCACATCCGCATCCCCGCGCCGCCCAACATCCAAGGCCTGGCCGGTGCCCAAGGCCACCACACGCACGGCAATGCCAGCCTCACGCGTGAAGATCGGCAGGATATGGCCAAACAACCCGGATTGTTCCGTGCTGGTGGTGGAAGCAACGGTAATGCTGCGTTCCTGCGCCATGGCCGGCAGCGCAAAAGCCGCCATAAGGATTGGCAATACCGCACGACGAAGCAGATGCATCATGTCAATTCTCCTTGCTGGAAATGAAAAGCCTCACCACACCAATTCGCCGCGCAGAAAGGCGCGGGCGATTTCCGATGCGGGTTGTTGAAAAAAAATCTCGGCTGATGCCTGTTCCAAAATGCTGCCGCGGTGCAGGAAAATGATATCGCCCGACAGCCGCCGCGCCTGCGCCAGATCATGCGTTGTCATCACAATCTTGGTGCCGCGCGCGGCAAGCTTCTGCACAATCTCCTCCACCGCGCGGGTTGCGGCGGGATCAAGGCTGGCAGAAGGCTCATCCAGAAACAGGACTTCCGGCTGCAAGGCGGCAGCACGCGCCAAGGCCAGGCGCTGCTGCTGACCCACGGAAAGCTTGCGCGCCGGATCAGAAGCGCGATCAGCCAGCCCCACCAGGGCCAAAGCTTCAATTGCGCGCGCTTCGCGTTCTTCCCGCGCCACGCCCGACAAAGCCATAGGATAAAGCGTATTGGCCAAGACGGATCGGCGCAGCAGCACCGGACGCTGAAACACCATGGCCTGGCGCCGCGCGGCATGTTCGGGTGTCGCAGCCCAGAAGACGCGCCCGGCCGAGGGCTTCAGCAAACCATGCAACACGCGCAACAATACGCTTTTGCCCGCCCCATTGGCGCCAATCAGCATCGTCGGCGCGCCCGCGGTAATCGTGAGCGAAACATTGCGCAAAATCTCGACACCACCGGCGGAAAAACCCAAGCCTTCCGTGCAAAGCGGCAGAATGGTGTCTTGGGCGCGCATGTCAGCCCGCCCAGCGCGCGGCAATGCCGCGCACGCCTTGCGCCAGCGCATTCACGCCAAGCACAATCGCCATCAGCACCATTCCAAGTGCGAGTGCCAACGGCAAATCGCCCTTGCTGGTTTCAAGCGCAATCGCGGTGGTCATCACGCGGGTGAAGCCTTCAATATTGCCGCCCACCACCATCACCGCGCCCACTTCCGCCGCCGCGCGGCCAAACCCCGCCAGCAGCACTGTCAACAACATGAAGCGCCCATCCCACAGCAATGTCGGCACCGCGCGCCACGGCCCCGCCCCGAAGGACCGAAGCTGTTCGGCATATTCTTCCCACATGCCTTCCAGCACTTGCCGCGTCAGCGCCGCCAGGATGGGCGTGATCA
>JBIKXA010000109.1:0-12564 GCA_044356015.1 Roseomonas sp.
AATGTCGGCGGGGTCGTAGTGCGCCACGCGACTTTGCATAATGAGGATGAACTAGCACGCAAGGATGTGCGGATTGGCGATACCGTCACGCTGCAACGCGCCGGCGATGTCATTCCGCAAATCCTTGGCGTTGTCTTGGAAAAGCGCCCAGCGGAGTCCAAGCCTTACGCCTTCCCGCTGAATTGCCCCGCTTGCGGCAGCCACGCCATTCGCGATGGCGAGGACGTGGTACGCCGCTGCACTGGGGGCTTGACCTGCCCCGCACAAACCACCGAACGCTTGCGGCATTTTGTCTCTCGCCGCGCGATGGATATTGAAGGGCTTGGCGAAGAAAACATCCAAACCCTGTTCGATGCGGGCTTGATCAAAAGCCCCGCCGATATTTTCCGCCTGCATCAGAAGCGCGAAACCCTTGCAGGCTTTGAAGGCTGGGGTGAGCGCAAGATCGGCAAATTATTGGAAGCCATTGATGCGCGGCGTAGCGTGGCGTTGGAGCGTTTCATCTTCGCCCTCGGCATTCGCCGCATTGGCGAACAGAATGCCAAGCTGCTCGCGCGGCATTATCACAGCCTGGAAGCCTGGCGCGCGGCGATGATCGCGGCGCATATCATCGGGTCTGAAGCGCGGGAGGAATTGGGCTCGATCCAGGGCATTGGTCCTGCCATTGCGGAAGAGCTGATCGAATTCTTCGCCGAACCGCGCAACCTTGCGGCTTTGGATGATCTTGCGGCGGAGGTCACGCCGGAACCCGTGACGGAAAGCGATGCCGGTGACAGCCCCTTTGCCGGCAAGACCATGGTTTTCACCGGCACGCTTGAGCAAATGACGCGCGATGAGGCTGAAGCCCTGGCTGAAAGGCTTGGCGCGAAAGTCACGAAATCAGTTTCGAAGAAAACCGATTTCGTCGTGGTGGGCGCCGATGCCGGATCAAAAGCGACCAAGGCGGCGGAGCTTGGCGTGAAGACCCTTACCGAAGCCGAATGGCTGGAACTGGCAGCGGGCTAAATCGGCGCGCAAGCCGCGCGCAACCATGCCGCCGTTTCCGCACCCAGCATCGGCGCCACCTCCGCCACCACGCGCGCATGATAGGCATTCAACCAATCTCGCTCAGCCACCGTCAGCAATGCGGGTTCGATCAAGGCACGGTCAAAAGGTGCGAGTGTCAGGGTTTCAAATTCAAGAAAAGGTTTCGCCGCGCCGGCGATTTCCGCTTTTTGCACCAGCAACAGGTTTTCCAACCGAATGCCGAATTCGCCCGTGGCGTAATAGCCTGGCTCATTGGACAGGATCATGCCTTCCGCCAAGGGCACGACGCGCGCCGCGCGGCTGAAAGCGGCCGGCCCTTCATGCACGGAAAGATAGGACCCAACGCCATGCCCCGTGCCGTGATCGTAATCGAGCCCCGCATCCCATAAGGGGCGCCGCGCCAGCGCATCCAAATGCGGCCCTGCGACACCGACGGGGAAGCGCAAGGTCGCCAGCGCGATATGGCCCTTCAACACACGCGTCACGCATTCCCGCAAGCGTTGCGGTGCCGCGCGCGGCCCGGTCCAAAGCGTGCGGGTGATGTCCGTGGTGCCATCCAGATACTGCCCGCCCGAATCAATCAAATAGCATTCATTCGGGTGGATGGCGCGATGGCTTTCTTCCGTCGCGCGGTAATGCACGATTGCGCCGTTCTCACCCGCGCCACTGATGGCCGGAAAACTCTCGGCCTGAAACAGCGGCACATCGCGCCGCAGCGCCAGCAATTGCGCGGCAGCCGAGATTTCATTCAAGCCGCCCTTCGGCGCTTCTTCGGCAAACCAGCGCAGAAACCGCGCCATGGCCACCGCATCCCGCCGATGCGCGGCGCGCGCCCCTTCCTGTTCCACCGCATTCTTGCAGGCGCGCGGCATGCGGCAGGGGTCTTCGCCCGCACGGATTTCCGCCCCCGCATCGCGCAGCCAATCCGTGAACCAGGAAGGTGTCGCTTCCCGGTCAATGCGCACGCGCTTGCCCTTGAGGGCGGCCAGCGCCGCCGGCATGGCATCACGCGGCGCAATCGCTACCGCATTACCCAGATAGGCGCGCGTGTCGTGATCCAGCTTCGCCGGGTCCATGAATAGTGAGACCGCGCCATCCGCGAACAGCAGCGCGAAGCCAAGCGCCAAGGGCGTATGGTCCAAATCGCCGCCGCGAATATTCAATAGCCAGGCGATGGAATGCGCATCGGCCAGCACCACCGCATCTTCGCCCGCCGCGCGCAACTCCGCCGCCGCCTCAGTGCGTTTTTCGCCCGATGGCTTGCCGGCATAGGAAAGCGGATGGGCGCGGGCCGGCGCTTCCGGCGCGCGGGGCCTGTCCGCCCAAATCGCGTCAATCGGGTTGGTCGGCAGCGCGCGAAACGTCACGCCGGGGCGCTTCAGCCGTTCAATCGCCGGTTCGCTATGCAGCCAGGGGTCATAGCCAATGACCAAGCCTTCGGCATGGGCGGCCAACCATTCAGCAGCGGGTTCTTCGGTGATATGGCGTGGTTCCCAATGCGCGACATCAATCTGGTTGCGGATTTGCAGCGTATAGCGGCCATCGGAAAACACCGCCGCCTGCCGGGGCAGCACAATCGCAAGCCCCGCACTGCCCGTGAAGCCCGTCAGCCAGGCCAGCCTTTCGGCGGAACGCGGCACATATTCGCCCAAATGCTCATCTGCGCGGGGGATCAGGAAGCCCTGCACCCCCATGCGTGCGAGTTCGAGGCGCAGGGCGCCCAAGCGTTCAGCCCGGTTCATGAGCAATTCCTGACCAAATATTTCTCATTTGTTGCATGGCTTTCTGTGGAATCATGCGTCTGGCGCATGGCTCTACTGTTGTCTTCACGCATCACCTGTGTCCCAGAAGCCTCTATATCATCGCCTATCGGACAGTGCTGCTGCCCTATCGGCCAGCACCTCCGCAAAGGAAAGCTAAACATGAACACGCATTTCGCCAATCTCGAAACCAGCCTCTCGGCCCGCGCCGCGACGATTGAGGCTATCCACCGGGAAGCCGCCGCTGCCCGCGCGACCGCCCGCGCCCGCGCCTTCCGCCATGTCTTTACCATGATCGGCGCCGGCATCGGCGCGGTGATCTCCGCCATCGCCACCTGGCCCACCAAGCGCGACACCTATAAGGCGCTGGACCAGCTTTCGGATAGGCAATTGGCCGATATCGGTCTGGCGCGCGGTGAAATCAGCCGCGTTTTTGAACCGGGCTTCGCGCTGCAAGCCGCCAATGATGGCGCGCTGCCGACGGGTAACGCCGCCTAACCCCCGAATATCCTGCGCAGCCAGGATTTCAGGCCGCCCACCTCGGGCGGCCTTTTTTTTGCCCCGGGAGACTTTTGATGCGTCACATGCGGCCGCCGCGCCGGGGGGGCGAGGGCGGAGGCAATGCTATGCCGGCCCGCATCTTCCGCCGCGATCAACCGCGCTTCCAAAGCCGTGACCTGCGCCACCGCCTCCGGCGGGTTGGTCGCGGCAAGGGCCGTTGCAGCGGCCTCAGCCTCCGCGAAATCACCGGCGCGGCGCAAAGCATCAATCACGCGCACCGACTGTTCGGCATCCAGCGCCGGACCGCTTCGCCACAGCGCGACCGCTTCGCGGCGCCAAAGCCGCGCCAGATCGTCTCGGTTCAGATCATCCGCCACCCAAGCCGCATGCAGCGTTGCTTCCGCAGCCGCATGCAGCGCGCCGGTTTCTTCCAGCACATGCGCCCAGGCCAGAAAACGCCGCGCCAAAACGGGATGCGCGGTATCGGCAATCAGCGCGCGATAGGGTGCCGCCGCTACGGCCTGCGCGGCCGCAGGATGCGCCTCTGCAATATCAGGCGCTGCATAGCCGCAATGCGGGCAGGCTTGCAGCCAGCGCGCCATGGTGGACCGCACCGGCTCTCCGGGGCGCAAATCCAGATCGGGCGCCTGTTCCGGCACGGGCGGGCGAAAGCCTGTTTGGCGGCTTTCATGGCCGCAGACCCCGCAACACCTTTCCCGCCCCGCGGATGTCGGCGCGGTGGCCATTACGCGGTGCGATCAGCCCCGCCCGATTGCAGCGCCGCCTGCGCCGCCGCCAAGCGCGCCACCGGCACGCGATAGGGCGAACAGGAAACGTAATCCAAGCCGACGCTTTCACAGAAATGGATGGAAGACGGATCGCCCCCATGCTCCCCACAAATGCCAAGCTTGATATCGGCCTTCACGCTGCGGCCTTTTTCAGCAGCGATGCGCACCAAAGCGCCCACGCCATCGGGGTCGATGGATACAAACGGGTCCTTCGGGAAAATACCCTTTTCGATGTAAAGCGGCAGGAACTTGCCGGCATCATCGCGCGAAAGTCCGAAGGTGGTCTGCGTCAGGTCATTCGTGCCGAAGGAAAAGAAATCCGCCACGCTGGCAATGGCATCGGCGGTCAGTGCCGCGCGCGGCAATTCAATCATGGTGCCGACGCTGTAGAGAACGTGATACCCGCCTTCCGCGAAAACTTCCTGCGCCACGCGATCCACCATGGCGCGCGTGATTTCCAATTCGCGCTTGGTCGCGACCAGCGGAATCATGATCTCCGGCACCGGGGCCTTATGCGTCTTGCGGCCAATTTCCGCCGCCGCTTCGAAAATGGCGCGCGCCTGCATTTCATAGATTTCCGGGAAGGAAATCCCCAAGCGGCAGCCGCGATGCCCCAGCATAGGGTTCGCTTCCGACAATTCCTGCATGCGCCGCTGCATCGCCTCAACCTCGGTGCCGAGGGATGCCGCGACTTCCGCGATTTCATATTCGCTATGCGGCAGGAATTCATGCAGGGGCGGATCGAGCAATCGGATCGTGACCGGCAGGCCCGCCATGATCTCAAACAGGTCAAGGAAATCCTTGCGTTGGAAGGGTAACAAGCGTGCCAAGGCAGCGCGGCGGCCATCTTCCGTTTCCGCCATGATCATCTGACGCACTGCGCCAATGCGTTCCGGGTCGAAGAACATATGCTCCGTCCGGCAAAGCCCGATGCCTTCCGCGCCGAAGCGCCGCGCGGTTTCCGCATCCAGGGGCGTTTCCGCATTGGCACGCACGCGCAAGCGCCGCACCTGATCCGCCCAGCCCATCAGCGTGGCGAAATCGCCCGAAAGCTGCGGTTCCACCATGGCGACCGAGCCGATGAAAACCTCACCCGTCGCACCATCCAGCGTAAGGATCTGGCCGGCTTCAATGCGCACGCCACCGGCGCTCAGGCATTGGTTGTTGTAATCCACCGTAATGCCGCCACAGCCTGCAACACAGGGCCGGCCCATGCCGCGCGCCACCACCGCCGCGTGGCTGGTCATGCCGCCGCGCGTGGTCAGCACACCGCGCGCCGCATGCATGCCGTGAATATCTTCCGGCGAGGTTTCAATCCGCACCAGAATGACGCTTTCGCCCTTTTGCGCGCGCGCTTCCGCCTCATCCGCACTGAACACCACAATGCCGCAGGCAGCACCAGGCGAAGCCGGCAAGCCTTTGGCCAGCAGCTTGCGCGGCGCCTTGGGGTCAAGGGTCGGGTGCAGCAATTGATCGAGCGCGGCAGGGTTCACGCGCCGCACCGCTTCCGTGTGATCAATCAGACCTTCCCGCGCCATATCAACGGCAATCTTCAAGGACGCGGCGGCCGTGCGCTTGCCGTTGCGCGTTTGCAACATATAAAGCTTGTTGCTCTGCACCGTGAATTCAATGTCCTGCATGTCACGGTAATGGCGTTCCAAAGTGGCGCGCACCTGCACCAATTCGGCATAGGCTGCTGGCATGGCTTCTTCCATGCTGCGTTCGCTGGGCTTGGAGCGTTCCTTCGCCATGGGCTGCGGCGTACGGATACCCGCCACCACATCCTCACCCTGCGCATTGATCAGGTATTCGCCGTAAAAGATATTCTCGCCCGTGGAAGGGTCGCGCGTGAAGCACACGCCGGTTGCGCAATCCTCACCCATATTGCCGAAGACCATGGCTTGCACATTCACTGCCGTGCCCCATTCGGCAGGGATGTCATGCAGGCGCCGATAGGTCACGGCGCGCTGGTTCATCCAACTGCCGAACACCGCACCAATCGCGCCCCAAAGCTGCGTTTCAGGGTCTTGTGGGAAGGGCTTGCCGGTAACTTCGGCGACCATTTCCTTATAGCCATCCACCACGCGATGCCATTCGGATGCGGTGAGCTCCGTATCCTCATTCTTCCCGGTGTCGAGCTTCACATGCTCGATAATCTCCTCAAAGCGATGATGGTCCACATCAAGCACCACGGACCCATACATCTGGATGAAGCGCCGATAGGAATCCCAGGCAAAGCGCGCATCACCGGAAGCCGTGACCAGGCCCTCAACCGTTTGGTCATTCAGGCCAAGATTGAGCACCGTATCCATCATACCCGGCATGGAAACCCGCGCGCCGGAGCGCACAGAAACCAGCAGCGGGCGGTGATGGTCGCCGAAGCGATTGCCCACCGCTTCTTCAACGCGTGCAAGTGCGGCGCGCACCTGCGTCGCCAGATCATTCGGGTATTTCTGCCCGTTTTCGTAATAGGCGGTGCAGACTTCGGTCGTGATGGTGAAGCCAGGCGGCACGGGCAGGCCGATCGAGGCCATTTCGGCCAGATTGGCGCCCTTTCCGCCCAGGAGATTCCGCATATCGGCACGGCCTTCATTATGGCCGGCGCCAAAGCTATAGACCCATTGTGTCATGGGGGGTTCCTCAGGCTTCAATCTTGGAGAAATCCGCCACGGCATCCATGGCGGCACGAAGTCGGGCGAGCAATCGCAGACGATTGCGGCGAAGTTCCGGCGCCGGGTCGTTCACGATCACTTTTTCGAAAAAAGCATCTACCGGGGCGCGGAGACCGGCCATGGCTTCCATGGCGCGTTCAAAATCCTCGGCTTCGATATCGAGGCGGATGCGATTGCCGGCTTCTTCAAGGGCGGCGGCGAGGGCGGCTTCTTCCGGCAATTTCAGCAAATGCGCTTCATAGCCGGTGTCGAAGGCATGGCCGTCGCGCTTTTCCTCAATACGGAGGATATTCACCGCACGGCGATGCGCCGCGAGCAGATTGGCGCCGGCTTCTGATTCAACGAAGCCGCGCACCGCATCAGCCCGGGAGAGCAGGCGGTTGAGGTCATCATCTGGCGCGGCACCAAAGACGGCGGCGACAACATCATGCCGCGCACCTTCGCCGCGGAGCTGGACGCGCAGGCGTTCGGCGAGGAAATCGAGCAGGCCGGCGGCGAAAGCCGCCACCAAAGGCGGGTGCGCGCTGCTTGCGGGTGCTTGCCAGCCGCTGGCACGCTTGGCTTCCGCTATTTCCACGCCGAAATCCGGCGCCGCAGTGGCGTTCGTGGCTTGTGGGAAGAGGAAAAACGCCTCGCCCATTACATCAGCCAGCGGCAGCCGCAGCCCGTTTTCACGAATGATGCGGATCACGCCCAAAGCCGCGCGGCGCAAAGCAAAGGGATCGCCGCTGCCGGTTGGCTTTTCACCCACGGCGAAGAAGCCGACCAATTGATCAAGCTTATCAGCCAGCGCCACCGCAATGGCGATGGGCTCCTTGGGCACAGCATCGCCCGCACCCACCGGGCGATAATGCGCGGCAATCGCTTCCGCCACGCGCGCATCCTCACCCTGGGCCAGCGCGTAATAGCGCCCCATCACGCCCTGCAATTCGGGAAATTCACCCACCATGCCGGAAGCAAGATCAGCCTTCGCCAGGCGCGCCGCGCGGGCTGCGAGCGCCGCATCCGCGCCCAATTTTTCCGCGATCAGGCCCGCAAGGTTTTCCAGCCGCGCCACGCGCTGGCCCTGGGTGCCAAGCTTGGCATGGAACACCACATTGTCGAGTTTCCGAGTATCTAAGCCTGGAGAAACTACACCTGTGGCCTGTAACTTCGGCGTGTCAAGCGTAACGCTGATGTTGCCGTATATGGCTGATGGTGCAGCCTTTGGGTCGTTCTGCGACCCAGCTTTCTTGCGGTCCAAATCCCAAAAGAAGCGCGCATCCGCCAAGCGCGCGCGCAGCACGCGTTCATTGCCGGCGACAATCGCCGCGCCGCCATCGGGCGCTGCGATATTCGCCACCAGCGCGAAGCGCGGCGCTGCTGTGCCATCCGGCTTGCGCAGCGCGAAGTAGCGCTGATTGATGCGCATGGTGGTGCGCATGACTTCTGGCGGCAAATCCATGAAGGCGTCATCAATCCGCCCGAGCAAAGGCACCGGCCATTCAACCAGGCCCGCGACTTCGGCAATCAGGCCCTCATCCGGTACCACTTCCAGGCCTTCGGCGGCGGCGAGCGCATTGATACCATCGCGGATCATCTGCGCGCGGTCTTCGGCTTCCAGCACCACATGGCGCGCGGCCAAGCCCGCCTTGTATTCGGCGAAGCTGTGCAGGGCGAAAGCGCCGGGGGACATGATGCGGTGGCCTTCGGTCTGATCGCCACTCACCAGCCCATGCCCATCATCGCCATTTTGCGAAAGATCGAAGCGCACCACTTCGCCATCCAGCACGCACAGAATGCGCTTCAGGGGCCGTACCCATACCATGGAAGATGTGCCGCCCCAGCGCATGGATTTCGGCCAGGGGAAGGCGCGTATCAAGGCAGGGATCGCCGCAGCAACCAAGGCGCGTGCCTCCACGCTTTGGCCGGGTTTTATCAATACCCAGAATTGGCCCTGTTCCGTCAGCGCATCGCGCGTGGCGCCATGCTTGCGCAAAAATCCTTCAATCGCCTGTTCCGGCGCACCGATGCGCGGGCCGCGTTCTTCCTTGGCTTCGGTGGTCACACTTGGCTTCAATTGCGCGACGAGGCCTATGCGACGCGGGCCGTAGAAGCTGCGCGGAGGTGCCTCCAACAACGCCGCGCAGCCATCGCCAAATAGACGCGCCAAATCTTCCGCGGCGCGTGCCTGCATGCGCGCCGGGATTTCTTCGCAGAATAATTCAAGCAGCAGTTCAGCCATGGGGTTTGATCGCCGGCTCTATATCGGTTGCGGCGAAATCATCGCCCTTGAACAACAAGGTCTGGCCGCGCTCCTTGGCCAGGGCATAGGAAAAGCAATCGCCAAGGTTCAACCCCGCCTTGTGGCGCCCCTTGCCATAGCGGCGCCAGGCATCGCGGGCGATGGCGGCATGGGCGGCGGTGAAGGGCACAATCTCTGCTCCGGCAGCCTCAATCAGTGCGTCCAGTTTTTCGGCCATGCCAGGGCGAGCGCGACCTTCGGTCACCATGGTGATTTCCACCAGGGTCGGCGCTGCAATCGCAACCTCATCGGCCTCCCCAATCGCATCGGCGAAACGCTGCGCATCAGCTTCCTTGAACAGGATGGCAGCCAGCGCCGATGAATCAAGGATCATCTTGGCAACCCCATCTCATCATAAAGGTCGCTGTGATCACTTGTGGTTCCGGGTGGCACCAGTTTGGATGCGCGCTCACCAATTTCCATGATGGCCGCCACCTTACGCGCCCGCGCTTCCTTGGTCGCCGCCAGCTTTTCTTGCACCGCCACACGCAAGGCGCCCGTAGTGCTGGTATGGAGCAGAGCCGCCAATTCCTTGGCCTCCGCAATCAGCGCGGCATCCTTGATGTTCAGCTGACCCATGGCGCACCTGTGGTAGAAACTACCTGAGATATGGTAGAAGACCGCGAAAGGCGCAAGGTCACGCCCCTTCGCCAGCCAGCCAGGCCTCACAACATCCCTTTGCCAGCGTCCGCACGCGGCCGATATAGGCAGCGCGTTCCGTCACGCTGATCGCCCCCCGCGCATCCAGCAAATTGAAGCGATGCGATGCCTTGATGCATTGGTCATAGGCCGGCAGGGCGAGCTTTCGTTCCAAAAGCGCGGCGCATTCGGCTTCCGCATCCTCAAAATGCCGGAACAGCATTTTGGTATCAGCCGCTTCGAAATTATGGGCGCTATATTCGCGCTCAGCCCGCAGGAACACTTCGCCGTATTTCACGCCTTCACCGTTGAAATCCAGGTCATAAACATTCTCGACCCCCTGGATATACATGGCCAGACGTTCCAGGCCGTAGGTCAGTTCCGCGCTGGGTTTCTCGCAGGCAATGCCGCCCACCTGCTGGAAATAGGTGAATTGCGTCACCTCCATCCCATCGCACCAGACTTCCCACCCCAGGCCCCAAGCGCCCAGCGTTGGGCTTTCCCAATCATCCTCAACAAAGCGGATGTCATGCAAAGCAGGGTCAATGCCAAGCGCGCGATAGCTTTCAATCAGCAGCGCCTGCGGGTCCGCCGGCGATGGCTTCAGGATCACCTGGTATTGGTAATAATGCTGTAGGCGATTGGGGTTCTCGCCATAGCGGCCATCGGCGGGGCGGCGTGATGGCTGCACATAGGCAGCCTTCCAGGGCTTCGGCCCAAGCGCACGCAAGGTGGTGGCCGGGTGAAAGGTGCCGGCGCCCACTTCCATGTCATAGGGTTGCAGGATCACGCAGCCCTGATCCGCCCAAAAGCGATGCAGGCGCAGGATGATGTCCTGAAAACTGGGGGGCTTGGCGGTCATGCTGGATCTGTGCTCTGGCGCGGCGGCAATGAGGGGTGCTCTATAGGCATCGCAGGCCCCTCGGGCAAGGAATCCCGCCATGACCAATGCGCAAGAGATCATCGCCGCCTACCTCGCCGCCTTTAATCGCGGGGATTGGCCTGGCATGCTGGCGCTGCTGGCCGATGATGTGGCGCATGACATCAACCAGGGTGCCACGCAGCATGGCAAGCCGGCCTTCGCCACGTTCCTGGACCATATGGCGCGCTGCTACCGGGAAGAATTGCGCGATATCGTGATCATGGCGGGGCCGGATGGTAGCCGGGCGGCGGCGGAATTTCGGGTTGAAGGACAATATCTGGCCACCGATGAAGGGCTGCCGCCGGCCAAGGGCCAGCGCTATTCCCTGCCCGCCGGGGCGTTTTATGCGTTGCGCGATGGCAAGATCAGTCGTGTGACGGTGTTCTACAATTTGCAGGATTGGCTGCGGCAAGTGGGAGCCTGAACGCTTGCTTTCCGACTGGCTGAAGTGCTTTCTGGCGGTATGAAGCTTTTATCCGGTCATGCCCGGCTTGCCGGGGTTTTCGGCTTTCCCGTCACCCATTCGCGCTCTCCGCGGCTGCATGGGTTCTGGCTGCAACGCTATGGCATTGAGGGTGCCTATATCCCGCTTGGCGTGGCGCCGGAACGCTTCGGGCAGGCGGTGCGGGCGCTGGTGGATCTCGGATTTCGCGGCGCCAATGTCACCATTCCGCATAAGCTCGCGGCCTTTGAGATTTGTGATGAGGTCGCGCCCTTCGCGCGCCGCGCCGGGGCGGTGAATACGCTGGTGTTTCGCGATGGGCGGATTGAGGGTTCCAACACCGATGGCTTCGGCTTTCTGGAAAGCATCCGCGAAGCCGCGCCGGGTTGGCGGGCGGATGCCGGGCCGGCGGTGCTGCTGGGCGCCGGCGGGGCGGCTCGGGCGATTGCGGCGGCGCTGTTGGATGCCGGCGCGCCGCGCGTGACCTTGGTGAACCGTACCCCGGCCAAGGCCGAGGCGCTGGCGCGGGATTTAGGCGGGCCGATCAATGTTGCGGACCGCCCGCCACTGGCTGAGGCCGCTTTGCTGGTGAATACCACTTCACTTGGCATGCAGGGACAACCGCCGCTGGAGTTGGAGCTTGGCGCCCTGGCGCCCAGCGCCGTGGTTGCCGATATCGTCTATGTGCCGCTGGAAACGCGTCTTTTGGCGGCGGCGCGGGCGCGTGGCCTGGTCGCGGTGGATGGGCTTGGCATGTTGCTGCACCAGGCCCGCCCGGGGTTTGAAGCCTGGTTTGGCGTGGCCCCGCAGGTAGATCAGGCACTGCGCGATGTGGTGGCGGCCGATATTCCAAAACGTGATGGCGCATGAAGATCATCGGCCTCACCGGCGGAATTGGCATGGGTAAATCCACCGCCTCGGCGACTTTTCGCCGCCACCGCGTGCCGATTTTCGATGCCGATCAAGCCGTGCATGCATTGCAGGCGCCAGGCGGGCGGGCGGTGCGGCCGATTGAAACCGCCTTTCCCGGCACCACGCGCGCTGGCGCGGTGGATCGGGAAGCGCTGCGGCGCGCGGTGTTGGGCAATCCCGCCGCGCTGAAAATCCTTGAACGCATTGTGCATCCGCTGGTGCGGGATGCCGAAAGGCGCTTTTTGGCGGCGGCGCGCCGCGCTGGGAAATCGTTGGTGGTACTGGATATTCCGCTCTTGCTTGAAACCGGCGGCGAAAAGCGTGTGGATCTGGTGCTGGTGGTCTCGGCCCCCGCGGCGGTGCAGGCGGTGCGGGTGATGCGCCGCCCCGGCATGACGGCAGAACGCCTAGCCGCCATTCGCGCGCGGCAAATGCCCGATGCCGCAAAGCGCTGCAAAGCGGATGTGGTGATCCATAGCGGCTTGTCGCGGCACTTCGCTGTCGCGCAGTTGAAGCGGTTGCTGCTGCGCTTCAGGGCACGCGACTGATGCGTCAGATCGTGCTGGATACGGAAACCACCGGGCTCGATCCGCTGAATGGCGACCGGGTGATCGAAGT